>JBAVML010000270.1:0-3645 GCA_049690035.1 Chthoniobacteraceae bacterium
ACGCAGGCCTTCAATTTCTTCCAGCAAAAAGGAGGCTACCTCGAAGTGCCACCCGAGGAGTTGCCGCTCGATCGCCGCAAGAAATACGAGGCGAGCGCGCGCAACTCCAAGATCATGATCAAAGCCCTGCTCCCCGCCGGAACCGTGGAAGCGCCTCGGGTATGAGCGGCCACATCTGGCTCGATGCGGTGGTGCTGGTGGGCTACTTCGCGATCATCATCGGCATCGGATTATCGCAGCGCTCGAAAAGCGGGAGCGTGGAGGGCTTCGCGCTCGGCGATCGGCAGACGCCATGGTGGGCGGTGCTGGCAAGCATCATCGCCGCGGAGATCAGCGCGGCTACGTTTCTCGGCGCGCCGGAGAGCGGCTTCGAGGAAGGCAACTGGACCTACGCGCAGTTTTCCATCGGCACGATCCTCGCGCGCATCATCGTCAGCTTTATCTTCATCCCGCTCTTTTATCGCCACGGCGTCATCTCGCTCTACGAGTTCCTCGAGACGCGCTTCGGGCCGCGCACCCGCACCTGGGCCTCGGCGACTTTCCTCATCACGCGAGTGCTCGCCATGGGCACGCGGTTGTATGTGAGTGCGATCATTCTCGTGCTCGCGTGGCAGCTCTGGCGCGGGGCGCCGGTGGGGCCGTGGGAAAAGTTTTGGATCTTCGCGGGCGCCGTGGTGCTCGTCACCCTTCTCACCGCGCTCTACACCGCGGTCGGCGGCATTCGCGCGGTGATCTGGACGGATTTCATTCAGGTCGGCGTGCTCATCGCCGCGCTCGGGTTTTCCATCTTCTTCCTCCTCCGCGCGATCCCCGGCGGCTGGGCCACCGCCACGCAGCATTTTCACCCGCCGCTCTTCTGGAACTTCGCCAAACCCGCAGCCGATCCGGGTGCCTGGGCGTGGATGAAAAACGTCTTCACTTCCGAATACACCATCTGGGCCGCCGTCATTGGCAGCACCTTCGTCACCATGTCCACCCACGGCATCGATCAGGACACCGTGCAGCGCATGCTCACCGCGAAAAACCGCCGCGAGAGCGCGAAGGCCACGATCCTCTCCGGCCTCGCGGATCTCCCGGTCGTCTGCTCATTCATCCTCGTGGGCATCCTCGTCGCCACCTTCTACAAGACCAGCAGCTCGGCACTGCCTGAGGGCATCGCGGGTCGAGAGGCGTTTCCCTATTTTATCCTCACGCAGATGCCTGCGGGAATGCGCGGCCTCGTCGTCGCGGGCATCATGGCCACCGCGATGGGATCGCTCAGCACCGCGCTGAACGCGCTCGGCACCAGCTTCGCTCGCGATTTTGTGCTGCCGCGAAAAGAGGCGCACGGCCCGATCACCGAAGCTGCCCGCGTGCGCGTCTTGCGTTGGAGCACGCTGCTTTTCGCGGGACTCATCATCCTCGTCGGGCTCGGCACCGCGTATTACATGGCGCACAACCCGTCGGCCGCGATCATCCCGCTGGTGCTCGGCATCCTCGGGTTCACGTTCGGTTCGCTGCTCGGCATCTTCCTCGTCGCCGTGGGCACACGGACGCGCGGCAGTGATGTGGGAAATATTTTCGCAATGATCGCCGGATTCGTGGCCGTCGTCTTTTTCAGCAACGGCGATCTGCAACGGCTCGTGGGCTTCACCACCCACGCAGCCGATGGTGCTACAATGCCTGCGCTGGTGCTCGCCTTTCCGTGGCGGATCACCCTCGGCACTTTTGTGACTATCGGCGTCGCCTTGTGCTTTCGGACTTCGACCGCCGCCCGTGCGACGATGGACGCCAAAAATGCTACGCACGCGTAGATATGGCATTTCGACCGCAAAGCCGCGTCGGTTCTAGGCTGGCGGAGCGGTCAAACAAATAACGCGCGTTTTTGGAAATAAACCGGGGCTCTGCGGGGCAAATTTTCTTGTCCCTATTTCACCCGAAAATTAGTCTCAAGCCCGCTAGGCGGGAACGAAAAAGACCGCCTGTGAATAACTTGTGAACAGCCCGTCAAAACTCCAGCACATCGAAGCTCATCCTACGTGGATGCGAACTTCGCAGGAGTCCGATTGTGGCAATCCAGTGAATATCAGTGTTCCACACCACACTGCCTCGCAAGCCTCTCAACAAGAGGCTTTAGCGCCGACAGTCTCTTCGATAATTGCGCATCCCATCGCGGCTGCGCCCGCCAGTTTGCTCATCCGGCGATAGCGGCAGCCGCCCGCATCGCTCTTCCTCGCACCCTAGAAATGACTGTGGATAAACCCTTGAAAATGGACAGCTTGCCCGCCATCTGGACCGCCATCGCCGCGACCATGAAAGCGGAGGTCAGCACGGATACTTTTAACCGCTGGTTTCGGGACATCGAGCTTGTGGAACTCGACGCCCAGAAGCTGACGCTCCAAGTGCCCAATAACATCTACCAACTCTGGATCGAGAGTAACTACCTCGGCATGCTCCGCACGGCCGTACTCATGGAACTCGGCACGGCTCGCGATATTCGCTTCGTGCACGCGGATACGACCGGCGAATCCGCTCCGCCATCTTCGTCCACAGCGGCACCGGAACCTGAGCCGGAGGCCAAGACCAGCGAACGCGCTTCCGCGGCCAGCGCGATGAATCCGCGCAACACCTTCGAGTGCTTCGTCGTCGGCTCGAACAACGAATACGCCCACGCCGCGTGTCTCGCGGTGAGCAACTCCCCGGGCAAAACTTACAATCCCCTCTTCATCTACGGCGGCGTCGGACTCGGCAAAACACATCTCATGCAGGCGATCGGGCAGGCGGCTCTCGCAAAAAAGCGGACGTCGAAAGTCGTTTACCTGACCAGCGAGACATTCACAAACGAGTTCATCGACGCGATCCAGAACAGCACGTTGGTCAAGTTCCGCAAACGCTATCGGCAGGCCGACGTGCTGCTCATCGACGACATCCAATTCCTCGCCGACAAGGGCCGCACGCAGGAGGAATTTTTCCACACTTTCAACACCCTCTTCGACGGCCACAAACAGATCGTCCTCTCCAGTGATCGTCCGCCGAACGAGATCGCCAATCTCGAGACTCGCCTCGTCTCGCGCTTCGAGTGGGGCCTGACCGCTGAGCTCCAGCCGCCCGACGCCGAGACCCGCGTCGCCATTCTGCGGAAAAAAGCCGCCACCATGGCAGGCGTGAAGCTCAGTAACGAAATCTTCGAGTTCCTCGCCGCCCGCATTCGCACCAACGTGCGACGGCTCGAGGGCGCCCTCATGCGCGTGGCGTCTTACGCTTCGCTCAATGAAGGCACTCTCCCGAGCATCGAGAAAGTCGAGCATCTCTTGAAGGACTTGCTGCAGGAGGAAGCTCGCCGCGCCATCACCATCGACCAGATCAAAAATCGCGTCGCCGAGTACTACGATGTTCGCCTCGCCGACATGACCAGCAAGCGGCGCCCCGCGAACATCGCCTTCCCGCGTCAGGTCGCGATGTATCTCGCCCGCGAGCTCACGAAGACCTCGCTCAGCGAAATCGGCGACGCCTTCGGCGGTCGGGATCACGGCACCGTGCTCCACGCGCATCGCCTCGTGAAAGATCGCATGCGCAACGACGATAAGACGCGGCAGGTCGTCTCCTTTCTCGATCAACAACTCACACGCTGAACCTCGTCGGCAACGCGGACTCGTGTTCCTTCGC
>JBAVML010000271.1:0-2417 GCA_049690035.1 Chthoniobacteraceae bacterium
TTCAACGGACGGGCACAGACGACCTCAACCGAAACGATCGGCGACGTCACCTTGCGCCGCGGCCTGTCCACCATCGCCAGTAACGTCGGCGGCACGGGGGTAAACTCCGCGGAACTGACCCTCAACAGCCTCTCGAAAGAGTCGGGCTTTGGAGCCACGGTGCTCTTTTCCTCGAACTTGGGGCTCATCGGTAGCTCGAATCGCATCGTGATCAACACGTTGAATGGTAACGTCAACGCGAACAGCACGGTGGGCGCTGGCTTGACGAATAACATCATCGGCGGCTGGGCGATCACCGGAAACAACGAGTTTGCCACCTATATTCCCGGACTAGGTGTCGCCAGTCTGAACCAGACCGGTGCATTGCAGTATGAGCGGACCAACAACCTCGCGGGAGCCCTTGCGACCGACAACGCCCGCCTTACCGTCACCACGACGGTGCCAAGCGGGGGATTGATGCTGAACGCGCTCACCATGACGGGCAGCGCGATTAGCCTGAACTTCGCCGCGGGCGGCGACATCCTCAATCTCGTCAGCGGCGGTTTGATCGGGCCGAATAACAATCAGACGATCGGCACCACGGCGATCCGCGGGGTGCTGACCTCGGGCGGTCTGGCCAGTAGCGGCACGAGCGAGCTCTATCTCTATAACCGCCTCAACACCCTCACGGTGAACTCACAGGTCGTGGACACCGCCGCAGCTATCGGCAGCGGCACGGCGAAGACGAAGCTCGTCCTCACCGCCGCAGGCGGGGCGATCACGCTCGGCAATGGCACTAACAGCTACACCGGCGGCACCGTGGTTAATGGCGGCACGGTGAATCTGACCCCGACCTTGGGCACGGTAGTCATTCCCGCGGCGACAAACCCGGTGGATGGACTAACTATCAACGGCGGAACCGTGACCGCGACCGCGGCGGGCCAGATCGCTGCCTCGAATATCGTGACGCTCAATGGCAACGCGGTCTTGAACCTGGTCGGCAATAACACCCTGGCTGGGCTCGTCTTCCGCGATGACGGCGGCGGCTCTAGCGCCACCGCGGTTAATTCCAACTCGGGCACGCTGGCAATCGAAGGCAACGTGGTTTCCACTACGGCAAACCCGTCCTCGACTTCGATCCTCAACGGCCGCGTGGACTTCGGATCGACCCCGCGCACGCTGGACATCGGTGCGACCACCTTCAACGGCCAGGAACTCGCCGCGTTGCTCTCGGACTTCAACCTGCAGGGAGTGACCGGATCTACCGGCGGGATTATCAAGGCGGGCGACGGTGTGCTCCAGTTCAACGCCGCGGACATCTACACCGGAGCGACTACCGTCAATGCGGGCCGGCTCCAGATCGGCACCACGAATGGCGGTTCCCGCTTTTCCGCCTATGATCTCAACGGCGTAAACACGGGCCTGAATCTCAACGGTCTGAGCACGATCCTCGGCTCGCTCACGGGCTCGGGATATGTGGTCAACTCTTCCACCACCGCCGCCACAATGACCGTCGGTTTCGACGGCACCTCGACGACCTTCGCCGGGCCGTTCTATCGGTTCAGCGATGCCACCGTCGCCGCGGTCAACCTCACGAAGATTGGCGCCGGGGATCTCACCCTGACGGGCAACACCAGCACTTCGACGGGAACGTTGACCGTCAATCGCGGCTCCGTCATCTACAAGGACACGGGGGTGCGCAGTTTCACGAGCGCGACCGCAGTCAACGAGGGCGGAACCTTGACCCTCGACAACACCGGCACGGCGAACGTGAACAATCGACTCGGGAATGGCCCGTTGAACCTCAACGGCGGCACATTCAACGTGCTCGGCCGCAGTGCGACGGCCACGACGGAACTGGCGGGCGTGCTGACGCTTGGCCCCAGCGCTTCGATGATCAACCTAGTCCCCGGCACCGGTGGAGGCACGGTGGCGGTGACGTTCTCCAGCCTCTCGCAAAGCGCGGGCAGCACGGCGATCCTCACCGGCACCAACCTCGGCACTGATTCCATCCTGAAATTCACGACCGCGCCGACGCTCGTCCCGGCCACGACGGGCATCCTCGCCCGCGTCGCCGTGGGCACGGATTTCGCGACCTACAGCGCGACGAATGGCGTCACCGCCTTCACCGGATACAACACGCCGACTGACCTCAACGCGGCAGGCTCTACGGCGACGATCAAAGTGGACGCCACCACCACCGTCCGCGACCTCGACCTCGCCCGGACCGTCAACGCGGTAAACATCCTCGACGACGGAGTCACCATCGGGTCCAACGGCTCGCTCCTTCCCACCCAGGGCTGGACGCTCACCAGCGGTGGCGTCCTCGTGAATGGCAATGCGGCGACGATCAGCACTCCGGTACTCGCGTTCGGCGCAGAGGGCATCTTGCGGGTGAATGGTTCATCCTTGAACGTCACCAGCAGTATCACCGGCAC
>JBAVML010000272.1:0-18588 GCA_049690035.1 Chthoniobacteraceae bacterium
GCCCTGCGCATGCTCCAGGCCAAGCTGCAGCAGGTCGAGACCGACAAAATGGCCGCCGAAGGCGCCGCCGAGTACGACAAGAAAGTGGACGTCGCCTTTGGCAGCCAAATCCGCAGCTACGTCTTCCAGCCGTACCAAAAGATCCTCGACCTCCGCACCGGCGTCACCACCAGCGACCTCGACTCCACCATGGACGGCGACATCGACGCCTTCATCCAGGGCAAACTCCGCGGCCTCAAGCGCGAAAAGGGCGGCGGGGACGACGACGAGTAACTTACGGAAGAAAAATCATGAAACTCCATTTCATCCGTCAACTCACTGCCTCACGCTGGTGGCCATCGTCGCTGGCCGCAGTCGTTTTCTCCCTCCTGCCACTCGCCCTGAGCGCGGCCGACGATCGATTCATCGGCCGCTGGGCGCTCACCTTGCCGAACGGCGGCGCGGGCTGGCTCGGGGTGGAGCAGAAAGGAGACAGCCTCGCCGCGAGCCTGCTGTGGGGCGGTGGCAGTGTTCTGCCGGTCAAAGAAGTTTCCGTCGCCGGTGACACGCTGAAGGTCCACATCGCGAGTGGAAAAACGATCCGCGAAATCACCGCGACGCGCGCGGGCGACGACTTGAAACTGACCACGGCGAATCTCAAACCGGACGGGACGCCGGGCGATTCGCAGCCATTCAGCGGACGACGCATCGCGGACGTGCCGCCCGCGCCCGACCTGACGAAAGTCACCTTCGGCGCGCCGATTAAACTGCTCGCAGGAGAGCTCGATGCAACATGGCAGCTCGTGGAAAAAGACGCGCTCAACGGCTGGAGCCTGAGCGACGGCGTGCTCGCCAATCGCCTGCCCGAAGGCAAACACCCGCGGCTCGGCAATCTTCGGACGCGCGCGGTCTTCGATGACTTCCGGCTCACCACCGAAGTGCGCACACAAGCCAGCAGCAACAGCGGCATCTACCTGCGCGGCATCTACGAGATCCAGATCGCGGACAGCTTCGGCAAGCCGGTGGACCCGCATAACATGGGCGCGCTCTACAGCCGCATCACGCCGAGCGTTGCCGCGGAGAAAGCGGTCGGCGAATGGCAGACGCTCGCGATCACCCTCATGGACCGGCACGTCACCGTCGTGCTGAATGGGCAGACGATCATCGACAATCAACCCGTCCTCGGCTGCACCGGCGGCGCGCTGACCAGCGATGAAACGCAGCCCGGCCCGATCATGCTCCAGGGCGATCACACCACGATCGACTACCGCAATATGGAACTCTCTCCGGTCGTGAAAAAGTAGCGCGCGCGCCCGTGCCGGATCTTCCCGCTGTCACCGCCGCCGAACCGACGGTTTCAGCGCCGTGTCCTCCGCGGCTGAAGTCGGTGGATGCATTGCGCGGGTTCGACATGTTCTGGATCATCGGCGGCGAACAAGTCGCCAAGGCCCTGGAAAAAGTAGGCGGCGGCCCGGTCGTCTCCGCCATCGCCACGCAACTCCAGCACGTCGAATGGGAGGGCTTTCACCTCTTCGACGCGATCTTTCCGCTATTCCTGTTTCTCGTCGGCGTAGCCATCGTGCTGTCGTTAAATCCGGCGCGGATGGAAGGCGGGCGCAAGTCCGCGCTCATCCGCACCGCGCGGCGCAGCGCACTGCTCTTTGGGATCGGTGTGCTTTACTACGGCGGCGTCACGCGCGAATGGCCCGACATCGCGCTCTCGGGAGTGCTGCACCGCATCGCTCTTTGCTATCTGGTCGCGGCGACCCTGCACCTTTTTCTGCCGCGGCGAGGCATCGCGATCGCGGCGTCGGTTTGCCTCGCGGGCTATTGGGCTTTGCTCACGTTCGTGCCGTTTCCCGATGTGAATCTGAAACATCCGACCATCGGCAAAAAGGGCACGCAAGCATCCGCGAAAACGCCCGACGAATTGTTCGCCGGCGCTACGATGACGCGCGGCACTTTTGATGAAGGGCGCAACTTCGCGCACTACGTGGACGCGACCGCGCTGCCGGGAAAGAAGCGCAATCTCTACTACACGAACGAAGGTCTGCTCAGCACGATCCCCGCGGTGGCGACGACGTTGTTTGGCATCATGGCGGGCTGGGTGCTGACCGCCGCCGGCTGGAGCGAGCGGAAAAAAGTGGTGTGGCTGCTCGGCGCAGGCGCGGCCGGCGTGGCGCTCGGCTTTTTGTGGGGGCTGCAATTTCCGATCATCAAACGCATCTGGACTTCGTCGTTCTGCCTCGTGGCGAGCGGCGTCTCGGCGATGGCGCTCGGGTTGTTTTATCTCATCGTGGATGTGTGGCGCTGGCAGCGCTGGTGCGTGCCGTTTCTGTGGATCGGCGCCAATGCGCTCACCGTCTATCTCGCGGTGAACGTGGTGGACTTCGAGGAACTCGCCGCGCGTTTCGTCGGCGGCGACCTCAAGGCCCTGCTCGATTTCCGGATCGCGCCCGGCCTTGGCGGCTTGGTCATCGCGCTGGTCGGCCTGCTGCTTCCGGTGTTGCTCGTCCGCTTCCTCTACCAGCGCAAGATCTTCATCCGCCTATGAAACTCCGCACCTTTTTCGCCTCGTGCTTCTTCTCGCCACCTTCGTACAGGCAAAACGGCTGCAAGATTTCAGTCCCGCCGAGGCGCGCCGCGCTCGCCCGATGCCCGGTTACGGGATGATCAGCGTCTGGCCGGGCTTGATCTTCGGCGTGCCGTTGGTCGAGTAGAAGTTGGCGTCCTGGATGTCCTTCCACTTGCCTTTGTTTTTGTAATAGAGCTGCGCGATGGAGGCCATCGTTTCGCCGGGCTTGACGACGTGGGTGCGCTGGCCGGGGGCGACGGGCTTTTGCGGTTGCTCCCCAGCTTTACCGGCTTTCCCGCCGGCGGCGACCGGCACCGGTGTCATGGCTTTTTGCGCACGCACTTCGGCGAGCAGTTTGTTCAGGCGAAGGTTCTCGTTTTTCAACCGAACCGCATCCTCCTGTGTCATGAAACTCCCCTTCCCTTGCGCCAGCGCGAGCCGGGTCTCGGCTTGCTTGAGCATGGCCTTCGCGTCCTTGGCGTGGCTGCCGTTGGGCGCGAGGTCGAGGTAACGCTCGAAGTGATGGATGGCGTCGCGCGGGACCTTGAGTTTGTCGTCGTAGATCAATGCCAGCTTCCAGTGGGCGTTCGCCGTCTTCTCCGTGCCGTCGAGCGCGGCTTCATAGGCGCCCACCGCAGCGTGAAAGTCTCCCGCGGCCGCCTTCTTGTCGCCGGCCGCGAGCTCGTCCTTCGACCCTTTATCGAAGAGCCGATCGCAGCCGGCGAACAGCGCCAGCGCACTCAACGAAAAGAGCAGCGCCCGCATCACTTCTTCAGCGCATTTTCCAGCGTCTCCGCCAGCTGCCGCGTCACCCGCACGCGGGCTTGCCATTTGTAGTTCGCCGCCACCACGCACCATGGCGCGAGGTCGGTGGAGGTTTTCTCGAACATGTCCTCGGCGGCCGAATTGTGCTCGTCCCACTTCCGGCGGTTGCGCCAGTCCTCGTCGTTGATCTTCCAGTGCTTGTAGGGATCGGCCTCGCGGCGCTTGAAGCGGAAGAGCTGCTCTTCCTTCGAGATGTGCAGGTAAAACTTTTGGAAGATCGCGCCGTCGTCGGTCAGCAGCCGCTCGAAGTCGTTGATCTCCTGATAGGCGCGCTTCCATTCCTTGTCGGAGGCGAAGCCTTCCACCCGCTCGACGAGCACGCGCCCGTACCACGAGCGGTCGAAGATCACGGTCTGCCCGAAGGGCGGCAGCTTGTTCCAAAAGCGCCACAGGTAGTGACGCTGATGCTCCTCTTCCGTCGGCTTGATGATCGAATGGACCCGCAGCAGGCGCGGGTCGAGCCGCTCGGTCGCGCGCTTGATCGCGCCGCCTTTGCCGGCCGCGTCGGGGCCTTCAAAAACGACGATGAGCGAGCGTTTCGTTTCGCTCAGCTCGCGCTGGAGATTGAGCAGCCGGAGCTGCGCCTCCTTGAGCTTCGGCTTGTATTCGTCCTCCTCGATCGACTTGTGCTCGAGGTCGTCGAGTCGTTTGCCTTTTTTCAGACCAAGAGGCTCGCGGAGGATCGGCATGCGCGTGGTTATAAAGGCGCGCGGAAAATTCGCAAGGTTCGCAAAGGCGACGGAAATTTTCGCGCGCCGAGCAGCCGGAAAGCCCGCGCTAGACCAAGCAGCGCGAGCGAATTGCCGCGGCCAGTTTGCTGAAATCGAGGGGCTTGCCGAAGTGCTCGTCGAAGCCGCCGGCGAGGCAGCGCGCGCGATCGCTCTCCTGCGCGTAGCCGGAGATGGCGATGAATAAGGCGGCGCCAAACCGCGGATCGGCGCGAAGGGTGCGCGTCACTTCATAGCCGTCGCAGCCGGGAAGACCGAGGTCGAGCAGCAGCACCTCGGGCACGAATTCGCGCGCGGCCACGATGGCGTCGGGCCCGGTGTGCGCGAGGTGCACTTCGCAGCCGAGCCGGCGGAGCAGCCGGGCGAGCGCATGCGCGGCGTCTTGGTGATCGTCCACCACGAGGACGCGCAACGCCTTCGCGACTGCGGCGCCGCCGGCGGGCGAGGCGGAGAGGTGGGCCGGCGCGGGCAGGTCGAGGATCAGCGGCAGGCACACGGTTACCGTGGCGCCGGTCTGCGGTCCGGCGCTGTCGATGGTCACGCGCCCGAGATGCATCTCGACGAGTGACTTGACCACATTCAGCCCGATGCCGAGACCGCCCAGCGCGCGATCGAGCGAGCTGTCCGCCTGGCGGAAGAGATCGAAAACGTGCGGCAGGAGTTCGGCGGATATGCCGACGCCATTATCCGTGATCGTGATCACCGCTTCGGCGTCCTGGCTCTGGGCGCGGAGCGTGATGCGGCCGCCCTCGGGCGTGTATTTCGCGGCGTTGCTCAGGATGTTGACGAAGACCTGCTCGAGCCGCGTCGCGTCGCCGGTGACGCGCAGCGGGCTGCCGATTTCGCGGGTGAAAGTGTGCCGCCGCTGGGTGAGGAGCGGGCGGACCACGGCGACCGCGCGATCCAGGACGGTGCCGAGTTCCAGCGTCTCGGGGCGCAGATCGATGCGGCCGCGATTGATCCGCGCCACGTCGAGGAGATCTTCCACCATGCGGGAAAGTTGCTGGCTCTGGCGCTCGATCACCGCGTTCGCCCACTGGCAGTCCTCCAGATTGTCGGGTTTATCGTGAGCGATCTGCACGGCGTGGCGGATCGCATTGAGCGGGTTGCGCAACTCGTGGCCGAGCATGGCGAGGAACTCATCCTTCCGCTGCGCCGCTTCCCGCAGGGCGTCCTCGGCGCATTTGCGTTCGGTGATGTCGACATGGCTCAGGACGACTCCGGGCGGTCCGTGCAAAGCGCGTTGCGCCTGCATCAGAAACCACCGTTCGCGGCTGGGCGCGTGGCAGGGATATTCCAGGGCGCAATAGTCCTGGCGTCCGGACAGCACGGCTTTCAAACCTTCGAGAGCTTCGAGGGCATGCGTGTCACCCGCCGCGGCGGCTTCGCGACAGGCCTCGAGGTAACTCACTCCCACGGAGACCGCGGGAGCCGCCGCGCCGTTTTCCTGGGCAAAACGTTTCCACGGTTCATTGACGGCACGCACCACGCCGCTGTCGTCCAGCACGACCACATGCTCGGGCAGCGAATCGAGCACCCCGCGGACGAACTCCTCGCTGTCGCGCACCACTTTCGCCGCGGCCATTTCGGCGGTGACATCGAGCATCGCCAGCGTCGCGCGCGCCGGTCGTCGGTCCGCCCCTTCTCCGGTGAAAGACACCAGCTTGCGCACCCGCATCCAGCGCACCTCGCCGCCGGGCCAGACCACGCGGTGGACCATCTCGAAGCCGCCCGTGCCGGCTGGGTCGAGCGAGACGGCGATCCGCTGCATCAGCTCCGGACGATCGGCCGGATGAAACGTCGCCTTCGCGAAAGTGCGTCCGCGTGCGCGAGATGAAGGCGATCGTGCCGAGCAACTGCTCCCGCGTATCGAGCAGCGGGAATCCCGCGTAGCTCTGCGCCCCGGCGGCGTGCAGCACCTCGCTCCCCGGCTGCGTGCTGTGCTGGAGATCCTCCACGATGATCCGCTCGTGCGTCTCGGCGATGCGGCCGCAGAGCAGATCGCCAAATTTCATCGTCGCGAAAAGGCGGCGCTCCTCCTCGTTCAATCCCCCCGAGGTTTCCAAGTGCAGACACCGCTCCGCGTGGTCCGCGCGGAAGTGATAGAAGCTCTCCACGCCGATCAGCCGCGCGATGTCGCCGAAGATTTCCGCGAGCAACTCACCGCCCGGCGCGTCGCAATCGATCAGCCGCTGCGAGCAGCGCGCGAGCAGGTCGAGCTGGCCCGCGCGTTCCCGCAACTCCTGTTCGCTCTGCCGCCGCGCCGTGATGTCCAGAAACGCCGCCAGCCCGCCGCGGGGACGTCCCGCCTCGTCGAAGAGCGGCACCGCCGTGCCCAGCGCCTGCACCCGCCGGCCATCGGGGAAGTCGAAATCCAACACCGCGTCGCGGACCGCTTCGCCGGTGGCGATGGCACGCTGGAGCGGCAGCTCATCGGGCCGATATTCCGTGCCGTCCTCCTTGAGCTGGCGCAGATACGGAGCTTCTCCGGAGGCCAACACGGATTGCGAAAGATTGGCGCCTGGCGCGGTGCGCGTCAGTTCGTTGGCGGCCCGGTTGCCGACGATCACCCGACACTCTGCATCCCGGCTGATCCAGACCAAGGCCGGCAGCGCATCGAGGAGAGTCTGCAACTCCTCGCTCCGCCCGCGCAGGGCTTCTTCCGCCTGCTTGCGCTCCGTCACGTCCGTGGAGATGCCCGCGACTCCGTAGATTCCCCCCCCCGCGTCGCGCAGCGGGAACTTGGTCGTCAGCCAGAAGATCGTGCGATCCGGGAGCTGGCTTTGTTCCTCGAACTCGATCGCCGTGCCCGCCTCGATCACCTTGCGGTCGTTGGCCTCGTGCCAATCGGCGTCCTTCTCGGGCATGAACTCGTGCCGCCGCCGCCCGCGCATTTCGCCGGGCGTCGTTTTCAGAAGATCGGCGAGGGCGGTATTCGCCCAGAGGAAGCGCTCTTCGAGATCCAGGGCATACACGATCGCCGGGGTGTTGTTGATGATGCTCTCGATCTGCCGGTGCGCGGAATCCGCCAGCGCCTCGGTTTTCCGCTGCGCGGTCACATCGCGGATCGCCGCGACCATGCCGGCAGGCGCGCCCGCCGCGTCGCGCAGCATGGTCACGCTGGACTCGACATGCAGCTCGCGGCCATCGCGCGTGAGGTGGAGATTTTGCCCAAGCCACTCGCCGCGTTCCGCCAGCGCCGTCCACGCGGCGGCTTCGTCTTCGGGGCGCATCCATCGGTATTCATAGAGGTCACCGAGCCGGCGGCCGAGCGCTTCCACGGCGGTGATACCGTATTGCCGCTCCGCCGCGGGATTGAGAAAGGTGACGCGCTCCTCGTTGTCGATGGCAATCACCGCGTCGCTGACCTGCGCGAGCATTTCGCCGCGCAGCCGGCTCGCCTCCGCATCGACGTTGCGCGACGCAGAAATCTGCGCTCCATCGCCCCCCGACATCGACGACCCATCCACCCCGCCGCCGCGAATCGCCCGCAAGGTTTCCTCCACTTCCTGAAGCCGAGAGCGCAGCTCCGCGTTCTCGGTACGCAGCGCGTCGGTGCCCATGGCCTGCTCGTTGATCGCCGGCGCGTTCATACCTGCATCCTGCACATCGTTTTCACTGGGTCGTTTCTGACTCCCGGTGCCGGTCAGTTCGTCCAACACGACTACTCGCCGGAGATGATCCGATTTGAGGATGAGCGCGGTATATTTGGCAAATCCTTTCTACATCCCTCCAGCTATCAGGCCACTTCCACCATGAAGCCGCCCCAATTCTACACCACGTTGATCGCCTCCTCCGGAAGCAGCACCGGGATGCCGTCGCGGATCGGGTAAACGACCGCACCATCCTCCCGGACCAACGCGGCCTCGAGCGGCTGCGGCAATCGCGCGAGCAACTCCGCCGATGCGAGGCGGAGCGGCTGCATACTTAGCGGGCAGCGGAGGAGCGGGAGGAGGTCCGGGTTGATCATGAGAAAATGATCAATGGAAAATGACCAAGACCACGAGCATACGCTCATGGCGCATTGGCGATTGTCCCTCGGCCACTGCTTAGTACTTCGGCACGCTCGGATCGATCTCCTCCGCCCAGGCAAGGATGCCGCCTTCGACATTCGAGAGCTTGCTGAAGCCAGCTTCCTGCAGCAGGCGCAGGGCGCGGGCGCTGCGGGCGCCGCTCTTGCACTGGAGGAGGATTTCGTCGGCGCTATCGAGCTCGCTCATGCGCGACGGGAGATTGCCGAGCGGGATGAGCTTGGCGCCGGGGATGCGGCAGATGTCCCACTCGTAGGGCTCGCGCACGTCGAGGAGCACGAACTTGTCGCCGCGATCCTGCTTCGCTTTCAGCTCCTGCACGGTGACGCTCGGCACATGCGGCTCGGCGTCTTCGGCCGCTTTGGCCTGCGGGATGCCGCAGAATTGATCGTAGTCGATGAGCTCGGTGATCGTCGGATTTTCCGAGCAGACCGGACACTTCGGATCCTTGCGCAGCTTGAACTCGCGGAACTTCATCTTCAGCGCGTCGAAGGCGATCATCCGGCCCATCAGCGTCTCGCCGATGCCCATGATCAGCTTTACGGCTTCGATCGCCTGCATGACGCCGATGATGCCGGGCAGCACGCCGAGCACGCCACCTTCCGCGCAGCTCGGCACCATGCCGGGCGGCGGCGGCTCGGGGAACATGCAGCGGTAGCACGGCCCGCCGAGGTGCGGCGCGAAGACGGTGCATTGCCCGTCGAAGCGGAAAATGGAGCCATAGACGTTCGGCTTCTTGAGGAAGACGCAGATGTCGTTGGAAAGGTAGCGCGTGGGAAAATTGTCCGTGCCGTCGATGACGATGTCGTAGGGCTCGACGATCTCGCGCGCGTTTTCCGCGGTGAAGAAGGTGTCGTAGAGATCGACCTGCACGTTCGGGTTCACCTCGCGGATGCGGTCCTTGGCGGAATTCAGTTTCTTCCGACCGACGTCTTTGGTGCCGTGAAGGATCTGCCGTTGGAGATTGGAGAAATCGACGGTGTCGCCATCGACGAGGCCCATTCTCCCTATCCCCGCCGCCGCGAGATAAAGCGCGATCGGCGAGCCGAGGCCGCCTGCGCCGATGCAGAGCACGCTCGCGGCTTTGAGCCGCTTCTGCCCTTCGAGCGTGACCTCGGGCATGATGAGGTGACGCGAGTAGCGGGCGATTTCGTCGTTGCTGAATTCGATCCGCTCGGTGCGGCTTGGGTCGATGATGCTGCTGATGGCCATAGGGAAAGGGGCGAGACCCTAGCACGCCGCGCCGCTTTGAAAAGCATGCGCGCATGTCATAGCGCCCGCTAGCCGCGGAGGCACACTTGGTCGATGAAAACTCCCGCGACGAAGACCACCCCGACAAACGCGTTGCTGGAAAAAAATGCGCGGTTGATCCCCGCGACGTCGAGCCGGGCGGCGCTGCGATGTTCATAGATCAACGCGCCCGCGACCAGCGCGAGGCTGGCGTAAAAGATCCCGCCAAGCTGCGCCGCCCATCCAAACGCGCCGAGCACCAGGAGCATGATCCAATGCAGCCGCTGCGCCCAGGCGAGACTGCGCGGGACGCCGAGCCGCACGACCAGCGAGCGCAGCCCTTCGCCGATATCGAACTCATGATCCTGCGTCGCATAGATGATGTCGAAGCCCGCGACCCAGAGCAGCACCGCGAGCGCGAGCACCAGCGGCGGGAAGGCAAATTTCCCGCTGACCGCGAGCCAGGCGCCGACGGGCGAAACGGAGAGCGCGAGGCCGAGGAAAAAGTGGCTGAACGACGTGAAGCGCTTCGTCAGCGAATAAAAGAAGACGATGGCAAGCGCGACGGGCGAGAGCCAGAAGCAGAGCGGATTGATGAACCACGCCGTCGCGACAAACGCCGCCGCGCTGATCACCAACAAACCGATCGCAGCAGCGCGTGAGATAAGCCGGTGCCGATCCGCGGTGCGCGGATTGCGCTGGTCGATCTCCCAGTCCGCGAGCCGATTGAACGTCATCGCGGCGGTCCGCGCGAAGACCATCGCAAGGACGATGAGGGCGACCGTTTTCCACTCCGGCAGACCGTGAGCCGCGACCAGCATCGAGCCGAGCGCGAAGGGCAGCGCGAAGATCGTGTGGGAGAAGCGAACGAAATGCAGCGCCCGCGTGATCACGGTCGCAGATCGGAGCCGCGGGGCAGTTCCTCCATCGCCTCGTCGAAGATGCCGGTGAGCTTGTCGTCCACGCGGAGATCGATCAGCTTCCAGTCCGTGTCTGCCTTGTAGAAATAGAAACGCCAGCGTAGCGGCAACTCGTGACCGAGCGAGAGGTAGGTGGCGCGCATCAGGCGTTCGCCGACCGGCTTGATGTCCACGAGATCGTAGCCGTGGATCAGGCCGAAGACGTCGATCGCCTCCTTCGTCTTGGACTTGAGCGTGCGCACTTCCTCGGGGCGTTCGCCGATCTTTGAGCCCTTCATCAGATTCCCGTAGGCGCCATCGATGTCGCCTTTGCCCAGAAGGCCGAAGAACGCGCGGACGATCTGCGCGGGTTCCGGCGGCACGGTGCTCGTGATCACCGCGGGCGTGACGGGCTTTTCGGGCAACGTCGCTGCGGTGACGACCGCCGCCGTGGCCGCAGCCTTGGCGGGCGTGGCTGCCGGCGCTTTGACCAAAGGGGGCGTCGCGGGCGCCTTGGCGGAAACGTCGCGCGGTGGGGCCGTAGGTTTCGGCGCGGGAGTCGCGGGCGGGGGCGTCGCGGGCATAGGAGCGATCGCTTCGAGCGAGGTATTCTTGAGCTTGTCCTCCGGTTTTGGCTCCGGCGGCGCTTCGACCTTAATTTCTGGTGGCGTGGCGGGTTTGGGCGTCGCTTTCACCACCGGCTTGGGCGTGGCGGGTGGATTGGCTTTCGGCGTCGGCTTGGGGGTCGCTTTCGGCGTGGGCTTGGGCGTCGCTTTCGGCGTGGGCTTGGGAGTTGCCACCGGCACGGGCGTCACCGGTTCGGGCGTGGCTGCGGGTTTCCTGACGCCGGGCAGGAACTGGAAAAACTTGCGCACCGGCTTCGGCGTCGCCTCCTGCGCCGGGACGGAGACCGCGAGGACAGCGGCAGCGAGGGCGAAGGCGAGGAGGTGTTTCATGCGAGCAGGTTTTCGAGACGGCGGCGGGCTTCGGAGACCAGCGGCAAACCGTGCGCGAAAGTCAGGATTGCAAAATCAAACCGCAAGAGTTTTCCCAGCGCGAACCGCATCTCGCGCGCATCGGCGCAGTATTTTTCCGGCAGCGTGGTGAAGCCCATCGGCTCGAGATGGATCAGCGCATCGCCGACGTGCGCGATGCCCGCGGCGTGCAACGCGATCTCCCCCGCGGGCGCGCCGGCGATCTCGATCACCGCGAGATGCCCGAGCGCGAGGTCGCCTTCCGCGAGCACCTGATCGATGGGCAGTCCGAGTTCCGCCTCCGCCGCGGCATGCGCGAGGATGGGAATGGAAAAGCGGTCGCGAAACTCCGCGGCGGCACGAGCGTGATTGCCATTGGTCAACACGATCGCGACTGGCCTGGCGTCCGCCGTCAGTTCGGCCAGCGCCGCCTTTGCGAGCGGGATCGGATCGATGAAGACGAGGTCATTTCCAAAACGCCGCGCGCAACAGGACAGATCGCACTTCACCGCCGGCTCGTACGTCTGCCAGACGGCGAGTGACGGGGAGACGATTTGGAATTCTTCGGCGCGCATGGAGGGCAATGACGGATGAGAGCCGAGCAAAGCGAGACGGGCAAGGCGTAGGGGGCCAAATGGCGAATGACGAGGGAAGCTCCAATGACGAATGAACAGCGGACGCGAGAAACGCTGCTTTCGTCATTGGGATTTGTCATTGTCTCATCATTCGTCCTTCGTCATTCGTCATTGATGCCGCACCCCCGCATCCGCACCACCACCGTCGGTTCCTATCCCGTCCCCGAATGGCTCTCCGCGCTGCCCAGCGAGCAGGCGCGTCTGGACGCCACGCGCGTGATCTTCGACATCCAGCGCAAAGCCGGGATCGACCTGCCGACGGACGGCGAACTCTATCGCTTCGACATCAATCATCCCGACACGAACGGCATGATCGAATACTTCATCCGCCCGCTCGCCGGGGTGAGCGGCGCGGTCGGGGCGTCGGCGTGGCGGCGCCTCAGCGCGCGGGATTCGATGAGCTTTCGCCGCAAGCCGGCGGGCATCGTCACCGGGCCGCTCGGCGAGGGGGCGCTGAATCTCTACGAGGATTGCGCGATGGCCGCGACGGCGGCGGGCGGCGAGTTCAAGTTCACCGTGACCAGCCCCTACATGCTCTCGCGCACGCTGCTCGACGAGCACTACCGCGACTTCGAAAAACTCACGCTGGCCATCGCCGATGTGCTCGCGGCGCAAGTCGGCGACCTGCCCTGCGCGTGCGTCCAGGTCGATGAGGCGAATGTGACCGGCAACCCCGGCGACGGCCTCCTCGCGGCGGAAGCGATCAACCGCATTCTCGATGCGGTGAAGGTGGAGCGCGCGGTGCATTTTTGTTTTGGAAACTACGGCGGGCAGACCATCCAGCGCGGCGAATGGAAACCGCTGATCGCCTTTCTCAATCAGCTCCACACCGACCATCTCGTCCTCGAAATCGCGCATCGGCCCCCGAGCGATCTCGAGGCGCTGCGCGAGATCGACCCGCAGATCAAACTCGGCATCGGCGTGATCGACGTGAAGGTGAATCACATCGAGACGCCGGATGAAGTGGCGCGCCGGCTCGAAGCCGCGGAGCGCGCGCTCGGCGAAGGTCGCGTGGGCTGGGCGCATCCCGACTGCGGTTTCTGGATGTTGAAGCGTTCCGTCGCCGATCGGAAAATGGAGGCGCTCGCCGCGGGGCGGGATAAGTATCTCGGGCGCTCGTAGCGCGCCGCGCCAACCAACAGCGCCGTCACCCGATGCGTGTCGGCGGATGACAGGTCGTTCACTGATTGAGCATTTGTCGCGCAGCGCAATCAAACGCGCCTACTTTACGTTTCGATCTTATGTATTCCCGCCGCTGGCTCCTTTCACTCCTCGCTCTCGCGCTCATCTGGGCGGCGCCGGCGCGGGCGCAGTTCGATCTGAAACTCGGTGGAGACAAGGTGCTCGTCACGCCGAGCCTCATCGCCGACACGACGAAGATCGCGGCGGGCAAGCCCTTCACGGTCGGCGTGCGGATGCAGCTCGCGCCGGGCTGGCACACCTACTGGCAGCATCCAGGGGAATCCGGCGCGCCACCGAAGATCACCTGGGAGCTGCCGGAGGGCTTTCACGCAGGCGAAATTCAGTGGCCGATCCCGCAGGCGCATCTCGATGAGGGCGATCTGCTTACTTACATCTACGACGGCGAGCTCGTGCTGCCGGTGGAGATCACGCCGCCGGCCACGCTGCCCGCGGGCGACGTGACGCTGAAGGCGCAACTGCGGTGGCTGGTCTGCGAGCAGACGTGTGTTCCGGGTGAAGGAAAGGTGGAACTCACTCTCGCCACCGGTGATGGCGGTGAGGCGGCGAACGTGGAGGTCTTTGCCAAAGTCAGCTCCCAGCTTCCAAAAACCGCGGCGCCGCCGTTCGCGGTGAAATGGGAAACGAAGGCGGATGCCGTCACGGTTCACCTCGCCGGACTGGCGCGCGAAACGAAGGCGGAGTTTCTGCCGTTGCCACCGACGGGAGTCATTCCCGGTCATCCAAAAACGAGTGAGATCGCGGCAGACGGGTCGCGCTCGATCACGCTGCCGATCGGCGAAGACGGCTCGCCGACGATCGCGTGGAAAGGGGTGATCGCGACGACGAAAGCCGACGGCACGCGCGAAGGATGGATCGTCGGCGCATCGCCGGGATCGGTCGCGACCACGTCCCCCTCCACGACGACGCCGACCAGCGGCGGCGGCTCGTTTCTGCTCAAGCTCCTCGCCGCCTTTGTCGGCGGCATGATCATGAATGTGATGCCGTGCGTGCTGCCGGTGATCGCGCTGAAGATCTTCGGTTTCGTGGGCCAGGGCCGGCAGGATCCCGGGCGCGTGTTCCGGCTCGGGCTCGCGTTCAATGCCGGCGTGTTTGCGTTTTTCCTCGGCCTCGCCGCGGCGGTCGCGCGGCTGAAGCTGGCGTTCAACTTCGGCTACCAGTTTCAAAATCCCTACCTGCTCGTGGGCATCATCGCGCTGGTGTTCGTCTTCGCGCTGAGCCTGATCGGGGTCTTCGAGATTTCACTCGGGAGCGGCGCTTCGTCGAAGCTGAGCGAACTCTCCGGACGCGAGGGCTACGGCGGCGCGTTCCTGCACGGGCTCTTCACCACGCTGCTCGGCACGTCCTGCACCGCTCCATTTCTCGCCGGAAGCCTCAGCTACGCGGCCACGCAATCGACGCCCGTGATCTTCCTGCTCTTCGCCGCGATCGCCGCGGGCATGTGCCTGCCTTACTTTCTGCTCACCGCGCGCCCCGCGTGGCTGCGCTATCTGCCGAAGCCGGGTGCGTGGATGGAGCGGATGAAGCAGGTGATGGGGTTCATCATGCTCGCGCTGGCGGTGTGGCTTTTCAGCATCCTCGGGCTGCGCGGCGCGGAAGTGGTGGGCGGGATGAGCTGGTTCCTTTTCGCCCTCGGTTTTGCCGCGTGGATTTTCGGCACCTTCCGCGATTCCACGCTGGCGCGCATCGCCACAGTCGCGGTGCCGGTGCTCGCCTACTTTCTTTTTCTCAGCGGCAAGCTCGAAACCCGCGCCAGCGCGAACGACGCGGGCGGACGCCACTGGAAAACCGGCGGGATCGAGTGGACCGCCTTCACCGATGAACGTCTCGCCGAGGCACGCAAAGCGGGCTCGCCGGTGTTCCTCGATTTCACCGCCGAGTGGTGCATCAACTGCAAAACCTACGAGCGCCTCGTCCTTTCCACCGATCCGGTCGGAGCGAAATTTCAGGAGAAGAAAGTGGTCGCTCTCCGCGCGGATTGGACGAACACAGACGATCCCGTGGTGACCCGCGCGTTGAAAAGTTTTGGCCGCGTCGGCGTGCCGCTCTACGTGCTCTATCGGCCCGGAGAAGATCAGCCCGTGGTGCTCGACGCGCTGACCACCGGCTCGCTGCTCGCGGAGCTCGACCGAATCAAGCCCTGACGAGCCCGCGCGGGAGCCGCTGCGGCTCGCCGACGAGGAAAGGCCGCAGCTTTTCCATCGGAGCGGGAGTGGCCATCGTGTAAATGATGTCGCCCGCGGCCCACGAGGCGAAGCTCCAGCCTTCCATTTCCCGCAACTGCGGGATCGGCCCGGCGGGCGCGTCGCGGAAGTCGCTGCGCCGCACGGCGAAAAGGTGAATCAGTTCGCGATCGGTCGCGCCCGGGCCGGGTTCGCGCCAGAAGCACGTGAGATAGGCAGGCTTACCTTTCACATTCACGACCGTGCAACCGACGCTCTGAAGCGCCACGAGTTTCGCCGGAATCTCAAAGTCCGCCGGCGCTCCATTTGCGAGCAGCCAGGCGCGCAGTTCGGCCTTGTCTTGGGAGGCTTTTAACTCCGGCGGCGTGCGGAAAAACTCCACGATTCGCGGCGCCAGGAGTGCGAAGGAAACCTGCTTCGAACGCCGGGTCCCAAATTGAAATACCAGCATCGCGAGAAGCAGCACCGTCGCGGCAAGCGCCATCCGGCGAACAATCAACGCCCGCGGAAACTCCACCACCTTCGCCGGCGCCGGCGCCGTCACCGGCTCGGTGACGCTCAGGATCAAATCGACTTTCGCACCGGAAAGTTTCTGCGCGTCATAGTAGTCGCGGATTTGTTGGCGAAGGCTGGGCATGAAGCGGCGTGAGTCGGCGAGACGGGGTTACATCAATGAAACGAACAGGAGCAGCCACTGATTGCAGCGAGGCGACGCGGCCGAACTCGCGACCACTTCGCGCAGCCGGATGATCGCGCGATGGAGCAGGCTGAGCACCGTCCCGCGCGGCTGTCCGGTGAGTTGGCTGATCTCCTCCGCCGTGCGCCCTTCGTAGTAGTGCAGGAAGACCGCTTCCCGCTCCGTCGGACGGAGCGCGCCGAGCAGGGCGGCCATGTCGCCCTGCAAGCCCGGCTCCTCGGCGTCCGGCACCGGAACGGCCGGCGGCTCGGGCTGATCGAGCGATTCAAAGTGAACGATTTTCCGCCGCCGGCATTGATCAATGAAAAGATTCCGCACCGTGGTGAAGAGTAGCGCCCGCGACGCCACCCCGCCGTAGCGACGGGCAAGATTCAGCCATGCCTCCTGCACGAGATCCTCGGCGTCCTGCACGCTGTGCGACAAGGCCATCCCGTAGCGAAAGCCCGCCTGGAGCAATTCGCGATCGGTCATCGCGGGCGTATCATTGGCTGCATCCACGGGTGCTCGATTAGCGCAGTATCGTCAACATGCCGCTGGCCTACACATCGCGCGAGGGGATCGCAATCGTAACTTGCCGGAACGCGGTGCAGAACATAAACCAGCTGCGTGAACGCTCTCTCCCCCAGTGCGCTTCGGCTTTTCCGTCTCTCGCGGGAAATTTTTGCAATCAATTCCCACGGTCGCTCGTCACACCGAGCGCGATAACGCTCATTGCTTCGCTGCGCCATCGAACCCACCCGCCTTCAACACTTTTGCCCTGAGGGCCACCGAATTCCTCGGAGTCCGACGAGCAAATAACCAGAAACAAAACCAATAGAACCATGAAATATACGACCACCAAAACGCTCCTCGCCGGAGCTGCCATCGCCGGAATCGTCTCGGGCGGATTCCTCACCCCAGCCAAAGCCGTGACCAACGGCGGGTTGGTGAAATTCGACAGCACACAGGCCACGGCCGGCGTGCTCGCCGACGAAAAAGGCGAAACCCATGACTGCGCGGGCAAGAACTCCTGCAAGGGCAAGGGCGGCTGCAAGACCGGCGACAAAGGCTGCGCCGGCAAGAACACCTGCAAAGGCAAAGGCGGATGCGCCGTGAAGGACGGCAAGCCCGTTCACAAGTAAGATCAGTCTGTGTCGGGGCTCCGGTCGTTCGCGGCCGGAGCCCCGATCCCTTTCTCCATGCCCGCTTCCCGCTTCAATGCCTTCACCGACCATGGCGTCGGCATCGGGCTGCGCATTCCGCACTACCGGCACATCCTCGAGGAAAAGCCGGTGGTCGATTGGTTCGAGATCATCTCGGAGAATTACATGGTCGATGCGGGCCGCCCGCTCGCCGTGCTCGACCGCATTCTCGAGCAATACCGCGTGGTGCAGCATGGAGTCTCGATGTACTTCGGTAACGCCGCCCGGCCGAATCGCGATCACCTCAAGAAACTCAAGACGCTCACCAGGCGCACCAAAACTCCGTGGCTCAGCGATCATCTTTGCTGGGGCAGCGTCGATGGCCGTTACACGCACGATCTTCTCCCGATGCCCTACACCTGGGAGGCAGTGGAATGGACGGCGCGCAATATTCGCGAAGTGCAGGACCATGTCGGGTTGCCCGTCGCTGTGGAGAATGTGAGCAGCTACGCGGAATTCCACGCGTCGGAGATGACCGAGTGGGAGTTCCTCTGCGAAGTCGTCGAGCGTGCCGACTGCGGCATCTTGCTCGACGTGAATAACATCTACGTCTCCTCGAAGAACCACAGCTTCGACCCCTACCTTTACCTCAACGCCGTCCCTGCTGAGCGTGTCGCGCAAATCCACATCGCGGGGCACACCAAATTCGAACGCTACCTGCTCGATACGCACGATCATCCGGTGCTCGATCCGGTGTGGAAGATGTACGCGCATGCGATCCAGCGCATCGGCCGCACGGCCACGCTGCTCGAATGGGACGACCGTATTCCGTCTTTCGACGAAGTGCATCGCGAGGCGTTGAAGGCCACCCGTTTTCTCCCCGATGGCCGCGCGATCGCCGCTTAAGTCCGCGCCGTCGCTCCGCGAAATCCAGCGCGCCATCGCCGGCACGCTGATGCGCCCGCTCGCGCCGGGCGAACGCATGCGCCGTGACGCCACGGAAGTCGCCAACCGCTTCATCAAGCCAAACGATCGGCTCACCTCGTTCGAGCGACTCCAGATCTACAATCAACAGTACTGGTGGCGCCTCATGGGCAGCTTCCAGGAAGATTACCGCGGGCTCATGGCCGTGCTCGGCGAGCGAAAGTTCGAGCGCCTCGCCGTCGCCTATCTCGAGCAACGGGGTTCGACCTCGTGGAATCTGCGCGATCTCGGCGACACCCTCGGCGCCTTTGTCCGCGAGCATCCCGGGTTGGTCGCACCGCACGAGGCGCTCTCGGCGGAAATGATCCGGGTCGAGTGGGCGCGCGTGCTCGCCTTCGACGGACCGGAGAAGCCGCCGCTCGATCCTGCAAAGCTCGGTGCCGCTCCCGAGCGCCTGCGGATCAGCCTCCAGCCTTACATCACGCTCCTCGAGCTCCAGTATCCGATCGATGAAATGCTCGGCCGCCTACGCAAGCGCAACACCGAGACCGGCAGCGTGAGCAACGCCGTCTCCGCCACCACCTCGC
>JBAVML010000273.1:0-3659 GCA_049690035.1 Chthoniobacteraceae bacterium
TTTCACTCCCGCAGCCGCGCCGCCGGCGACGATGACGGGAAGATTCGTGTGGTCGTGGACGTTCGGATTTCCCATGCCGCTGCCGTAGAGCAGCAGGCTGTGGTCGAGCAGCGTGCCGTCCGCTTCCTTCGTGGCGGCGAGCTTGGCGAGGTATTCGGCGAAAAGGCTGACGTGAAAGGCGTTGATCTTCGAGAGGCGTTCGATCTTCGCGGGGTCGTTGCCGTGATGGGAGAGCGGGTGGTGCGGATCGCTCACGCCGATCTCGGGGTAGGTGCGGTTGCTGGTTTCGCGCGCGAGTTGGAAAGTCATCACGCGCGTGACATCCCCCTGCATCGCGAGCACCTGGAGGTCGAACATGAGCCGCGCGTGTTCCGCATAGCTCGCGGGCACACCGCTGGGGCGGTCGAGATCCGGCAACTCGTTTTCCGCGACGGCGGCCTCGGCTTTCTCGATGCGGCGCTCCACCTCGCGGACGCTGTCGAGGTAATGATCCACACGTTCGCGATCCTGCGGGCCGAGCTGCTTCGCGAGACGCGTCATGTCGTCTTTCACGAAATCGAGCAGACTCGCGCGACGCTTCAGCGCAGCCTGGCGCGCGGCCTTGCTGCCGCCATCGCCAAAGAGCTGCTCGAAGACGAGCCGCGGATGCGCCTCGGCGGGCAGCGGCGTCGTGGGTGAGGACCACGAGAGATTGTTTTGATACACGCACGCGTAGCCATTGTCGCACTGCCCGACGACTTGCATGAGGTCCATCGCAAGCTCCAGCGAAGGGAGCTGCGTCTGCTGACCGATGGACTTCCCCGCGATCTGGTCGGCGGTGGTGCCGAGGAAGTAGTCGGTGCTCTCCGTGTGCTTCGCGCGCGCGGCGCTGAGAAAGGCGGCGTTCGACGTCGCATGCGTGCCGGGATACGCGGGCTCGAGTTCGAGATTGGAGATGACCGTGCAGTGCTGCTTCACCGGCTCCAGCGACTTCAGGATGGGCGAGAGAACATCGAGCGTGCCCGCATTGCCGAGAGTCCAGCGCGACTGGTCGCAGCCCATCGGGATGAAGACGTAGCCGATGCGTTTCGCTGGCTGCACGGTGCGGCTCGCGGCGGTGGCGGCGGGCACCATCGCTTCCAGAAATGGGAGCGACAGCGTGGCGCCGAGGCCGCGCAGAACGGCGCGGCGGGAGATTGCTCTGCGGGTGATGTAGGTGCTCATGGTTTCGATTCTCTCATGGTGAACGAGACACTGGTGACGATCCCGGAAATGATTTCTGAAAAGCGCCAGCCGCCCTTTCCAGCGCGCCGCACAATCTCCCGCACGGCCAGCGCGTCAGGCGCTTCCATTCCGCGGCCGACGGCGTAAGTGAGAAGTTTCTCGGTGAGCGTGCTGGTAAAGATTTCGGGGCGCTTGAGCAGCACGCTCTCGAGACCGGCCACGCTTTCAAACTTGCTGCCATCCACGAATCCGCCGAGCGCATCCACCTTGCGGCCGTCCGCGAATTCGCGCCAGCGTCCGACGGCGTCGTAGTTTTCCAGCGCGAAGCCCACCGGGTCCATCAACGCGTGGCAGCTCGCGCACGCGGCGTTTTTTCGATGCTCCGCGAGACGTTCGCGGATGGGCAGCGATTCCGAAATCACGCCATCGAGCGCTGGCACATTCGGCGGCGGCGGTGGTGGTGGCGTGCCGAGGAGATTCTTCAAAATCCAGTGCCCGCGGATGACCGGCGAGGTGCGTGTGGCGTAGGAGGTCACGGTCAGGATGCTGCCATTGCGCAACAGTCCGCCGCGCTGCCACTCCGGCGCGAGCTTCACTTCGCGGAAGCGGCTGCCCTGGACGTGCGGGATGCCATAGTGCGCGGCGAGGCGCTCATCGAGCCAGGTGCGATCGGTGCGGAGGAGTTCGAGCACGCTGCGGTCGTTCCGCACGATGTCGTCGAAGAGCAGGCTCGTCTCGGTGCGCAGCGATTCACGCAGGTTCTGATCGAAGTCAGGGAACAGGCGCGCGTCCGGCGTGATCGAGTCGAGATTGCGCAGATAGAGCCACTGGTCGGCGAAGTTCGTCACCAACGCCTTCGCGCGCGGATCGCGCAACATGCGTCGAGCTTGCGCCGCGACATCCAGCGGACCGTGTTCGGCGGCGGCGAGGAGTTCCTCATCGGGCAGGCTGCTCCAGAGGAAGAACGACAGGCGCGAGGCGAGTTCGAGATCGGTGAGGCGATAGGGTGACTTCGCCTGATCCCGCTCGGTGCGGAAGAGAAACTCGCGGCTCACCAAAATCGCCGCCAGCGCGGATTCGATTCCGGCCTCGAAGCTCTTCGCCTCCTCCACGAACGGGAGCACCCGCGCGAGATCTTCCTCCGTGACCGGGCGACGCCACGCGCGGCGCAAGATCGGCGCGAGCGCCGCCTTGGCATCCGTGCCGCCCTTTCCGAAAATCAAACGTCGGCTCGGAGTCTCCCCCGCACCCTTCGCATCGAACGGACCGGTGATCGTGACCTGATACACCGCGGGCGAGAGACGCGGATGACGGTGCAGGTTGTAGCTCGACTTGTAAGGCTGCCGCAGTCGTTCCAGCACGGGCGAGCCGTCCGGCAGAAAGGTCACGCCCAAGTCATGCTGGCCGCTGGCGATGTGGAGGCGCGTCTTCAAGTGCGCGTCGATCTGCTCGTAGTTCTTGTCCTGCGCCGGCTTCACCGTGAACTGCGCCCGCACCGCGCGATCGAGCAGCACCTGCACCTCATGTTCGCCGTGCATTCCTTCCACCTGTTCATTGCGATCCCGCTGCAGCCGCACCTGCACCTCGTAGTCGCCTTCCTGTGCGAAGACATGCGGAATCAGCACGCCACCGCGCGTGCCGAGCGGGAGCCCCGGCACGTGATACTCCTGGGTGATGTCCGGCCGCACGCGCACCGCCGTGATTTCCGGTTCCGTCGCAATCCCCACCGCCGAGCGCGCGATCTTTTGCGCGGCGGTGATGTAGCGATCCAGTAGTGCCGGCGGCAAATCGCCGACGGTGATGTTATCAAAACCGTGGCTCGATTCATCCGCAGGCAACGCGGTCTGCGCATCGAACTCCACGGCGAGAAGATCGCGTACCGCGTTCTGATACTCCGTGCGCGTGAGCCGCCGCAGCGTGTCCGTGCGACCGGGCTTCGGATGGAGTTGCGCATTCTCATCCAGCTCCCGGACGAGCGCCGCGACGGCAGCATCGTAGCCCGCCTCATCGGGCCGCTTCTTCCCAGCAGGCGGCATGTGGCGGGCGGTGAGCTGTCTCACCACATCTTCCCACACCTCTGCATGCGCGCTCACTTCCTCCCGAAAGATCGAGTCGAGATCGACTTTGCCTTTCTTCGTCTCCGCATCGTGGCAGTCGATGCAATACGTCTCCAGCATCTGCGGCGCGGCCGCGTGGACCACGCCGGCGAGAACGCCGAGAGCGAGCAGGCTGCGGAGGAGGAACATCATTGGCGGCGCACGGGATTGAGCGTTCGCGAAAGCCTGCGGGCCAGTCTGAAAGACGCGGTGGATGCAAATGGGAGGAAGGTCATTCGACTTGCGCAGATCACTGCTTGGCGAGCTTACGTTGCACATTTTGCCACGTCTCCCACGCGACGGTTTCGAGATAAGTCGCCGTCGCGTCGTCGAGCGTGGCGGTGAGCTTCTCCGCCATGT
>JBAVML010000274.1:0-9026 GCA_049690035.1 Chthoniobacteraceae bacterium
AACCCAGCCAGGCCGGCGCGCGTCTCGATCAATTCCTCGCCGCCAGCGTGCCCGCGCTCTCGCGCTCGCGGCTCCAGGCCTTGATCCGCGAGGGCCACGTGACGCTCAACGGAGCGATCGTCAAACCGAACACCAAGCTTCGCGCCGGCGATGCCGTGGCGCTCGCCGAACCGCCGCCCGTGCCTTCCGAAACGCAGGCCGAGGCGATCGCACTCGAGGTGCTTTTTGAAGATGACGACTTGATCGTCCTCAACAAACCCGCCGGCATGGTGGTGCATCCCGCCGCGGGAAATTGGGAGGGCACCATCGTCAACGCGCTGCTCCATCACTGCCCCGCGCTCTCAGGCATCGGCGGCACGCAGCGACCCGGCATCGTGCATCGCCTCGACAAGGAAACCAGCGGCTGCCTCGTCGCGGCCAAGAATGACGTCGCACACCAGGCGCTGTCGCAGCAATTCGCCGGACGGGAGGTCACGAAGATCTATCTCGCGCTCGCCGCGGGGAACTTCGCGATGCCTCGCGGCACCGTCGACGCTCCGATCGGCCGGCATCCTGTGCAGCGGAAAAAGATGACCGTCGTGAAAGCCGGCCAGGGCCGCACCGCACGCACGGATTACCGCGTGCTCGGCCCTTGCGCGGCGGGAACGCTCGTGGAATGCACGCTGCACTCCGGCCGCACGCACCAGATCCGCGTCCATCTCAAGCATCTCGGCCACCCCATTCTCGGCGACGAGGTGTACGGCAGGCGCGCCGGCTTCACCCGCCAGATGCTGCACGCCTGGAAGCTCGGCTTTACCCATCCGCGCGCCGGCGCACGAATGAACTTTCAGGCGCCGCTCCCGCCTGATTTTCTCGCTGCCGGCGTGCCCGCCGACCCCGCATGAGCTTTGACACCGCACTCCAGATCGTCCACGACGCCCTCGCGCAACTCCACGAGAACGGCGTGGAATTGAGCGCCTCCACGCTCGCGCTCCAGCAACTGGCGGAAACCACGGGTGGCGCTGAAACCGTGGGCCGCAAGATTGAACTTGAGCCACGGATTCACCGCGATGAAACACGGAACAGTCAGGACGTCCCGCTTCCCGTCCGTGACGATCCGTGCTCATCCGTCGCGGAAACAAAACCCGCCACGACCGCTGAAATCGTCGAGAAAACCGCCCGCCTCGCAGAACTGCGCACGTCGGTGCTGGCCTGCGTGAAGTGCCCACATCTCGTGGCGTCACGCACGCAGGTCGTTTTCGGCGTCGGCAATCCCGCGGCGGAGTTGATGTTCGTCGGCGAAGCGCCGGGCGAAGACGAGGACTTGCAGGGCGAGCCGTTCGTCGGCAAGGCGGGCCAGCTTCTCACCAAGATCATCGTCGCGATGGGCTACGCGCGCGAGGACGTTTACATCGCCAACGTGCTCAAATGCCGGCCCGACATGCCGCCCGGCGAATCCGGCAACCGCAAACCGCGTGCGGCCGAGATGGAAACCTGCCTGCCATATCTCCGGCAGCAGATCGACATCATCCAGCCACGCGCGCTGGTCGCGCTCGGCGCCGTGGCGATGGAGGGATTGCTCGGTGAGACGCAGCCCATGAACAAGCTGCGCGGACGCTGGCACGAGTTCAACGGCATCCCGCTCATGGCCACGTATCACCCCGCCTACCTCCTTCGCAATCAGGCGCTCAGCGAAAAGCGCAAGGTCTGGGAAGACATGCTCATGGTCTTGGAACGGCTGGGAAAACCGATCTCCGAAAGGCAGCGCGGCTTCTTCCTCGCAAAGTAATTCCACTTCATCGCCGGCAACGCTGAGCGCACTCCGGAAAAACCGGCGCAAAACTAGCGCGCGAGATCGATCACCTCGACACCCGCATCGCCCAGCGGCACCCACAAACCGCGATCCGATGCACCAGCCGCGTCGGTCAGATTGTCCCCCACCCGGTCGCCGCGCTCGCCGAGGTCAATAATGTGGGCCGGATTGCGCACATCGAAAAAATGCGACGTGCCGCCCCATTGCCCTACGAGCAGGTGATTGACGAGACGCAAACGCTCGACCGACGGCACCGCGATCTCGCTGCGCAGTTGAAACACGCCCGCACCATCCGTCTGCCAGGCCTGGACGTGGCTGTTGGCAAAGCGCGAAGGCGTGACCCACGAACCGAGCAGGATCGTCTCGCCATCGACCGCGAAGGGCGTCCACGGATCATCGAGTGGCAACTGGCCGGTGAGCTTCGCGAGCCCATTGCGAAAATCGCACGCGTGAATCGCCGCTCCCGCGCGCGCTTCGCCGGTCGCGGGTTCGTAGCGCTGGCCGGCGGTGTAAAGCCGCAGCGCGTCGGGCGAAACACCAATGAGCCGGCCGGGCACGTTGACTTCCGCCGCGGCCGTCGGCTGATTCCCCACGCGGAAGTCGATGACGCGCATGAAGTGGCGATGGGCGCGCGGGACGCCATTCGCGTTCGCATCCGGCGAACTCGGATAGCGCTTGTAACTGTAGAAGACCCGGCCATCGGCGGCGAATGCGGCGCTGAATGCGCCAAAGTTCCCGCTGTAAAGCCGCAGCACCGAGACGAGCTGGGGCTTCGCCGGCGCGCTCACGCTGTATGCGGCCACGTCGCAGTCCAGCGCGGACGCCGGAGCGCCCGGATTGAAGACCACCTTCGTTGTCGTCACTGTCGCTCCGAACGGAATGGGGCCGGGAAGGCCGGAAATGCCCGCGGTTCCCGTCCAGACCACCAAGTCATCCTTCGGCCAGACGGCGCTTGCGCGAGTGACATTCGGAAGATGGTTCGCCGTGGCCACCTTGCCGAGGCGCGTGAGTTTGGGAAGCCGCGTCAGATCAAAAACGCTGAGGAGCAGGTCATTGTTCACGATGACGGCTGGGGCGAGCAGACCCCCAGAACCTCCGAGCCCGCGATTGAGCCCGTTTTGCAGCACGTAGAGTCGCCCACCGCGCGCCGTGGCGCCAATCACCTTGTAGTCGTCGAGAGCCACCTCCGTCAGCGGCACGTCGGGCGTCCCCGCGCGCGAGACCGTCACCTTCGGCGCGGAATTCCGCGTATCGCTCAGTCGATCCCCGACCTGGATCAGATACTCGCCTTCAAGAAAAACGTGATCGCTGCGCCAAGCGATCTCCACGTCGGAGGTGACCTTCGGGCGATCGCGATCCGTCTGGTCGGCAGTGACAAGATTGGTCGCCGAAACGGCGATGATACGATCGTGAAGCACGGTCGCACGCCGCGTCTTTGCTCCAGAATCGAGCCCACCGCGCAGCTTCAGCGTGTCGCGCTCGAGATCGATCAGTTGCAATTTCGCGGCCGGCGTCGCGCCAAGCCCAAGACTCGAAACCGGAAGGAGAATCAGTCCCTGCTCGGGCAAAATTTCGAGCGCCTTTTCGTTCGTGAGCGCTTCGCTGGTCCAACCTCCCACTTGGATCGGATATCCAGTGATCGCCGTCGACACGCGCCCGACTCCGGGAGCCGTAGCGGGAATATTGGGCCACGTCGCGTCCGGCCCGATCTTTACCTGACTGAGCAAAAGCGGATGCGCCGGGTCGGCGACATCGAACAGCGAGACCGCAACTTCGCTGGCGACTTTGCCGAGCACGATAAGACGGTCGCCAAGCGGTTCGAGATAGCTCACCACACCCAGCGCGCTCGTTTCGCCGAGGACCACGGGCGCGGCCGGCGTGGAGAGATCGATGATGCGGAGCGCACCCCCTAGGCCACTGAGATAAAGCCGACCGCCATCGAATCGAGTCGCGGTGATTCGCGTGATCCCCGAACCGTCGAGTTGGCCCGGGACCATCGGCGTCCCCATCTCGAGCCGGCCGAGGAGTGCCGGCGCATCTGGATTGGCGATGGAAAACGTCTCGACCTTGCTCCGCGGAGAACCGCCCACTGCGTAAGATGCGGACGCATTCGAAACCACGGTCAGCACGTCGCCGGTAAGCGCGACGCTAAATTTTTCGGCGACATCGCCCGCCGTCGTGATCTTCCCTCGCTGCCGGATTTCGCCGTCCGGTGCGGAAATGTCGATGATATCAACCTGCGATTGTCCGTAGCCCGTGCGGCGGAACAAGAACAGCAACCGATCTGTGGCGGCGAGGCCGAGTTCGTAACCCGAAATGCTGAGCCGACCGCGCTGCACCGGCTGCGCAGGATCGCTGAGGTCGAACGAGGTCAGTTCCCCCTCCGAGACCACATAGAGCTTTGTCCCCACCAACCGGCTCTCAAGGAATTTACCGCGGAAGTGCGCGCGGCCGGTTTCGCGCGGCACGCCGTTGTTCAGCTCGGCGACGATCACCTGGCCGCTGCCTTGATTGATGATCTCCGGCGGCAGCGTGCGATAATCGACACCCTCTTGGAGCGCCTTGAAATAGGCGACGCCATCAAAAATCTGAGACTCGTTTGAGCCGGCAGTGATGATGACCGCGTGCGCATGGTCGTCGAGAAGGTGAATCTCCGCGCCCCGATCGGGCAGACGCAATTCGCCGAGAAGCCCCGGATCATCGGGCTGACTCATGTCAAAAACCTGCAAACCCCGGAGCGGATTGGAAAAGAAGAGCCGATCGCCGGAAAGCTTCCAGATATCCGGTGCCACCGGTTCGCTCGCCGGCTCCGTCGTGGCCGTTGGCGCCAGCGTCAAGACGGGTGCGGAGGCGCCTTGAAGTGTGAGCGCCGGACTCGCGGTGATGACGGTCCCGAGTGCGTTGGAAGACAAGTTTTGGGCGTAGGTGGAAACATTCCCCAGCCGAACGTTCGGGTCGTCGCCCTTGATGTCGAACTCGAGTCCAAACGGCTCCTCCGGGAAAAAGACCGGGGCGAGCAAGTTGGGCACGATACCCCCTGACGACGGGACAACGACCGGCAGCGGCACCAGCAGCTTTCCGATCACGCGCAGACTGCGCCGGGCTGCCGCGGTCTTGGTCACGAATCCGACTGTGCCGCCGGCTTCGGCCACCGGCTTGCTGGCGAGCGAGCGCCAGGTCTGCAAGCGCACACCGGCGCGCTGCTGGAGCGTCACCACCTCGTACCCTGGTGGCACGTGGACCCAAACGGAGCGCCCGCTCAGCTGGGTAATCGCCGGCGCATCGGCACGCGCTACGGGCAAATTGAGGAAGCCGGCGAGCAACAAAATGAGGAACGCAGGAACCAGCCGGGGACGGGGGGAGTTCATAAGGAACACGCGCATCCTGCCGCAGATCGAGTTTTTATCCAGCGGCTTCGCCGGATGAAGTGGACAGGCGAAAACCGGGCGACGCAATCTTACTAGCGAAGTAGCCGCAGCGCCGCATTGCTCAACGCCACGGGCAGGCCAAGCACGAGGGCGCGATAAACCGTCGAGCGTGGTACTTTGATTTTGCCTGCGCTTTCAAACGGCGGGCGCTCATCGACGAGGCGCAGCGTTTCTCGGCCGAGATACCACGGCAGGAAACAACCGACTCGCAGCCGCGCTGGGCGAAGCGCTTCCAAATAACGAAAACCGTCGTCGAGATGAGTGCGCGCTTGCGTCGCCCATCGCGCGAAGACCGGCCGTGCGGCGGCGGGATCAGTCGCGAGCCGATGCGGCGCGATGCCCGCCGCGCGGAGTTCGTCTTCGGGCAGATAACAGCGTCCGTCGCGCAGGTCCGCGGGTGCGTCGCGCAGAATGTTCACGAGTTGCAGCCCCTTGCCGTAATTCACACCGAGCCGCTCCAACTCCGCAGGCTCCAGCGTGGCGTAGCGCGGCAGGTGGCGCAGGCAGATCCGCGTCCAGAATTCGCCGACACAGCCGGCCACGAGATAGGTGTATTCATCCAGTTCAGCGGCCGTTTGCAGCGCGACGATACCGTCGGCAGCCACGAAGCGTTCCAAATCGAGCGTTTGGCCGCGGATGATTTTTTCCATCACGTCCGCGATTCCTTTTCGATCCGCATCTTCCATTGATGAAAGCCACGCGAGGCAACGGTGCAGCTTGGCAATCAGTTCACATTCGCCCGCTGCAGACGGACGGATGTCGCGCTGCAGGGCTTCGATTCCCGATGCGTCGCCGCTCCGGATCATCACCGCAAATGCCGCAAGGTACTTCAGCCGCACCGCTGCCGACGCGTCGGCGGTGTCCGCGATCGTGTCGCTGGCTCGCGCCAGCAAATAAGCCAGCCCGATGGGAGCCCGCAGCGAAGCCGGCAGGATGCGAATCGTGAGGTAAAACGAACGCGAGACCGACGCCAGCAGTGGCCCGCCGAGATCTGCGGTTTTCATTTTGCCGGCACGACCTGCTGGGGCTCGATGTTCGCCGCGCTGCCGAGCCCCATCGCCGCGGCTTCTTCCAGCCACGCGCCGCGTTTCGCAATGGGTGGAAGTTTCGCCTGCGCGCGCCATTCATCGATCTTCCGCAGCACCACAGCGTCGAGGGCCACGGGGTCCCTGCTCGCATAGATCGTCTGGTAGGCGAAGCAGTAGTTTGGATTGAACGCCGGACCTCCCGCATATTGCGCGAGGAGTCCGTCCATGATGTGGATCACGCACTTCGGGCCGACATGCTCGTCTGCGTAAAGCTCCGCCGGTGACGAAGTGATCGGCCCCTCCGTCTGCAGGAAACGCCTCCAGTTATCCACGTTCGGGATGGTTGCGTTGTAGATGGCACCGGCGACTCCGCAGTTCCGCTCGTCGGAGAGCACCGGCACGTTGACGATCTTCGTGATGTCGCGGCTGACGATGCGCGCGAGGTGACTAATCGCGCTAAGCTGGTCGCCTTCACTCTTCTGTTTCCCAAACGGCACGCGCTGCTTCTCCACGAAAAGCAGGTCGCCCCACATCAGCTTGCCCAACATCGGCGCGGTGATCGGCGCGTCGCGATCGAAGCCAGCCGGCGGGTCGATCGCGCGCACGTTGTAGCGATCGCTTCGCGGAAGATAACCCGCCACGCGCAGGTCATCGCTATTTCGATCCCACACCACAATTCGCTCGCGCGCAACGCCCGCCGCTTCGAGTCCGGTGACGATTGCGGCGATGACTCCGTGGTGGGAGGAAAAGTAGCGCCCGCCGACGGCGGAAACCTTGATCCCAACGCGGTCCGCAGGGGTCACCAGCGTGCGCCAGGCTTTGCCGATTTCGGTCTGACCCGTCGCCGCCATGACCAGCGCATCCACCATCGCGCGACTTCGGTCTGCATTCTCAGTAAAGCCATCGATCGAACGATCATCCTCGGCGAAGAACACGGGTGGGGACGGACTCGCTATCGGCGCCGCTCCCGCGAGAGGAGGGCAGATGCAAGAGAAGGCGACCCCGGCCGCGAGGAGAAAACGAAACACAGGCGGCGACTATCCGGGCCGCCCTCCGGCCTGTCAATTTGTCGCGACAGTCTAGTCGATCCCGAGCGAACGCAGAAGATTGCGATCGATCCTTCCCGTCACGGGCAGCCCGCGATCGCCTTGGTAATTGGCAATCGCATTCCGCGTGCCGGGACCGACGTCGCCATCGATCGAGCCACGGTAGTAGCCGCGCCGACGGAGTTCGCGCTGCACGTCCACCGCGAGATCGTCGGAAGGACTCGGCGAGGAATAGGTCCGGCTAAAGTTGAGACTGACCGAGGGACCGTAGTACGGATATCCGTAGGGATAGGGACGGTGATAGATATAGGGACGAGAGTGGTGGCCCCGGTGATCGTGCGAAAGATCGAGTGTCTTCTTTGTGTAGTGCCCGTCGCCGTCGCGATCACGAAGGATGGTAACCTTGTGATCACTGCGACCGGTGGCGGGAGTGGCCAGCAGAGCGACGGCGCTGAGCACGGGAACGATGGGGAAAAGTTGTGCGAGTTTCATGATGCAATGGATTCGAATAGAAAGACGGTGATGGATTCCCGTGCATTCAAAATTGGGTAGGAAAATTGGTATTCAAGGGGCACGGGCGCGGACGACGGCCAGGCGCTCGCGGGAGGTCGCGTCGCGCACGTCGAAGGCGGCGGCCTGTTCGTAGGATGCAACCGCGGCTTCGGGTTGCCGCAGTTTTTCGAGGAAATTCCCGAGGAGCAGCCATGATTCGCTGCGAAATGATTCGAATCCGAGGAAATCGCGCAGCTCGCGCGCGGCCTCAGCGGTCTGGCCGCGTTCGTCGAGATGCTCGAGCCAGCGCTTGCGGATGCCCCAGTGGCGCGGCGCGACCTCGATCGCCTGCCGCAGCAACTCCGAGGTGTCGCGCCCGGTCTCGAGGTGTTCGAGAATGGCGCGCGTTTGCAGGAGGTCGGCTTCCAGCAACGGCGACGGTTTCACCTTTTCCAAGGCGGAATGCGCGATGGCAAAATCGCGCGCGCGGATGGCCGCGTTGGCAAGGCCGAACCAGGCCATCGGCTGCTCGGGTGCACGCTCGATCGCACTGCGAAAATGAGCGATTGCAGACGCATGATCGCCCGCGGCAGAGTCGAGGTTACCGAGATTGATGTGCATGCGTGCGGTGTCACCGCCGGCGGCGATGGTGTGCTCGAGAAACGCGCGCTGGTCGTGCCACGCCGCATGTTGGAGCGCGGTGCGCACCCCGAGGCACGCCATCCAGAGGGGAAGAATCACCAGCGCGACCGCACGGACGCGGGGAGCTGCGGAAAGTGACTGAACCGCCGCAATAAAAAGAAACGCGCCCGGGATGTAGAGCCAGTGCTCAGCGACGGTCGCGTTGAGAGAAAACAAATTGCTGATCGGCAGGTAAGCCACGACGGCGGCACTGAGACACAAAGCGGCAGGCGACATGGTCCGCCACTCGCGGCGCAGCCACTTCGCGATGGCAAGAATGAGCAGCACGCCGAGCAAGGTTTGATATTCCCGGAGTCGCGTATTGCGCGCGGCGGCGTCCGGCGTCGGGAGCGGGCCGGTCGTCACATCTCGCTCCATGCGGAGATTGATCGGGGCGATGAGCAGGCCGGCGTATTCGGCGACGGCGCGCGCGGCAAGGATCGGCCGAATCGCGAGCGGCGTCGGAGGCGGCGACGGCGGGCGCACGCGCGCGGCGGTGTTGCGCATTCCCAAATAGATACCGATGACGAGTGTGCTGATGGCGACCCATTTTCCGAGC
>JBAVML010000275.1:0-11122 GCA_049690035.1 Chthoniobacteraceae bacterium
GGGTGAACTTGAAAGCGTTCGAGAGCAGATTGAGCACGATCTTTTCCCACATCTCGCGGTCGATGTGGAATGTCTCCGGCAGCGGCGGACACTCGACGCTGAACTCCAGCCCGGCCTTTTCCATCGCCGAGCGAAACGAACTCGCCAGTTCGGAGGTGTACGTCGCGAGGTCGACCGGTTCGAAGCGCGCGCGGGTGCGCCCCGCCTCGATGCGGGAGAAATCGAGCAGGGTATTCACGAGCTTGAGCAGCCGCAGGCCGTTGCGGTGCGCGAGCGTGGCGAGCTGGCGATTGTCCTCTAAAACCTCGCCCGCCGCTTTGTTGACGATCTCTTCCAGCGGATTGAGCAACAGCGTGAGCGGCGTACGGAACTCGTGGCTCACGTTGCTGAAAAATGCCGTCTTCGCCTGATCGAGCTCCGCCAGCGCCTCCGCGCGTTTTCGCTCCGCTTCATAGGCGCGGGCGGAGGCCAGGCCCGCCGCAATCTGCCCGGCGAGCAGATCAAGAAAGCCCGCGTAGGCAGCATCGAATGGCCGATACGGATTCAGCCCCGCGACCAAAAATCCGGCAGGCCGTTCCTGACCTTGCTGCGCAATGGGGACGAGCACCGCGCGGCGCGGCGGCTCGTCCCAGGGAGCGCACGGCAAATTGGAAAAGCGTCTAGGGAGATCCTCGACCGGCACCAGCGCCCCGCGTTCGAAAAGCACGGTCGCAGGCCACACTTCGCGTCCGCTGCCGAGCACGATTTCCGGCGGGGCAAAAGCGGCGTCCATCGCGTGGTGGGCGCACGCGAGTTGCGCGGACTTGCCATCCGCGGCGAGCAGGTAGATGAGCGCGAAGGGCAAATCTTCCGACCGCTTGACGAGCCGCGCGCCGATCGCGCGAAAAAGCTCCTGCTCGGTGTTGATCGAGGCGAGGTCCGCGCCGAGTTCGCGGAGCAGCGCCAGCCGCCGCTCGCCGATCACTCGCTCTGTCTCCTCCGTCACCACGCAGAGCATGCCCCCGATCGAGCCATCGTCATCCGGCACCGGGCTGTACGAAAAGGTGTGGTAGGTCTCTTCCGCGTAGCCGCTGCGCTCAAGGAAAAGGAGCAGCGACTCGTCCCACGTCGCTTCGCCCGTGCGCACCACGGATTCTGCCCGCGGCCCGACATCGCTCCAGATCTCCGCCCAGACATTCCGTGCAGAAAGGCCGAGCGACATATCGAGTTTGATGCCGAGGGTCGGCGCGTAGGCGTCGTTGCAGAAAAAATAAAACTCCGGTCCCCAGCCCATCCACATCGCAAAGCGCGACGTGAGAAGGATGCGGATCACGACCTTCAAGCTCTGCGGCCAGCCCTCCGGTGGCCCGAGCGGATGCGTGCTCCAGTCGAACTCGCAAATGCGCCGCGCCATCTCGCCGCCGCTGGCGAGAAAACTGGGGGGAGAAATGATACCCGGCACGGCTTTCACAATCCGTCGCTTATCATTTGCGGCAATTTAGCGGAGGTTGGGTGATCGCTACAATCGGATCAGGGCAAGAGGGCGAAAGATGAACCATCACGAATGGCTGAGTAACGCTCTATCGAACGCCACTCTCCATCAGGACGTATCCCGATTGGTCCATCGGAAGCACCTCGATCTCCACGCGGTCTGCGATTCCAAGTTATGAAAAAGAATCTTTCAGTTTTCTCCATCATGGCCATGGCCGGGCTTTGCTATCCGGCGTTCGCGGCGGACGAAGTCACTTCCCCTCGGATCACCACGAACCCCGCTCTGGCAGGCGACGGCATACAGGTCGGCGTTTCCAAGCGGGACGGGGTTACGCTGTCGGGAGGTGAAGCCTATGTGACTCGAAATGGTGCCACCGAAAAATTGACCAAGGATCTGCTGCTGCCCTCCGGCGTCATTGCGCGGCCGGATGGAACGGTGCTCCTTTCAGACAAGACCGAAGCGACGCTCCGGGCCACTCAACTCCTCACCTTCGAAGGAAAAATCGTCCCGCTCATCCCCGATCCGAATGTGAATCCCGGCGACCCCCGCGGCAATGGAAGTCCGGCGGGCACCTCCGCCGGCTCAGCCGGACCGATGACCGCTGGCAGCCCGACGAATCCCACCGGAACGAGCCGCAGCATGCTCCGTGACCGGCCTGCGGGGAATGGAAATGTCTTTCTCGGCAGCGACGGCGTTCCGTTCATGGGCACGCTGAATCCCGACGGCACGCTCACACGGGCAGACGGCACAATCCTCCGCGCCGATGGGTCCTTTCGCGCGGTGACCTTCGGACCAGACGGCGCGCCGACGCTGGGGACTGTCAACTCCAACGGGAGCATTACTCGAGCGGATGGCTCGGTTACGTTCCCTGATGGATCGGTCCGCGCAGCGAATGGAAGCGTCATTTCCGGGCCGACCAACGGCAACGCTGGGATGGGCGTGCCGCAGAACAACAATGGAGTCACTGGCGGTCAGAACACGAACTCGCCGAACAACACTGGCACCTTCAATAACGGGAACACGAATCCCGGTGTGCCGGGTGCCACGAACAATGGGACGACTCAAACGAACAATGGCGTCACGACGGGACGCAGCGGTTCATCGAACACAACGCAAGGAGCGGGAAGCTCTGGGTCGAATTCCGGTAGCACTCGTGGCACCAACGGAGCCAGCGGCGGCGCCGCTTCCGGGGGAGGCGCGAGTGGCGCAGGTGGTGCGCCTGGTGGTTCCGCCGGCGGGGCGAGTCGCTAAATCTCGCTCGAATGGCGGAGCCCGTCTGCGACGGGCTCACGCCGAGCGATTTGTCGTCACGACTCACCTGTGCTGATGAAAAATCCCTACGCGCAGAGTGGCGCGTGAGAGCGAAATCCTCGGTATGAACACCACCACCACGTCCATAACTTCAGTCCTCAATTCGTTGATCGAAACTTGCAAAGATGGTCAGGAAGGATTTCGCACTGCCGCGGAAAATGTGAAGAGTGCCGACTCCAAGGCGCTCTTCTTCGAACTGGCCACGCAGCGGCAGCAATTCGCCTCGGAACTCCAAGGCCTCGTCGACGGACTCGGCGACGAGCCCGAAAAATCCGGTAGCATTGCGGGTGCGCTGCATCGTGGGTGGATCGATCTGAAAGCCGCAGTAACGAACGATGATGAACACAGTATCCTTGCCGAATGCGAGCGTGGCGAGGACTCAGCAGCGGCTGAATATCATAAGGCGCTCGAACAGAATCATCTCCCGCAAAACGTTCGCGCTATCGTTGAGCGACAGGCGACGGCAGTGCAGGCGGCTCATGATCGCGTGCGCGCACTTCGCGACCGCCCAGAACGCTGAGGCGCGCATCGTGAAGGAAGTCGGTCTTCCTAAGTCGCGCGCCAAAATTTCTCCGCCGGTTCCATCCATCACGCCGCTCTACCGCGAACTCATGGGCATGAACGAGAATCCTTCCCCTGCCGCCCAACGCGAACAGTTTCACGAGCTGCTGAAGCAGTTTTCCACTGCCATGCTGATCACCAATGCCGGCGAAGATCGCCTCCGGGCGCGACCCATGGCCGTGGCTCGGGTTGAGGACGACGACCGTGTGTGGTTCATCACCGGCGCGGAGACGGCGAAGGTTCACGAAATAGAAAACGACACGCGCGTTCACCTCGTGGCGCAGAACGACCGCAGCGCCTACCTTTCGCTAAGCGGCCACGCCGACCTCGTGCGCGATCGCTCCAAAGTCGCGGAACTGTGGCAGGAACCATTCCGGGTTTGGTTCCCGGAAGGAAAGGACGACCCCAATATTGAGTTGATACTAGTTCATCCCGACGAGGGTGAGTTTTGGGATAACGAAGGCGTCAACAAGGTCCGATACATCTTCCAGGCGGCGAAAGCCTACGTGACGGGAACCACGCCCGCCGTGGCGGAAGGCGAGCAGCACGGCCGCGTGCGACTTTAACAATCGCGAATCACCGCGGCTCGGCCGTCTTGGCGAAACAGCGGAGCACCTCGGCGACGCTCCACGCTTGGGCGATGCAGGCTCGGGGGGTGAAGGGTTCTTCCGCATCGAAGACTTCGCTGATCGAACCGATGCAGCCTTGGTCCAGGTGTTCGATCAGCCCGTCGAGAAAGTGACGGGCGCCCGTGCGGTCGCCGGGATGGACGCGCAGCCAGGCGTCGATAAACGGGCCGATGAGCCACGCCCAGACCGTTCCTTGATGATAGGCCGCGTCGCGCGCACGCAGGTCGCCGAAATATCGCGCTTTGAAATCGGGATGCCCCGGCGCGAGCGAGCGCAGTCCGACAGGGGTGAGAAGTTCGGAGCGGACTTTCTCCAGCACCGCAGGCCAGTGGGCTTCGTCGAGTACGGGACAGCGGAGCGAGATTGCGAAGATTTGATTCGGGCGGAGCGCGGGATCATCGCCGTGCTCGCCGTCCACGACATCGAGGAGGTAGCCGCGTTCCTCGGACCAAAAGCGGCGGTTGAAAGAATCGCGCGTGCGTTGGGCGTGATCGGCGAAAGGCTTCGCCGCGTCCTCTCCGCGCTCTTCCTTTAGCCAGTCCACCAGCAGCCGCAGCGCGTTGTACCACAGCGCGTTGATTTCCACTGCTTTTCCGCGGCGGGGCGTGACTACCCAGCCATCCACCTTCGCATCCATCCAAGTGAGCTGATAACCGTCCTCACCCTGCCGCAGCAGTCCGTCAGCGGGATCGACGCCGATGCCAAAGCGCGTGCCCCGGAGATGATGTTCGGCAATGTCGATGAGCTTCGGCAGGAGCAATTGCAACGTGCCGCGGTCGTGCGTCGCGTCGAGGTAACGATCGAGCGCGTGGAAAAACCACAGCGTTGCATCGGCGGTGTGGTAGAGACCCTCACGCTGACCCTCGGGGAAGAGATTCGGGATCAGGCCGTCGCGAATGTAGTGCGCAAAGGTGCGCAAAATCCACGCCGCTTCGTGATGCCGGCCCGTGGTCAGAGTAAGTCCTTCGAGGCTAATCATCGTATCCCGGCCCCAGTCCGTGAACCAATGATAGCCCGCGATGACTGTCCGCACTTCATCACCCGCCGCCCTGGCTCGCGCCGCGTCTTCGATGCGACCGGCCGGCGCGATGATGAATTGATCCGCGGCGAGCACGAGATCCGACGCCGGCGCGCACTGCACCGCCGGGCTGGCGGTGCTGATGAGGCGCTGCCGACGCGCGAGGTCATAGGTCAGCGCGGCACTCGGATCGATCGCGAGGATCGAGGTCCAATCTTCGGTCGAGGCGACGAGTGTGACCGGGCGGTTCGGACGCAGCTCGATGGTAAAGGCACCAGGACTCCAGAGCACGCCGTGCGAGTGATAGCCGCGCTCCGCTTCGGTGCGGTAGCTGAGTTCACGCTTTCGCCCGCCTTCGTGGATGAAGTGCGCATTTTCGTCATGCACGTAAAGCCGCAGCGGATACGGAAGAGCCGGCGAAGAAATCTCATACCGGCGCTCGAGGATGTGCAGCGAGTAGCCCGCGCCGAGCGGCTCGCTGACATCGTTTTCATGCAGGCGAAAATGGACGGATGGCCGCAGCTCGAGCCGCGCACAATCCTGACCGGAAAGCAGCCGATAGGTGACGTGCAGCGTGTTCTGCCCGTGCAGGAGCAACAGCCGCTTCTCGATAAGAAATCCTTCCGCTTCATAGGTCCAAATCGGCAACCCGTGATCGAGTCGGAACTCGCGGACGTAGTGCTGCACGTCAGGTTCCTCCACCCTTCCCGGTTCATCCCCGCCGATCAGCAAGCAACGCCCATCGGACCTTCGCAGGTGTTCGGCAAGATGATTGAGCATCACAACGCGCCCGAACGGCGCAGGAAGCGCGGCGATCAGCAGCCCGTGGTAGCGCCGCGACACCATGCCGGAGATCGTGCCCGAGCCGTAACCGCCAAGGCCATTGCTGATGAGCCATTCGCGGCGAAGAATTTCGCGCGCGTTGTCTGCCTGGGCCTGGGCGATGTCGATACGTCGAATGAGCGAGGAATTCATATTGCGCGAGAGGGTGTGAGCAGCACGGCCGCTTCCGCGGGCACATTCCAGTTATCCTCGGAATCAATCGGAGGAGTGCCGCAACCGCCGTATCGGGGATCTTCGCTGGACCACGCGAGCTCCCACAAGCAACCGTCCGGCGGTGCGAGCAAAGGTTCCGGCGCGGGATCGAGATGCAAGCGCGCGCCAAGATTGACCACAAGCAGCCGATCATTTTGGGCGCATCCGAAGAAGCGCAGCACGAACGCCGCGTTCCCGAGAACCGCTCCATCGAAGGTTCCGCGAAGTGCTTTGCCGAGGAGCGGATCGTCCCGGCGGAGTCGTAGCAAATCGCGGTGAAGCTGCACCGCCTCGGCGTGCCGTTCCCATTCCGTCCAGTCGAGTTTGCAGCGATCAAAGGTCTCTTCGCTTTCCGGATTCGCGAGCAGCTTCGTGGCCTCGCGCGAGGCGATGCTGGGGAATTGCGCGAGAAACTTCCTCCGACCTGCCGCGACCGCCTTTGCCAACTCCGGATTGTGATCCGCGAAGTAAAGAAACGGCGCGGTGGCCGCGAACTCCTGTCCTTGGAACAGCATCGGCGTATTCGGGCCGAGCAATAACAGCGCGGTCAGCGCCCGCCAGCGACCCGCGCTCGTCAAGGTGTGAATGCGCCGCCCCCACAAGGAGTTCGCGACTTGATCGTGATTCTGCAGATAAGCGACGAAATTGAACGGAGCCAGGTCCAGGCTCGGTCTTCCGCGCCGCTTCTTCTGCCACGCGTAGCGCTGCCCTTGGAACAAGTAGCCCCACTTTGCCGCGGAGATGAATTCCTGCGGTTCGCCGCGGTAGTCAGTGTAGTAGGCTTCACGACGGCCCGTCATCGCGACTACCGCGCTGTGGTGAAAGTCGTCGTTCCAGACCGCATCGAGTCCGTGGCCGCCCTGACCGTCGGTGCGCACATACCAGGACTCTTGTTCCTCGTTCTCCGCCACGACGTAAGTGCCGCGTCCGCGCGCCGCCATGCGTACTTGTCGCGTCACATCAGCCACCAGATGCCGCTTCGAGGCGTCGAAAATCTGCTGCGTAGCATCGAGCCGCAGCCCGTCGCAGTGATACTCGTCAATCCAGTAGCCGGCATTGGCGATGAAGAGTTCGCGCACCGGGCCGCTGAATTCATCGTCAAAATTCAGCGCATCACCCCACTCATTGTGATAGCGCTCGCTGAAATAATGCGGTGCGAATTCCCTCACGTAGTTCCCATCCGGGCCGAGGTGATTATAGACCACATCGAGAATCACTCCGAGCCCGAGCGCGTGCGCGCGATCGACAAACCGCCGGAAGTCATCCGGCTCGCCATAGAGCCGCGTCGGCGCGAAAAGATTCACGCCATCGTAACCCCAGCCGTAGCGTCCGGGAAAATCGGCCACCGGCATGACTTCGAGTAAGGTAACGCCTAACTCCGCGAGGCGCGAAAGTTGAGCGATCGCCGCCTCCCAATTGCCTTCACGGGTAAAGGTGCCGATGTGCATTTCATAGATCACCTGACGGTCGGGCGAGACCCCACGCCACGCGTCATCCGTCCACCCAAACGCGGACGGATCGATAACACGCGACGCACCATGCGGACCTTGCGGTTGAAAGCGCGAGGCCGTGTCGGGAAACGCGCCGTTGTCGAGGCGGTAGCGATAGTGCATCCCAGCGCGAGCCTGCGGGATGAATCCCGACCAGTAGCCGCCGTCCTCCGCCGTTAGTGGAATCTCCGCTGTGCCCTCCAGATCTTCGGCCTCTGCCAAAACCACTGCGACTCGCGACGAGGCCGGCGCCCACGCCCGGAAGTGAACGCCTCCACCAGCCTGGACTTCGGCCCCTACGGGCAGGCGTCGTGGAAAAGTTTCGGTTGGGCGTTCGCGGTCCATTGGCAGAGAAGATCGGACGTTCATTTCGTGGGTAAGAATACGTGCTGACCGGTATCGCGGCCCGGAACCAGATGTTCGCGCAGAGCAGGCGTGACGCGCCCCGCATCCACGAGCAGGAGCCGGTGGAGCGCGCACAAACACGTGCCCCAGATGAAGTGCACACCAAGCATTAGCGCGTTTCGGCGCACGGGATGTTTCAACGCCGGCGTGAGAATGCCGAGCGCCGGGGGTAGCCCGAAGTAACTCAAACTCCAGACGAAAAATCCGAGGAGCAAACCGGAGCTGATCGGTTCGAGCGCTTTGGCCGCGGGGATCAATCCGTACATCCCTCCCCCTGCGCCACCGTTGACGAAATGGGCAATCAGCGTCGCCGCTGAAGGCTGTGCTGCGGTCGTCGACACTCCCGTTTCCTCTAAAAGCTGGCCCGTGATCTCGCGCGGCGGCAGCGGATATTTCTCTGTCGTCGGACACCGCCGGTGCCACAGCACCACTGCTGCGGTCATCGGCCCAGTGGCCACCACACCGCCAATGCCACTAAGAATAACGCGCGTCCAATTCACTGCCACGTTTGAGCCCGGGTCTGCGCTCAGCGCACGGTCGCGCCGACACCGACGTGGTGATGCGGAGTCGCTATGCCGACTCTCGACGCGCAGCCTCCGCCGAGGATGGCGAAAGCGAGAACCATGAGCAACTGAAGGATCGTTTTCATATCGCCCGAATCGCCGCTCCTGCCGACGGCGCGCGCTCTTTTTTCCGCCGTTCGAGAGGTGCACCAAGCTTTCTTCCAACTCCTCGGTTTCGGCCACAAGTTCTGTCAGCGCGTTGCGCCCGAAGATCGCGCCCCACCGACACGAGCGCACGGCCGATGAGAATCCGGCGGCGCGTCACTGATCTCCATGATCGCCAATCTCTTCTCCCCAGTCGGAAAACGAAATGTCACCTGTTGCCCGCATTTCGCCCCAAGCAGCGCACGGGCGAGGGGCGAAACCCAGCTCACCCAGCCGCGATCCGGGTCTGTCTCATCCACCCCCACGATGCGGTAAGCTCTCTCGGTCCCGTCCCTTTCGCGAACCTTCACCCAAGCACCGAAGCGCACCTCCTCGCATGCACCAGTCGGCGGCGCAACGATCGTCGCGGTATCCAGAGCGCAATTGAGATCGGCAGCCCGCTGCGCCAGCGCCCGTTTCCAAGTAACCGCGCCGAATGAACCCGCTTGCTGCTCGTGCAGCGCCCGCAGTTCTTCGCGTAGCCTTGCGGCGCCGTCGGCGGTCATCCAATTCGTCGCGCCCGCGGGCAGAGCTTGATTGGGGCGACCGACCACGGGCTCCTCCGGCGCGTCGTTGTCTTCACGGGTAAAGGCTTTGCTCATCGGAAAAATGTTTCGCTGCTTCTCTTCCCACCCGAAGCGAAAAGCGGCGGATCCACCTTCTGCGGGGGAGAGGCGAAGGCAGCCGGCGGTCGTCCAGAGGCGCCAAGTTAGTGGGCTGGCGTCCGCTGACCGCGACCCTGCGGGATGCTGTTTCGTTGATCCGCGGCGGCAGGTTGGCCTTCACTGTTTTGGAAGAATCCACGCTCGCTGATGAAAGTGCGCTTGCCGGTGAAGGTCTGGCCGACAATGAGCGGCGCACGCATCACCGTGGAGCCCACGCGGAACGGATAGCGCACCACGCGCCACGCCATCGGCGTGTTATCGGTCGTGGTGGCCGCACCGGGTGCGTTGCCGCCGGCTCGCGCTTGCGGCGCGGCTGGATGGCCGGGCTGATGCGCAGCGTAGGCGGCGCCATTGCAGGCGAAGGCGGCGACGAACGCCGCGCCTAGGTAGGTTTTGATTTTCATGACGATCGCTGAATCGTGGCCATCGCCCGTGCGGCTTCCCTCCCGATCCATCGTTCAGGCACAGACACGTCGGGTCGGAGTCCGATGAGTCCGCCCTCGGCTCCGCAAAATCCGGCACGAAACGCGTTGGGAGCCTCGCTCAAGGTGGCGCGCTCTTATCCTGTTTCACTTTGCGTTGCGGCTTCGATCATCCGCTCCGTGCTGGCGGCCAGCACTACTGGCAGATGGTAGTTAGAATTCCTTCAGGTAAGCCACGATGTCGGCGATGGCTTGCGCGGTCAGGCCGAGTTGCGTGGGTTCATACATGAGGGATTTCGTCATTTTGGTCACGGAGGCGATGCGGCCCTGGGGCACTGTCTGCAATCGGCCGCCCATGCACTTGATGATGAGCGGGTCGCCGCTGCTGAGGATCATGCCGGTGATGGTGAGTCCGTCCTTGGTCTTCACTTCGCTGCCTTCGTATCCATGCGAAATCGTGGCGCTCGGATGGGCGATGGCTTCCAGGATTATCTCGGTGGCCTGCTGTTTGCCGAAGGTGCTGAGGTCCGGGCCGAAGTCCACGCCATTGGTGCCGACACGATGGCACGTGTAACAGACGGCGATGGCGTTCTGCCCGTGCTTCGCGTCGCCTTTGAGCTTCGCGATTTCGCTGACAGGCGGAAGTGGCGCGGCATTGTCCGGCACGGGCGGCATCTCGACGGCGACGAGGTTCACCTTGTCGGGATCATAGACTCCGAGCGCCTTCATGCTGCTGTCGACGTCATAGGCCTTCCAATCGTTGCCCTTGCGATTGAGGAGCCACCACACGGCGAGATCGGGCATCGGGAATTCTTTCGTGTGCGCGATCTCCAGCATCGCGGCGGCGGCCTCGCGCGTGGGCACGAAGGCGAGCGCGGTGAGCATGAGCTTGCGCTGCTCGGCGCCGAGTTGTCGGGAGAGGATGCGCGTCTTGAAATCCGCGACCGCCTCGGCGGGATGCAGCCGCCACGCGATCCACGCAAAGGCATCGCTCCACGACTCGACGCTGCCGCCGATGGTCTTTGAAATCGCGCGATACACTTCCGCTTCCTTGTGTGTGCTGCCGAGTCCGAGGGCTTCGAGATAGGCGCGATCCTGGCCGTCGAACTGCGAGGCGAGTTTCGCGAGAAGAGCGACGGATTTTTCTGCAGGCACGTCGCGCAGCGTAAGCGCTACTTCGCGACGCACCGCGGCGGATTCGTCATTCACCATTATCGCAGCCATCGCGAGGACGTTGTGATTCGCCGTGCGCAGGGCGCGATAGGAAGCCAGTCGCAGCGTGAGGCCGTGTGATAAGTCGCGCTCGCGGCGGTTGCTCGGAAGCCTTTGGCGATCGTTGATCTCTTTGGCAGGAAAATATCGCGCGAAGTGCGGTCCGGCGCGATCGGGTCGCCCGTTTGAGCTTGAC
>JBAVML010000276.1:0-3588 GCA_049690035.1 Chthoniobacteraceae bacterium
CCGTAGGAAAATGCCTCATCACGCTCGACCTCGACGGAGCGCTCGTCGATGCCCAGCGCGTACGCGCGGAGCTGTCCGGCGTAATTTCCCGCCGCCTCGGTGAGCACTTCGGGCGAAGCCTCGGCCACATCGCGAATGGTCAGCAGTCCCGAGCTGCGCAGACGCTCCGCCGCCTTTGGTCCGATGCCCGGCAGCCAGCGTGCCTCGAGCGGGGCGAGGAATTCGCGCGCGGTTCCGCGGGGCACTTCGACGAGCGCGTCGGGCTTGCGCAGCTTTGCAGCGATCTGCGAGACGAGCTTGTTTTCGCCAATGCCGAGGGAAATCGTGATGCCGAGTTCGGCCCGCACGCGCTCCTTCAAGCGCTCGGCGATCTCCATCGGGCGCAGCGTGCGATGCCCGCTCACGTCGAAATAGCCTTCGTCGATCGACGTGCGTTCGATCAGTGGTGTGAAGTTTTCGACGAACGAGAACAGCCGCCGCGAGTAGGCCGAATATTTTTCCATGTCGCCGCGGACGAGAATCAACTCCGGACAGACTCGCCGCGCGCTCGCCGTGGGCATCGGCGTATAAACGCCGCGCGCGCGAGCCGGATAACTGGCGCTCGCGATGATCCCGCGATGAATGCCGCCGACCGCCATCGCCTTGCCGCGCAGGTCCGGATTCTCCGCCTGCTCCACGGAGGCGTAGAAGGCATCGGCATCGAGGTGGATGATCATCGAAGAAATGACCAATGGAGAATGACCAATGACCAGACGATCCCGGTCATTGTGTCATTGGTCATTGGTCAATTTTCCCTGATCGCCGAGGAAAGTAAAATTCAGCTGCGACGCCCGCTCACGCATCCTGCGGCGCTCGCGCTCCTGGCGCCGCCAGAGGACGAGGAAGGTGACGATGACGAGGGAGAATTCGACGGCGAGTCCGACCATGGCAGCGGAGTGGGTCTAGCGCTGGCACTTCCGAATCAGCGCGACCATAACGCCCTGGATCACGAGTTCGCGCAGCGGAATTAGATTTTGAAACCGAGGATTCTCCGCCTTCAGATGCGGACGACCGTGGGACAAGACGTAGCGCTTCAACGTCGTCTCGCCGTCGATCAATGCGGCAACGACATCGCCAGAGCGCGGTTCCTTGATCTCCAGAACGACGAGGTCGCCGTCGTTAATGCCCGCATCGATCATCGAGTCGCCGCGCACATTCAGCGCAAAGACCCGCTGACCTTTCCGTACTCCGATCGTGGAGGCATCCACGGTCACGATCCCGTCTTCCTCTTGCTCGACGGTCTCCGCCATGCCCGCAGCGATCTGGCCGTAAATCGGAATGTCGAGGATCGGCTCGCGCTTAAGATTTGAGACGAGCGCCACCGCCCGCGCCTTTCCGGCCAGGCGTTGAATCGCGCCCTTTCGCTCCAGCGCCTTGAGGTGATTTACCGCGGCGGTCTGGCTGGCGAAGCCGAAGTGCTCCTGGATCTCCCGCGTCGAGGGCATGATGCCGGAGCTGGCTTGTTCCTGTTCGATGAAGTCGAGAATCGCCTGCTGTTTGTCGGTGAGCGTTTCCATGTTCAGGCGAACACTCACCTTTTCGGCGAAGCCGTGCAAGCACGGAAATGCGCGGTCAAACTTCGCGGGCTTCCTCGGCGATGCTGTTTTCGATCGGCTCGATATGCACCAACACATCGGCAATCGCGGGCTGCGCCTCGCGCAGCGCGTCCTTTACCGCGTGGGCGATCCGATGCCCCTCGCGCACGGTCAGATCCGCCGCGACGCCGACGTGGATATCCACGTAGTACTCGAGGCCCGCCTTTCGTACGCGGCATTTTTCGATCGCTGCCACACCGGCCACGACGCCCGCGAGGCGCGCCACTTCGCTGCGCAATTCCTCGGGCGCAGCGGTGTCCATCGTCTCGTGCAGCGCGGGCAGCAGCAGCCGCCAGCCGTTGAAGGCAATCAATCCGCACGCGAACAGCGCAGCCCAATCATCCGCGGGTTCCCATCCGGGGCCGCCGACGAGCGCGACGGAGATTCCGCCGAACGCCGCGAGCGACGTAATCGCATCCGAGCGATGATGCCACGCATCCGTCTTCACCGCGGTACTGCCGATCTCCGCGCCCGCGTGGATGACTTTGCGAAAGAGCGTCTCCTTGATGACGACGACCGCCACGAGCACGATGAGCGTGAAAGGCGCGGGCGCGTGATGCGGGGTGACGATCTCGCGAATGCTCTGCACCGCCAGGCCGATGGCCGCGCCGATGACGGTGAGCGCCACGACGATCGCAGCGAGCGCTTCCGCCTTGCCGTGGCCGTAGGGGTGATCGTCATCCGGCGGCTCCGCGGCCACTTTCAATCCGAACCAAATGACCAGCGAACCGAAGATATCGAGCGTCGATTCGATGCCATCGGCGATCAGCGCGTAGCAGTTCCCAATGATGCCGGCCGCGATCTTGACTGCCGCCAAGAGCGCATTCACGAAGATGCCGACCACCGCGAGCCGCGCACCGGAATCGAGTTTCTGTGAAGTAAGTGATTTCATCGTCTCCGGCACGGTGCCGCATCGTAGGCAGGCGAAGCGGAATGTCAGCGCGATTGTCGCGCGAGGCGAGTGGCGGAAGATTCTATTCGGCATCGGGATGGGTTTGACCGAAAAGTTTGCGCGATGACCTCACCCCGCACTCCCTTGCGCCAGACCGCGCTTTTCATTCTCCTCTTCGGGACGATGACGGCGCTGATCCTCGCGGCGCACACTTACCAGAGTTGGGGGCGCAAAGGGATTATCGAGCCGAGCGGTGGGCGCTACTTTTTTCACCGTGTCGAAATTCCCGTGCCGTCCTTCCGGCAGGGCGACGAACGCTGGCGTGGCGACCTGCTCGGCCCCACCCGCAATACGCTCGGTGCGGAGGGCTGCGCCGTGGCCTCGGCGGCGATGGTGCTCGCGAGCTACGGCTACGACACCGATCCGCAACGCCTGAACGCCTTTCTCAAGACCAACGACGGTTATACTCCGCAGGGTTGGCTCTACTGGGAGAAGGCGGCGGAGCTTTCCGGCGGCCGCGTGCGCCACGCGTACGAGGATCTTCCCTCCTACGATCTCATCGACGCCAATCTCCAGCGCGGCAATCCCGTCATCGTCCGGCTGCGTCTGCCATCGCGGATCACACACTTCGTCGTCATTGCGGGTAAGAAGGGCTTCGACTACCTCACGCGCGATCCCGGCGCGGGAGCGGCGAAAGGGCTGTATCCGCTGCGCGAGTTTGGTAGCCGGATCGAGGCGTTGCGGTATTACGAGAAGCGACCTGTATGGCGGCAGAAATAAAGAAACTCGATCGGCGAAATAGCTGAAACATTTTGTGGCGGAAGAGACGATATATTCGCTTTTTACTCTGTTGGCGACCAATTCTGTTTCCGAGAAAGTTGCAAGAATTGCGCATTTTCTCCCGTTTAGCCGGTCGGGGGAGTAGATCCTCACGAAAGGCTGATTTGGCGAGTTTGGCCTAGAGGTCCACTCAGGCGTCGGGGGAACCGTTCAGGATTTGGGTTCGTAACCGTTTGACGGAGGCATACGTTTGATGCATCATCGTATGCATGAGGACTACTC
>JBAVML010000277.1:0-20868 GCA_049690035.1 Chthoniobacteraceae bacterium
AGGGCACATCGCGCTCAAAAAATACGACCCGGTGTCCGCGCGCGATCAGCGCCCGGCAAAGCCCGCGCCACAAGGTCGCGTGGCCATTGCCCCACGAGGAGCTGATCGTGAGTCCGAAGATGACGAGTTTCATGCGAGCGGTGGGTGTGCCTCGGGTAGCGCACGCGCCCCGCGTGCTGGTTTCCGCGCCCCGCCGAAACTATCTTTTCCTTTGCGGGCAGCTTTCCGGGAAGTCCGCGAAGGCGGGGCGCCTTCGCCAGCACGCGGGGCGCGTGCGCTACCCGCGGGACGCTCCGCCGTCGCGCCTGCTCCGACGATGAACGCCTCCAGTTCCTGCCGCGCTTCGTCATCGGTGAATTGCACGGGTGGGCTCTTCATAAAATAGCTCGCCGGGCCGTGCAGCGGGCCGCCGATGCCGCGGTCGAGCGCCAGCTTCGCACAGCGGATCGCGTCAATCACCACACCCGCGGAGTTCGGCGAATACCACACTTCGAGCTTCAGCTCGCAGTTGAGCGGCACGTTGCCAAACGTCGTCCCTTCCATGCGGATGTAGCAGAACTTCCGATCCTCCAGCCACGGCACGTAATCGCTCGGGCCGACATGCACATCGTGCGCGCGCATCGGGTGTCCGAGTTGGCTCGTCACCGCTTGCGTCTTCGAAATCTTCTTCGATTCCAGCCGCTCGCGTTCGAGCATGTTCATGAAGTCGGTGTTCCCGCCGAAGTTGAGCTGATAGGTGCGGTCGAGGCGCACGCCGCGTTTACGAAAGAGGTCCGTAAGGATGCGGTGGATGATTGTCGCGCCGACCTGCGATTTGATGTCGTCGCCGATGATCGGCACGCCGCGCTGCGCAAAACGCCGCTGCCAATACGGCGCCGACGCGATGAAGACCGGGATGCAATTGATGAACGCGCAGCCGGCTTCGAGCACCTGCTCGACATACCATTTCGTCGCCATCTCCGAGCCGACCGGCAGATACGAAACGACCACGTCGGTGCGCGTCGCCTTGAGGATTCCAACGATGTCGTCGGTTGAGCCGCGCGCTTTGGGTATCACCTGCTTGAGGTATTTGCCGAGCCCGTCGTGCGTCATCCCGCGCCGCACTTTCACGCCGAGCGGCGGCACGTCGGCGAAACGCACGGTGTTGTTCGGCTCGGTGAAAATCGCCTCCGCCAATTCGCGTCCGACCTTGTCTGCATGCACGTCAAACGCGGCGGTGAACTCGATGTCTCGCGGATGGTAGCCGCCGAGATTCACGTGCATGAGGCCGGGCACGAAATCCTCCGCGCGCGCGTCGCGGTAGAACTGCGTGCCTTGCACGAGCGAGGATGCGCAATTGCCGACGCCGATGATCGCGACGCGTATCTTTCGCGCGCCGCCGTTGGTGGATGGGTGCTTCATATCGTGGTTTCCAGTGTGGCTTTCGCTGGCTGAAATTCGGACGTCTGGACAGTGAGCGATGAAGCCGCCCCAATCAGCGTTTCCAACTCGGCGGCGCGATGCGCGGCGGTGTGTTCCGCGAGCACGCGGCTGCGGGCGCGGCCCGCGATGGCGAGCCGCTCGGCATCGGGCATGTCCTGGAGAATCTCGCGAACCTCCTTGCTGGAAGTGGCGACGAGAATTTCGCGACCGGGGACGAAGAAGTTCTCTAGGCCCGACCACGGATCGCTGATGATCGGAGTGCCGCAGGCCGCGGCTTCGAAGAGGCGCACGCTCGGCGACCAGCCCGCCCGGATCATATCGCCGCGGGTGAGGTTCAGCGTCAAGCGCTGCGCATTGTAAAAGGCGCGGTGCTCGCCGGGGCTGAGGTGCTCGATGCGTTCGACGTTTTTCGGCCAGCGCATCGCTTTCGGATACTGCGGACCCGCGACGACGAAGCGGCGATCCGGCGCCTGGCTCGCGGGCTCGATGAGCAGTTGCGTGAGCCCCGGCTGGCGGTCCGGGCTGTAGGTGCCGAGGTAGCCGAGATCCCAGCGCGCGGCAGTTTTTTCGGGAAAGTAATGCTGCGGATCGACGGAGCAGTGAAAGGCGTGCGCATTTGCGCCAAACTCCCGCTCGAGCAAGTCGAGCGTCGGCCCGCCGGTGAAGGAGAGATACAGGTCGTAGCGCCCCGCCAGCTCAGGCGTGAGATGTGTGTGCTCGCCGCGGGCGAGGCTCGCCAGCGTGACCGGCGTGTCGATGTCGTAGAACGCCGTGACGCCTTGCGCGACTCGCGTCACCCACTCGCCGATCGCCGCGCCATCGGGCACATACGAGCCGACGATGACGCAGTCCGCCGCCGCCACTTCCCGCGCGAACTCGGCGAGTTCGCGCAGGCTTTGGTAGAGCGCCATGCGGCAAAAGGCGGGCTGCGGAAGGTCGCGGTTGTCCGCATACCACGAGCAGTCTCGCTCGAGAAAGAGCACGCGATGATGGCGGCGCGCGAGTTCCCGAACGAGTCCGCGATACGTCGTCGCGTGTCCATTTCCCCAGGAGGAAGTGATGGAGAGGCCGAAGATGACGATGTTCATCGCGTCGCCTCCTGTTCCGCGGGTTGGTGGACAAAATTCCGCGCTGTGCCGGCGAGGATGCGCTCCAAGAGTTGCGCGCGGTGCGCATAAGTGTGCTCCGCGAGTGCGCGGCGTCGGGCCGCTTCGCCGATGGCGCGAGCCTGCGCTTGCGTGAGGGCGGCGAGTTGGTCGGCCACGTCTTCGCCATCGCGGGCAACGAGAATTTCCGCGTCCGGTTCGAAGAATTCGTGGATGCCTTCCCACTCGTCCGTGATGAGGCACGCGCCTGCGCCGGCGGCCTCAAAGACGCGCGTGGCGGGCGAGTAGCCGTAGCGGGCCATGCTCTCGCGGCTGATGTTCAGCACGACGCGTGGAGTGCAGTTGAAGGCGTTGTGATCGGCGGTGAAAACGTGGTCGAGCTTGCGGACGTTGGCGGGCACCGGCTTGTCCTTCCAGCCGCTACCGCCGAGGAGGAATTGCGCGTCTGACGAGAGCTGCGCGGCGCGGAGGAAAAACTCCTCGACGCGGGCCTCGCGATCGGGAAGGCGATTGCCGAGGAAGGCGAGATCGGCGCGAAAACGTCTATCGGCGGCGACGGGGAAATGCGTCGCGGGATCGAGCGCATTGTAGATCGGAATGCAGCCGCGCGCGCTGAGCGCTTCGTAGTCGGAAACCACCGGGGGTCCCCCGCCGTAGGTGAGGATGAGGTCGTAGCGAGGGATGAGCGCGGCGAACGGATCGTCGGGATTTTCGATCACGCGCTCCAGCGTCGCTGGCGCATCGACATCCCAGAATGCAACGAGTCCGTTGGGCCGCCGCGCATCGAGCACCGCGGCTTCGAGGAGTTCGTCGAACACCCCGACACCACTCGATTTCACCACCAAATCCGCATCCCGCGCTGCCTCGACCTGCTCCAGCGCGGCGTCGGCGCGATTCGGATAGACGACGACTTTCGCCCAGCTCGGCGGCTCGATGTCGCGGTGCTGCTGCCGCTCGAAGGCATCGGGCTCGTAAAACGTAACGCGGTGGCCGCGCTCGTGCAGCGCGCAAATGATGCCGCGGTAGTAGGTCGCCGCGCCGTTCCAATACGCAGAGACGAGGCTGGAGCCGAAGAACGCGATTTTCATGCGAACACCTCCTCCTCGTGCAGGACCCCGCGGCGCGCGGTGAGTTCGCGATAGGTGTCGAGATACTGCGCCGCCATTGCGGCGGCCGTGAAATGGTGCGCGCGTTGCAGCGCCCTCATCGAGAGCACCGCGCGCTGCGGAGCGTCGGCGGCGAGCGCATTGAGCGTGTTCAGCCAGGCGGTGTCGTCGGCGGCTGAGACGAAGATCGCGACGCCGTCCCAGTTTTCCCGCAGGCTCGGCAGGTCGGCGAGCACGAGCGCGCAGCCGCTGAGCGCCGCCTCGAGAATGCCTAGGCCGAACGGCTCGTAACGGGCCGGCGCGGCGTAAATCGAGGCGGTTCCGAGATGCTGCGCGAGGGCCGTGGGAGCGAGCTGGCCGAGCCCCATCACCGCGCCGTTGATATTGGCTCCGTGCGGCGAGCAGACGTTCGGCGTGTCGGGCGGCGACACCTGTCCGGCGATATGAACCGGCCAGCGCAGACGCGGCGCGATGCGTTTCAGCAGCGCGATGTTCTTCGCCTCATCCCACACGCGGCCGGCGGTGAAGATCACCGGCTGCTTTGTGCGCGGGCAGAAAAGTTCGGCGCTGCGCCCATTGGAGATGACGCGCGCGCTTCCGCTGAAATCGTAATGTTCGCGCAGCGCATCGAGCATCGCGGTGCTCGGCGCGACGACCATGTCCGCCGCGCGCAACCCGCTTTCCACCCGTCGCTGATATTCGACATAGCCAGCGGGAGCGGCTTCGCCTTTCACCGCCTGCCACCACGACAGAACACATGAATGTGCCACGACGAGCACGGGCGCGCGCCGGGGGAGCGACGCGTGGGCGTAGCCATTGAAATGAATGACATCAGGCTGCACGGATGCGCTGAGATCGAGCAGCCACCCGCCTGCGGCGTTCACGTCGCCCCACGGTTCGTCCATCCATTCGAGTGCGTATCGGCTCTCGTGCAGCGTGACATGCGGAAGTTCCGCGACCTCCCGCCGCTGCGGGGCGCTCGGCGGCGCACCCATGGTTGCGAGTGTGATTGTGACATTGTGCGCTCGGACCGCGCGGGCCAGTTCCATGGCGTAGGTCCACACGCCACCGACCGTGTCCACCGTCATCAGGATGTGCAGCGCGTCGCTCATGCGATTTGCGGAGCGAGCGCGTGCCCGCGTCTGGTGGTGGCCAGCCATTCGTGCAAGCGGCCGACTCCTTCGGCCACGCCGACGCGCGGAGCCCAGCCGGTGGCTGCGCGGAATTTTGCGGTATCGCTCACGTAAAAGCGCTGGTCGCCGAGCCGCCAGCGCGCCCAATCGATCGAGGGCCGCACCCCTTCCAGCTCCGCGATGAGGTCCACGAGTTCGAGCAGGCTCGTCGTATTCGCGACGCCGCCGCCGATGTTGAAAGCGTTGCCGCTGATCTCGCTCACACGGCTTCTCGCGAGCAGAAAGGCCTCGACGAGATCGCCGACCCAGAGCACGTCGCGCACTTGCCGTCCGTCGCCGAAAAGCGTGATGCCGCGGCGCTCGAGCGCGCGAATGAGAAAGTGCGCGACCCAGCCCTGATCCTCGGTGCCGAGCTGGCGCGGGCCGTAGACGCAGCTCATGCGGAAGACCACCGCGGGCAGGCCGAAGGTGCGCGCGTAGTCGAGAATGTATTGGTCCGCCGTGCCCTTGGAGCAGCCGTAAGGACTGTAGAAATCGAGACGCTGGTTTTCGTCGATGCCGCGCGCGCGGATGCGAACATCCACGGGTTCGTAGCGCTCGCCGCTTACGCGCAACGGCACGTCGCTCAGCGCGCCATAGACTTTGTTCGTGGAGGTGAAAAAGAGCGGCGGCGGATTGCAGTGGGCGCGCAGAGCTTCGAGCAAATACAGCGTGCCGCCGGCATTGACGGCGAAGTCTTGCGCAGGTGCTTCGATGCTCGTGGTGACTGCGACCTGCGCGGCGAAGTGATAGACTGCCGTCGCGGATTGCACCGCGTCCCGCAGGCTCGATTCGTCGCGCGTGTCGGCCTGCTGGAGCCGCACGCGATCGCCGAATTCCTCTCGCAGCCAGGCGAAGTTCTGCTCCACGCCGGCGCGAGAGAGATTGTCGTAAAGCAGGACGCGCTCGCCGTCGGCGAGCAGCCGCTGCGCGAGGTTCGCGCCGATGAAACCGGAGCCGCCGGTGATCAGCACGTGGCCCCGTCCGTTGCGCGACGCCGCCGCGCTCCCGTTGCGGGCCGGCGCAAGTCTCCTGCCGGAGGGTCGTGTCCCGTTTTTCATATCGTGAGTCCGCGTTCGACCAGTTCGCGCGACGCGTCCGCCACGCGATCGACGGGACTTTGCCCGTCCAGCCAGTCGGCGATTTCAGCGAGTCCTTCCTTGAGCGACACGCGCGGTTCGTAGCCGAGGATTTTCCGCGCAGCGGAGATATCCGCGAAACAATTGCGGATGTCGCCCATGCGATAGCGCCCGGTGATTTCCGGCTCGATGTCTTCCTGGTCGAGCGTGCGCGCGAGTAGGTCGGCGATCTCGCGGATGGTGTAATGCTCGCCGCTGCCGATGTTGAAAACGCGATCGGCTGCGCTCGGCACTTCGAGCGCGAGACGGCACGCCTGCGCCACATCGCGCACGCTCACGAAGTCGCGCTGTTGCAGGCCGTCCTCGTTGATCAGCGGCGGTTTGCCGTTGAGAAAGCGCGCGGCAAAAATTGCGAGCACGCCGGTGTAGGGATTGGAGAGCGCCTGGCGCGGGCCGTAGATATTGAAGAAGCGCAGGCCGACCGTCGGGATCCCGTAGGCGCGGCCCACGACCATGCACAGCCGCTCCTGGTGATACTTTGAAAGCGCATAGACGGACGGCAGCGCAGGGCACTTCGTTTCCGGCGTCGGAATGGGCGTGAGCGGTTCGCTGTCTGCGCCGCGGATCTCCCAATCGTGCGCCTTGAGTTGCGTAAGCGAGCGCTCGACGCCCTCGACGCGATGCCCTTCCCGCGTGCGGTAAAGCCCTTCGCCGTAAATGCTCATGCTCGACGCGACGACGAGCTTCTCGACTGGCCGTTTCGCGAGCGCTTCGAGCAGCACCGCGGTGCCGATGCCGTTGCTGCTCGTGTAGCTTTCGATCTCATACATGCTCTGGCCGACGCCCACGTTCGCGGCGAGATGGAAGACGGCATCGACGCCATCGAGTGCTTTCCAGATCGCGTGCGGATCGCGCACGTCGCCGGTGAGCAACTCCACTGCCTCGTCGAGATAGTCCGGCCGCTGCGCACGCGGGCCATGCACCTGAGCGGCGAGGCTGTCGAGCGCGCGGACCTCGTAGCCGTGAGACAAGAGATCATCCGCAAGGTGCGATCCGATGAAACCCGCACCGCCTGTAATCAAAATTCGTTTGCTCATCGCGGGAAAATTCGCGCCGGTGTCGGGGGCCGTTTGTCAGAGCCGTCCCGCAAGCGTTTTCAGAAAAACCCCGACAGGCCGGCATTGCCAGTCCGACACTGATTTCCTCGTTCCGGAGCGGACGGATACGGGAAAACGAAATTAGGGTTCACCCTGATAGACCGTGCGAGGGCGATCTCCGATTATCCTCGCAATGACTACCAACGCGCCGAGAAGCCTCGCATCCGCCACGATGAATGCCGCCGTGCTCACGCGACCGGGCAGCATCGAAATCGCGCGCGCGGAAATCCCGCGGCCCGGTCCCGATGAGGTCCGCGTGCGGGTGGAAGGATGCGGCGTGTGCGCGTCGAATCTCGGGCCGTGGTCGGGAGCGCCGTGGTTCGAATATCCCTTCAACGCAGGCGCGCCGGGCCACGAAGGCTACGGTCGAATCGATGCGCTCGGCGAAAAGGTGAGCGGCTGGGAGGAGGGTGAGCGGGTCGCGATGCTGTCGTATCGCGCCTATGCCGAATACGATGTGGCGCCGGTGAGCGCGCTCGTGCGGTTGCCCGCGGAGCTTGATGCCGAGCCGTTTCCCGCGGAGCCGCTGGGTTGCGCGATGAATATTTTCGCGCGCAGCGGGATCACGCCCGGCGCGATGGTCGCGGTTGTCGGGATCGGATTTCTCGGCGCGCTGCTCACGCAACTCGCGATGCGGGCGGGCGCGCAGGTGATCGCGTTGTCGCGGCGGAAATGGGCGCTCGATCTCGCGCGCCGCATGGGTGCGGGCGAAGCAGTTGCGTTCGGCGATGTGGAGCGCGTGAAGGAGATCACGAGCGGTCGGCTTTGCAATGTGGTGATCGAGGCCGTGGGCAAGCAATCTGCGCTCGATCTCGCGACGGAGCTCACGGCGGAGCGCGGGCGTTTGGTGGTTGCGGGTTATCACCAGGATGGGATGCGGCAGGTGAAGATGCAGCTCTGGAACTGGCGCGGCCTCGACGTGATCAATGCGCACGAACGCGATCCGCAGGTCTATGTGCGCGGGATGCGCGCGGCCGTTGAAGCGGTGTGCGATGGGCGTCTCGACCCCGCGCCGCTTTACACGCACCGACTGCCGCTGGTGCAGCTCGCGACAGGCTTGGACCTGACCCGCGATCGCCCGGACGGCTTCATGAAAGCGATTGTCACTCCATGAAGCCGCTGACTCTTTCGATGCTCGGGAATGCGGTTTCGCAGGTGAAACCGCGGGTTGGATTTCTCGGTCTCGGGTGGATCGGTCATCGCCGGCTGGAGGCGCTCGTGGAAAGCGGTACGGTGGAAGTCGCGGCGTTCTCCGATCCCCTCGCGGCGAATGTCGAGGCTTGCGCGGCTCTCTCGCGCGGCCTTGTGACCCGCTCCTTCGACGAAATGCTGGCGCTCGATCTCGACGGCGTGGTGATCGCCACGCCGAGCGCGCTGCACGCCGAGCAGACCATCGCCGCGCTGGAAAGTGGCTGCTCCGTTTTTTGCCAGAAGCCGCTCGGGCGCAACGCGGCGGAAGTGCGGCGGATCATCGAGTGCGCGAAGGCGGCGGACCGGCTGCTCGGAGTCGATCTCTCGTACCGGCACACGGCGGGGTTGCGGGAAATTCGCGAGCTGATTCGCGGTGGAAAACTCGGCGACATTTTCGCGGCCGACCTCGTTTTTCACAATGCCTACGGGCCGCAGGCGCCGTGGTTTTACGACCGGCAGCTCTCGGGCGGCGGCTGTGTGATCGATCTCGGCATTCACCTCGTTGATGCCGCGCTGTGGGTGCTCGATCAACCCGTCGTCGGCGTCTCCAGCCGCATTTTTGCCGGCGGCCGGCCGCTCTCCGCGCGACCCGATGCGGTGGAGGATTTCGCTACGGCCCGCCTCGATCTTGCCAATGGGACGGTGATCCAGCTCGCGTGTTCGTGGCGGCTGCACGCCGGACGCGAAGCGGTCATCGAGGTGGCGTTCCACGGCACGCAAGGCGGAGCGGCGATGCGGAATGTCGGCGGTTCGTTCGTCGACTTCCGCGCGGAACGATTCTCGGGAACGAACTCGGAAGTGATCGCGGAGCCGCCGGATGAGTGGGGCGGGCAAGCGGCGGTGGCGTGGGCGCGGCAACTTGCGGTGAGCCGAGGTTATGATCCGGAAGTGGAGCGGCAGATCGAGATCGCGGTCGCGCTCGATGCGATCTACGCCGGGAATTCTGGGACCTCGACTGCGCCATGAAATTCTTCCTCTTCTACCACACGCTCGTCTCCGACTGGAATCACGGGAACGCGCACTTCCTGCGCGGCATTACTTCTGAGCTGATCGCGCGCGGACACGAGGTTCATGTTTACGAACCGCGCGATTCGTGGAGCCGCGAGACTTTGATCGCCGAGCAAGGGCCGGCAGTGATCGATGATTTTCACCGCGCATATCCGACACTCACGAGCTCGCTCTACGATCCTGACCTCGACCTCGATCAGGCGCTCGACGGCGCCGATGTCGTCATCGTTCACGAGTGGAACCGGACCGCACTCGTGCAGCGCATCGGCCAGCACCGCCGAGAGGGCGGAGCGTATCAGCTGTTCTTTCACGACACGCATCATCGTGCGGTGACTGCGCGCGAGGAGATGAAGGCGTATGATCTCTCCGGCTTCGATGGGGTGCTGGCGTATGGCGAAGTGCTGCGCGAAATCTATCTGCGCGAGGGCTGGGCCGCGCGGGCGTGGACGTGGCACGAGGCGGCGGATGCGCGGGTCTTTCATCCGATGCCGGAGATCAAGCGCACGCGCGATCTGGTGTGGATTGGCAATTGGGGCGACGACGAACGGACGGCCGAGTTGCATCGGTTTTTGTTCCAGCCGGTGAAGGCGCTGCGGCTCGATGCGCAGGTTTTCGGCGTGCGCTATCCCGAGATGGGTTTCCGCGCGCTGGCGGATGCGGGCATCGAGTACGGCGGCTGGCTGCCAAACTTTCGTGTGCCGGAAATCTTCGCGCAGTTCCGGCTCACCGTGCACATTCCGCGGCTGCCTTACGCGCGGGAGTTGCGGGGCATCCCGACGATCCGTCCATTCGAGGCGCTGGCGTGCGGGATTCCGCTGATCAGCACGCCGTGGGAAGATGCGGAGGGGCTGTTCACGCCGGGGCGCGATTATCTCGTGGCACACGACGAGCGCGAGATGCAAAAGCACCTCAAGGCGCTGCTCGCCGACAAGGCGATGGCGCGCGAGCTCGCGGAGCACGGCCGGCGCACGATCCTCGCGCGGCACACGTGCGCCCATCGCGTGGATGAGTTGCTGGCGATCTGCGGTGGTTAGCGCACGACCATCGCGTGTTGGGATCGGCGCCCCCGCCGCGGAAATCCGGCGAGGGCGCCTGATTCAACACGCGAGGGCGCGTGCGCTACCCAGCATCTCGTGCGCGGGCAACCCCACGATCAGGCCGCTCGTCTGCCGGGCCACCAAACCGGCGTAATATCGGCCGAGCGCCATGGTAACGCCGAGCAGGGTAAACCCTGCTCGGCGTGCAGATTCCCGTCCTTGGTGAATTTCGGACGTTGCCGATAGAGGCCCGGCCGCGAACGGCCTACTTCTTCTCTGCGCCGGCCATCGCCTTGATTTTTTCCAGGTGAGTTTTGATCACTGGCAGCGTCTTGCCCGCGAAGGCTTTCACGTCGGGGTTCTGTGCATTGTTGGCCGCGTCCTCGAATGCCTTCGCATCCTTTTCGTGATCTTTGACCATCTCCGCGACGTATTCCTTGTCGAAGTCGGCGCCGGACAGCTTCTCGAGTTTATCCACCTTCGCCTTGTGCTTGGCGTCGAGATCGGTGGGCAGCGTGACGCCCACTTTCGCGGCCACGCCCTTGAGTTCCTCGCCAGCCTTGCCGTGATCCATCGTCATCATCGAGCCGAAGTCTTTCACGTCCTGGCGGGTCGCCTTTTGTTTCGCGACCTCGCCGAGTCGCACTTCCAGCATGCCGCCCTGCGCGGCGTCCATCACGAACTTTTCGTCTTTCGCAGCGAGCTTGCCGGCGGCGCCAGCTTTTGCAGGTTTTTCATCAGCGGCGAAAAGCGCGGGGCTGGTGAAAGTGAGTGCGGCGAGGGCCGCGGTGAAGGTGGAAAGAATCAGTTTTGTTTTCATGCCATCGGTTCGCCCACCGGGACGGCGGCGGTCCTGCGGGATCATCCCGGGAGGTGAAGGCAGGGAAACTCTGAGGCCCGGCCGCGGGAGCGCGGCGAACGGTGCGGGCGCGGTCCGACGCGCGCCGTTATTTTCGCGGGCGATTTATCCGCAGATGGACACAAAAAGCGCACCCGCCGATGGCTCCACGGAGCCGGAAACCTCCCGCGTGCTGGATCGCAATATCCACGCGCTGCTGCGGCGGCGTCTGTTCGAGGACCGGCGGCGTCCGTTGCAGGAGCGGATTGCCGATCGCGTCACGGCGTTCGCGGGCAGCATGGTCTTTGTCTTTGTGCATCTGGCGCTGTTCGGCGGATGGGTCGCGGCGAATCTTCCCGGCGTGCCGTGGGCGCGCTTCGACCCGACCTTCGTGGTGCTCGCGATGGTTGCCTCCGTCGAGGCGATCTTCCTCTCGACCTTCGTGCTCATCACCCAAAACCGCATGGCGGTGCTCGCGGAAAAACGCAACGAGCTCAATCTCCAGATCAGCCTCCTGGCGGAGCACGAGGTGACGCGGCTCATCCAGCTCGTCACGCAGATGGCGGCGCACATGGAGATCCAGGACGCGCACAATCCCGACCTGGAGGAACTCAAGCGCGACGTGGCTCCGGAGCGGGTGCTCGAGACTCTCGAACGCGTGGGGCGAAGCACTGCCGAGGAGGATCCCGCGCGTTAGTTTTGCCTTCGCGCCACACGCCTTTCCCACAAATCAATTCTCGCGTGGGCGGCGCAGCGGTTGATATTTTCACACCATGGCATCTCCCGAAAAGTTGAAGTCCGATTTCTCCGCGGGAAAGCCGGCGGACCCGGGGCTTCCCGCGATCGCGCCGGATGTGGTCGAGCAGGATTTTCCCGACCAGATCGATGAGATCGTGCCGACCAGCGGCTACGAAAAACTGCCGATGGTGGCGCTCGGCGGATCGGCGGGCAGCATCTCGGCGTTGCAGCGCTTTTTTGAAAAAATGCCGGCGGATAGCGGGTTCGTTTTCGTGGTCATCCTGCACCTTTCTCCCGAGCACGAGAGCACGCTGGCGGAGCTGCTCCAGCGCTCGACGAGCATGCCCGTGCGGCAGGCGGAGGACGGACGGAAGGTCGAGGCGAACACGGTCTATGTCATTCCTCCCGGCAAGCATCTCGCCTCGGTGGACGGGCATCTCCGGCTCATCGACTTCCAAGCCGAGCGCGGAAAGCGCACCACCATTGACCTCTTCTTCCGCACGCTCGCCGATACGCATGGGCCGCACTCCACGGCGATCGTCCTTTCCGGCGCGGACTCCGATGGCACGGTCGGGATCAAGCGGGTGAAGGAACGCGGCGGACTGACCATCGCGCAGGATCCCGAGGAAGCGGAGCACGGGTCCATGCCGCGCTCCGCGATCAACACGGGCATGGTCGATTGGGTGCTCGCGGTGCAGCAAATGCCCGCGCGGCTGATCGAGTATTTCGAGCACGAGCGTCACCTCAAACTCCCGCCCGAGGACGGTCCGCAGCCGGCGGCCCCACCGCCGGCGCCGCCGGATGCCGAGGAGCGCGCGTTGCGCGAAGTGCTGGCCTTTCTGCGGGCGCGCACGGGGCGCGATTTTTCCTACTACAAGCGCGCGACCATCGTGCGCCGCGTCTCCCGCCGGCTGCAGGTAAATGGGATCGCGACTCTCGGGGAATACTTGGAATTCATGCGCACGCATGCGGGCGAATCGGGCGCGCTGCTGCAGGACCTGCTCATCTCGGTCACGAATTTTTTCCGCGATCGCGATTCGTTCGACGCGCTGCAGGCGCGCATCCCGGAGCTTTTCGCCGGCAAGGTGCCGGGCGACGTGGTGCGCGTGTGGGTGCCGGCCTGCGCCACGGGCGAGGAGGCGTATTCGATCGCGATGCTGCTCATGGAGCATGCCGCGCTGGTCGATGCACCGCCGAGCATTCAGGTCTTCGCGACCGATCTCGACGATGATGTGATCGCTACGGCGCGGGCCGCGGTTTATCCGCCGACCATCGCCGCGGATGTCAGCGACGAGCGATTGCGGCGCTTCTTTTCCAAGGACCAGCGCGGCTACCAGGTGCGGCGCGATCTGCGCGAGTGCGTGCTCTTCGCCGCGCATGATCTGCTCAAGGACGCGCCCTTTTCCCGCCTCGATCTCGTCTCGTGCCGCAACCTGCTCATCTACCTCACGAGCGAGGCGCAAAAGCGGGCCATGGAGATTTTTCATTTCGCACTCCGGTCGAAGGCGCTGCTCTTTCTCGGCTCCTCCGAGTCCACCGACGAGGAGGACGGGCTCTTCACCGTGGTGGACAAAAAGCACCGGCTTTATCGGCAGGTTCCCACCCTGCGCGGCGGGTTGATCCCGGTGCCGATTGGTCCGAGCACGGTCGCCCGCGCGGTCGCGGCGCAGGAGCGCGCGCGGGGCGGCCCGTTTGTGCATGGAGAGAGCTTCGAGCGGCAGGCGGCGATCACGGCGAAGCACGACGCCGAGCTGGACGGGCTGCGCGCGGTCTCCTGGGAGGAGCTGCATTTCAAGCTGATCGAACGCTTTGCCCCGCCTTCGCTCATCGTCACGCGCGACTACGAGATCATGCACATTTCGGAGAATGCCGGGCGTTTCCTGCACTTCACGAGCGGGGAGCCGAGCGTGAATCTGCTCCACGTCGTCCATCCGATGTTGCGCATCGAGTTGCGCGCGGCGCTCTTTCGCGCGGCGCAGACGAACGCGCCGGTGGACGTTTTTCAGGTGCCCGTGGATCTGGAAGGGAAGACCGTGAGCGTGGACATTCGCGTCGCGCCGGCTCAGGAGATCGCGCCGGATTATCTGCTCGTGGTGCTTTCCCCCCGCGAGAGCACCGAGGGCGGCGAACAGCCCGTGCATCTGGAGGTGGAGCCCGCGGTGCGACATCTCGAACGCGAGAACGAGCAGATGAAGGTGCGGCTGCGCGACACCGTGGAGCAGTATGAGGCGAGCACCGAGGAACTGAAGGCGAGCAACGAAGAGCTGCAGGCGATGAACGAGGAGCTGCGCTCGGCGACCGAGGAGCTGGAGACGAGCCGCGAGGAGCTGCAGTCCATCAACGAAGAGCTCACCACCGTGAACGCGGAGCTGAAGAGCAAGGTGGACGACCTCGGCCATTCCAACAGCGACCTCGCGAACCTCATGGCCGCGACCGCGATCGCCACGATGTTCCTCGACCGCTCGCTGCGGATCATGCGCTACACGCCGGCGGTGGCGCAGCTCTTCCGGCTCATCCCCAGCGACATCGGTCGGCCGCTGACCGACCTCACGCACCGGCTCAATTACCCCGAGCTCAAGGCCGACGCCGAACGCGTCATCGAGTCGCTGGCGCCGATGGTGCGCGAAGTTTCCGATGGCGAGGGACATTGGTATCTCGCGCGCCTGCTGCCCTATCGCACCGAGGAGGATTTGATCGCCGGGGCCGTGCTCACCTTCGTCGATATCACCGCGTCGCGAGAAGCTGGACTGGCCCTGCGCGAGGCGGAGGAACGGATGCGCTTTGCCACCGAGGCGGCGAATATCTACGGCTGGGAAACCGATCCGGAGACGCTGAAAACCGAGTATGCAGGAAACACCGAACGAGTCCTTGGCTTTCCTCTGCCCCAGGAAGTGACGGCGGTGCTCGAACTGATTCATCCGGACGATCACGCCACGGTCGAGTCGGCCTTCGAAGATGCGCTGAAGCGGAACGGGAAGTTCGACCTGCAGTTCCGGTTCATCAATCCCAAGACCGGAGACGTGGTCTGGCAGAGTTCCCACGGCGTCTTTGCGCAGCGGGCGGACGGCACCAGGCGCTTCGTCGGCATCACCCAAAACATCACCGAGCGAAAGCGCGCGGAGAATGCGTTGCGGGAAAGCCAGGAGCGGCTGCGGCTAATCGTCGAGAACGCGCGCGAATACGTCATCTTTTCCACGGACCTGGAGCGGCGCGTCACGAGCTGGAACGCCGGTGCGGAGCGCATCCTCGGCTACTCCGAAGGGGAGATCCTGGGCCAGCTCGCCGATGTCATTTTCACTCCCGAAGATCGGGCCCGCCGCGCCTGTGAGCGCGAAATGGAAATCGCCCTCGCGGAAGGACGCGCGGCCGACGAACGCTGGCACGTGCGCAAGGATGGCACGCGCTTCTGGGGCAGCGGCAATATGATGCCGATGCGCGATGGCCAGCAAAAGGTCATCGGCCTGGTGAAAATCTTCCGCGACCAGACCGCCGCGCGCGAGGCGCAGAGAGCCCTCGAAAGGAGCCTGCAGGAAACGGAGCGTGCCCGCGCCGAAGCGGAGGCCGCCGGCCGCGCCAAGGACCATTTCCTCGCCGTGCTTTCGCACGAGCTGCGCACCCCGCTCACTCCGATCCTGATGATCGTCGATACGCTGGCTTGCGAGGACGATCTGCCCGCGACCGTCCGCGAGGCGCTGGAGATTATTCGGCGCAACGTGGAGGTCGAATCACACCTGATCAAGGATCTGCTCGATGTGACGCGCATCACCCGCGGAAAGTTTGAGATCACGCGAGAACCGGTCGATCTGCACGAGGCCATCCGCCGTGCGGTCGCGATTACCGAGCCGGAGATTCGGGATAAAGACCAGCAACTCACCGTCGAACTCGGAGCGGCTCACCACGCCACGGTCGGTGACTACACTCGCCTGCAACAGGTGGTGTGGAACCTTCTCAAGAACGCCTCGAAATTTACTCCCGAGCAGGGAAAAATCCGCCTGCGTACGCGGAATGAGCCCGGCAAATTCCTGGTCGAAGTCGAGGACAGCGGGATCGGCATCGCGCCGGATGCGGTGGCGCATATCTTCGATGCGTTCGCGCAGGCCAATGAAGCCATCGCCCGCGAATACGGCGGGCTCGGGCTCGGGCTGGCGATCGCCAAGGCGGCGGTGGAGGCTCACGGCGGTGAACTGCGCGCCGAGAGCGCCGGGCTCAATCGAGGCGCGACCTTCAGCATGGCGCTGCCGCTCGCCGGCGCCGCAGCAGAAGGGCCATGACGGGTGCGGCCACTCTGGCGGGGAGGTCCGAATTCGAGAAAACATGAAAGGTTCCGTCTCCGCGAAACAAGCGGTGCGCTTGCGTATTTTCATCGTTGAAAACCATCGCGACACCCTCAAATACTTGACGATGTATCTCGAAGCATGCGGGCACTCGGTGCAGTCCGCGCGCACCATGAAGGCCGCGCTGGAGGCACTCCCGAGCGCGGACTGTGACATGCTCATTTCCGCCATCGGCCTGCCGGATGGCGACGGCTGGGAGCTGATGCGCCAATTGAATCTCCCGCGCTCGGTCTTTGCCGTCGCGATCAGCGGCTACGGCACGGAAGCGGACCAGGCCAAAAGCAAGGAAGTCGGCTTCCGCCGGCATCTCGTGAAACCGATCGGCGGCGAGGATCTTGCCCCCCTCATCGAAGAGGCCGCGCGGCAACTGGTGGCCTGACCGGCATGCCTCGGAAAAGCTTCCCCGCCAGCGCGCTTGTACCGCCCATCTCCGCCGCGTCGAAAGAGGGCGCCGCCGCCGCGGTCGCCGCCGAACAGCAGCGCATCGCGGACTGGCTGCACCAATCCGTGGGCCAGACGATCACCGGTGCGCGTTTCCTCATCTCCGCGATGGAACGCACCGCCGGCTCGGATGGCAAAACCCTGGCCCGAGACCTCAAGACGCTTCAAAAGCAGCTCGCGCAAGCTAGCGAAGAACTGCACGAGTTGATCAAGAGTCTGCGCTCCGAGAGGCCCGGGTAGCGCACGCGCCCCGCGTGTTGTCGCCGTCGCCGTCGCCGGACAGGACAGCAACAGGGTTGCGATGGCGGCAGTTCATCCAGCCCATTCCCCACCCTCATTCCGACTTCAGGTGAACCCGAAAGAATTCCAGTGAGCGCGCGAGCGCTTGGAACGCCGCCGGCGGCGAACGACTGTGGCGCGCGCCGGCGAGGAACACGGTCTCGACGTGCGTTCCGAGCTTTTGCAGAACGGCCTGCAGCTCGACCGCGCGGGCGAAGGGCACGCGGCCATCCTCCTTGCCGTGAATGATGAGCGTGGGCGGAAGGCGGCGGACGTCCCGCGCCAGCTCCGGCTCGATCCCGCCCCCAAGCTCGACCACCGCTCGCACGCGCGGGTCGCGCGAGCTGTGCGCTACCGCCAAATAGCCGCCGAGCGAATAGCCGAAAACGCCGATACGCCGTGCGTCCACCTCCGGCCGTCGCGCGACGAATCCGACGGCGTCGTCGAGCGTCGCCAGCCATTTGTCAGCATTCGCGCGGATGGTGCGATCATCCGCGTAGCTCGTGCCGGTGCGGTCGAAGTATTCGACGAGGTAAGTGGCGTAACCCTGGGCCGCGACCGTGCTCGCGATCTGGCGCACATACGCATTGCTCGCATCCACCCCGCCCGCGCCATGGAGCACGACGATCGCCGGCAGGCGCTGAGCTGATTTTGGCCTGAAAGCGAGCACGCCGATCCGCTTTCCTCCACTTTGAAAATTAAGATCGCTGGAGACCAGATCCTGCGCGGAAGCGCTCACCGCGAGCGCGGCCACCGTGGCCATGAGAGGTCCTGATTTTGCATTCATAAACGGGTAATCGCGCGGCGACCCGCGGATTGCCGGGTAGCGCACGTTACGCCGCGCCGCTCCTGATCCCTTTTCGGCGAGTCGATGCCGGCCGATTGCTCTGCCACTGCGCGTCGTTCGCTTCGGTGATCTCCTGCATCGAGCGGCCCGTGATCGCCGATTTGTCGTCCGCCTTCGCGGAAATCTTGATCGCTGTGCCCGCCTTGATCAGCAGCCATTTGTTGCTGTCTTCTTCACGGCGATCTTTCACCAAAATCCATTCGCCCTTCAGCTTGGTGCCGCGCATCACGAGGTGCATTTTGCCGCTGTGAAAAGCCGCCGCCGGATTGCCGGTGAGGTCCTCGTATTCGCCGCGATCCCAGACCATCACCGTGCCCGCGCCGTAGTTGCCCGCCGGGATCGTGCCTTCGAAATCGGCGTATTCGAGCGGGTGATCCTCGACGTGCATGGCGAGCCGCGTTTCTCGCGGCGTCTTCGGCGGACCCTTCGGCACGGCCCACGAACGGAGCACCCCCTGCATCTCGAGGCGGAAGTCGTAGTGCAGATGACTCGCCGCATGTTTTTGAATGACAAAACGGTGCGTGCCTTTCCGCTCGCGACGTTTCGCGGTGGACTTCGCCGCCGGCTCCGGCGTGCGCGTGTGGTCGCGTTTGGCCTCGTACTCGCGCAGACTTTTGTCGCCTGATTTGCGGCGCTTCTTCGGCCACGAAGCGAGCCGTGCGGGCGGCCCGGCGGCGAGCGCCTTCACGAAAGCCGCGGGCAGTTTCTGACGAAGCTTCAGCGCCGGCGCGAAGAGATCGCCGACGCGCTTGATCCGTTTGATCGCCGCCTCTGGCGTGAAGAAGAGCGTTTTCTCGTCGCCGCGTTTCACCGCCTTCGCCAGCTCCGCCCAGGTGATCGGCATCGAGATGAACGGCTGCTCTCGTTTCGCGCGCATCGCATAGACGCACACCGTCGTTTTAAAATCTGAATTCTGGCTCCAGTCGATGAGCACCTTGCCGCGCCGGAGCGTCTTCGCCATCTCCGAGACGACCTGATCCGGCATCTGCTGCATGACCAGTTCCGCGATCGCTTTCGCGAAGGGCTGCGTCTGTTCGTAGGTCACCTTGGTGTTGAGCGGCACCGTGAGATGCAGCCCCTTCGAGCCGGAAACCTTGGCCAACATTTCCAGTCCCATCTGATCGAAGACCTTCTTCAAATGAAGCGCCACCCGGCCGCAATCGAGGATCCCGGCGGGCTCGCCCGGATCGAGGTCGAACACGATCGACGTCGGCCGATTGAGGTCCGGCGCGTGCGCGAGGAAAACGTGCTTTTCGATGTCGCCGAGGTTGGTGGCCCAAACGAGCGTCGCGCGGTTATTGCACAGCACGTAGTGAATGTCCTCTCCGCCTTCGCTCCGCGGCACCGCGAATCGCTTCACCCACGACGGCGTGTGCGCCGGCGCGTTCTTCTCGTAGAAATGCTCGCCGGTCACCCCGTCCGGATAGCGCTTCATGGTGAGCGGCCGATCCCGCAGATGCGGCAGAATCGTGTCCGCGATCGCGGAGTAAAACGCGAGCATCTCGCCTTTGGTGAACCCACTCTCTGGAAAAAGGACCTTGTCGATATTGGAAACCACGAGCTCCTTGCCATCGACCTTCAGCTCCTGCTTTTTCTTCATAAGCGGACGACCCTCCGAGGCGGCGTTGCGGAGTGAAGGTGAGGGGGCATACTCATTTCTTGATCACGCTTATTTCACCGCTGCGCTCCAGCCGCGCGAGCCGGGCTTCGTCGGGTTTCTCCACGCCATTGAGCCGCAGCTCTTCCAGCAAGCTGAGCTTCAACGCCTACGCCGAACGCAGAATAGAGTAAGTCCATGCTGGTAATCTATCGACCGGACTTAGCCGGCTTCATCAGCCTAATCGTGGGGCGATGAGTCGGCGGATGCGCGGGAACAAGCCGTCCGCGCGTCGGCCGAGCCGCGAAGGTCTAGGTGTGATTAAGCCGCTTTTTATCTACGTCGATGTGGATGACACGCTGTTTCGCCGGCGCGACGGCGAAGGAGAGACGGCGATCAAAAACGTCGTCGCCCACGGCTGCGACCTGCATCGCGATGCCGCGGTCGCGGTCGAGGAAAGCGACGGAGAATAGCTGCGCATTCCGATGCCACTGGAACTTCAGCCGCCGCTCGCCCCGATGGAAGCATTGTCGGTGGAGAAGATTCCCGAAGGCGACGAGTGGCAGTATGAGCCGAAGTGGGATGGATTCCGTTGTCTCGTCTTTCGCGACGGAGCCAGCGTCCATCTCCAGTCTAAATCCCTACAACCCCTCGCGCGCTACTTTCCCGAAGTAGCGGCTGCATTAGTCGCGCTGAAGGCCAAACGCTTCGTGCTCGATGGCGAGATCGCGGTGCTGCAGGGCCGCGGTTTTTCGTTCGACGCCTTGCTGCAACGGATTCATCCCGCCGCCTCGCGGGTGAAACATCTCGCCGCGGAAACGCCCGCCATCTTCGTGGTTTTCGATCTTCTCTCCGGCGAGGACGGGCGTTCCCTGCTCGCGGAGCCGCTCGCCATCCGGCGCGAGCGGCTGGAGGCGTTCGCCGCGAAGTATCTCGACGTGGCTGGAAGCATCCGCCTTTCGCCCGCCACCCCCAAGCTGGCGCAGGCTAAAAAGTGGCTGGCGCAAACCGGTGCGACGCTCGACGGGATCATCGCCAAGCGCCGCGACCTCGGCTACCGCTCTGGCGAGCGCGACGGCATGCAAAAGATCAAAAACTTCCGCAGCGCGGATTGCGTGATCGGCGGTTTTCGCTACGGCACCGGCAGCAAGCTCGTCGGCTCGCTGCTGCTCGGCCTTTACGACGCGGAAGGTCTGCTCAATCACGTCGGCTTCACCTCCAGCATCGCGACCAAAGACAAACCGGCCGTCACCAAAAAGCTCGAGCGACTGATCGAGCCTCCTGGCTTCACCGGCAATGCGCCCGGCGGCCCGAGTCGCTGGAATCGCGGCAAGGAGAACGTCTGGCAACCGCTCAAGCCCGAACTCGTGGTGGAAGTGTGCTACGACCACGTCACCGGCGGCCGTTTCCGGCACGGCACCAAGCTGCTCCGCTGGCGACCGGACAAGTCGCCCGTGCAATGCACGAAGGATCAGCTCACGCAGAAGAAATCCGACCTGCTAAAGCTCCTGAAATA
>JBAVML010000278.1:0-9045 GCA_049690035.1 Chthoniobacteraceae bacterium
GGACAGGATCGCCATGATCGCGGCCATGTCGCCGAGAGCCCCGGCGGAATTCAGCGTGGAGAATGGACGTGGATTCAATTCGTTCGCGGTGATGGTGAGACCGGTGCGCAGATATTGAATTTCGAAATCGGCAAAACCGAAGATCGCCTGAAAGATGCCGTAGGCGGCGACGGGAATGAAAAGCAGCACCGCGAGCCGGAAGAACTTCACGATTTGTTCCTCGTTCGAGATGAACTGGGCGAGAACCGGCATGAGGGCCACGTAGAGTCCATTGTTCACCGCGGCCTTGGCGCTCTCCAGCACCTGTTTACTTTCTCTCCACTCGAGAGCGAAGCTGAGTCCCATCCCGACGACGACGAGCAATCCCATCAGGAAATCCCGACGCGTGACGGCGATCTCGTGGAACGCCCAGCGCGTCACGAACGCCACGATCAATCCAGTCACCACCAGCGGCGCCGCGATCAGGACGTAGCTGAGTTGCTCAAAGCTCAGTTCGCTCCAGAAGATGAGCGTCCGCTTCAAGAAATCGGAATATCCGCACAGCACCACGAGCGTGATCAGGCCTACTCGCGGCGCGACGATGGCGACGGCAAAAGAGATCGCCGCGGCGCAGAGCAGGGCCGCTCCCAAGGGATTGATCTCCGAAATGATGTAGACGGTCGCCACGGCCGCGATGATGCAGCCCACCGGAGGCAGGAGGTAGCGAACGACAAAGTTCTGAATATCAACGGTCCCGATCATGAAAATGGAAATGAGCTGGCAAGCTCCGGCGGCAACTTCCGTTTGTCGAGTCGCACGATGCGCGGGGCCACGTTCACGCGTAGAATTCCCGGAGTCTTTCCCAATGGCGCTCCCACGAAAGCTCCTGGACGCGGCGGCGGCCGCGCTGGAGGTGGGTGTCGCGCAGCGTGTGTTCCCGCAGGATTTCGCTGATCCGGGCCGCAGCTTCGGCGGGATCGTGGGGATCGAAGTAGAGCGCCGCATCGCCTCCCACCTCGGGCAGGCTCGAGGCCCTGCTGCTCACCACGGCGCAACCCGCCGCCATCGCCTCCAGCAGCGGAAGACCGAATCCTTCGAGCGTGGAAGGAAAGACGAGAACGTCGCTCGCCTGGTAGATTGCGGCGAGGTCTTCATCGGAGGTGCGTCCATATTCCACGAGGCGGCCGGGGGAAAGCAGGGCTTCCAGTTCGGCGCGGAGACTGAGCGGCAGCGGGTCACCGACCCGCAGGAGCGACACCGGCCCGACTTCACGAATAACGCGCGCGAGGATTGGCGGCAGGGCGTCGAGATTTTTGCGCGCCAGGATGCTGCCGATGCTGAGGAGACGCGGCCCGGGAGGAAGGAGCAGCTGCTTGGGAAATTCGCGCGGCTGCTCGAAGGCCCGGGTATTCACTCCCATGAGCAGGACCTCGATGCGCGGTCCGCCGCCGACAAAGGCCGCCACGGTCTGCGCGGTGAACTCGGAATCACAAAGCAGCAGGTCTGCCTGCTTCAGCCACGAGAGTGTCTGGCGAAATCGCCGCTCCTGGCCAACCGTGAGCGAGCCATCCTCCAGCGGCGCGAGGTCGTGGACGGTGACGATCTTCCTCGCACCGCGCGGGGCAGAGCCGAGCAAACGAGCGAACGCGTGATCGAGGAGGTGGACGACGTCCGCCGGCCCCGTCCGGCGGAGTAACCGGGGATAAACGCAGTATTTCTGCCAGGCACGCATCAGCCGATGCGCCGGCTTCACCAATCCCGGCGGCAGTCCCAGCGGACACACGAGCTCGAACCGCGGGTCCGGGTGCGCACGGGCGGTGGCGTCGATCTCGCGCCAGTGCCGCAGCATGCTCACGGAGCCGGCAGAGGGATGTGCCGGCACCCAGAGAACCCGGGAGGGGATGGTTTTCACAGAGGGCGAACTCTCAGGTGGCGTCGTCGCGCGCAAGCCTTTTGTGGTGGCCCGCCGCGCGCCGACTTCCCGCGTGACAGGGCGTTACTTCATCTGCAGCGTGTCGGTCTTTTTTTCCAATGCCGATCCCGACCGCAGCCCGAACCGCAGCCCGACGTTGGTTCTGGCTGCTGCTCGGGTGTGGAGTCCTCCTGCGATGTGTGGCGCTGACCCAGCCGTTGGTCGACGCCCACCTCTTACGGCAAGGCCAAACGGCCGCAGCAACCCGCAGCCTGCTCGCCGAGCCCGGCATCGTCTGGCGTATTCCGTGGGTCGGCGATTTTGTCGAACACTATGTTCTGGAACTGCCCCTCTACAATTATCTCACCATGGCCGTCCACGCGCTCGGCCCGAATCCGGTCGTCGCGGGCAAATTGGTCAGCATCGCGCTGTGGGCGTTTTCCTTTTGGCTGCTGCAAGGCATTTGGCAGCGGACGCTCGACCCCACTTCGGCGGGTTGGGCGAATCTGATCTTCGTCGTCTCTCCGCTGGGCGTCTTTTTCGGCCAGGCGGTGACGCCGGAGATGCTGCTGCAAGTTCTCGCCTTTGCGTTTGTTCTGCTCCTCATCCGCTACGACGAACAGCCGTGCCCGGTGCGCTGGTTTCTCGCCGCCGCCACGGGTTTACTCTCGCTGCTGATCAAGGCCCCCGGCGTCGCGCACCTCTACCTGGTCCTTGTCTTCCTCATCGTAGCGCGCGGCGGGTGGAAGATGCTCTTTCTCCCCCGCCACGTAGTCGCCGGGCTCCTTTCCGCGGCATGCCTCTTCGCATGGGCGCAGTACGTCGGGAGCGTAAACCGCACTCCCCTATCGTTCGGCGGTGCGGAAGCTCACTTTCGCGGATTCATCGGACCGTTGGCGATGCGCTTCGCATTGCGGCCATGGCTGATGGTCGCGATCTACCTCGGCGCGCTGCTGATCCCGGCCTTCGCCCTGCTCGTAGCGATGCGCGGAGGGTGGCGTGTCGTGCGCGAAGGATGCGCGCGGCCGCTCGCCGCGTGGCTCGTTTCGCTGGTGCCTTTCTATCTCTTGTGGCTGGGGAATGGTCCCGCGAGCCAGAGCTATTACAACCTGCCCACGCTCGCGCCGGCGGCGGCGTTGTTCGGGTTGGGAATGAGCGCGCTGCTTGCCGACCACTGGGTTGACCGGTGGCGCACGGCGGCCGCGGCGCTCGCCGGCGCAATTACCATCGGCTGCGCGGTCCCGGGCATAGTTTACCTCTTCACCCCGGACCGCGCGCTGCTCGCTGCGGCGCAATGGACGCGCACCCACACGGAGCCCGACGCGGTGGTGCTCTTCCGCGCCGCGCATCGCTCCGATATGGTCGAATACGGAGTGAATGCGGCCTTCCCGTTCAACGCGGAGCGGCGCGCGTTCATCTGGACGGCGGAGCTGCCGGAGCCCTACCGCACCGCGGCCCTGGAGCGGTCGACATACGCGGTGGTAACCAAGCCGCTGCCCACGGGCCGGGCGGCGGCGTGGCTTCGCCAACTGCGTCACCAGCCGGAGCCCGTCGCCGAATCTACTGAATGGCTGCGGAAGATCGGCTTCGCGCCGGTCGCGGAAGAAGCGGGCTTCGTGGCGTTTCGCCGTCAGTGAGTGCTGGGCGACGCGATGCGCCTCCAGCGATGCTTCACCGGATGCACAGCCCACGCGCCCGCCTCGCGCGCGGCGTCGAGTTCCGGTTCGAGATCGCGGAAGACCTGCACGAACGGATTCTGATCCGGGAGGTCGCGCACGCGAAAGCCGAGGTGATGGGCGAGGGTGGGCAGGTAGAGTTCGAGGTAAATGCGGAATGGCTCCGCGCCCGCGGCCACGGCATCGAAAGCTTCGCGCGTCCAGAATGAGCCGCTGCCAAACATGCTCAGGATCACCTCCGGATCCTCGCGCCGCGTGATCTTCTCCCAGAAGCGGTGAAACTCAGGATTGCTGTGGTGATAGAGGTAGTGCGGATGATTTGTGCCATCGACCCGGCGTACCTGGCCGCCGATCACGTCCGCATTTTCCGCGACGAGCCGAGTAAGCTGCCGTTCGTTGAAATCGCTGATCAGCGGGAGGTGATCGTATTCACAAAATGACACATGCGTGTAGTCGCGTCCCGCGAGCCATGCGGAGATTTCGTGGAAAGTGCGGGTGTAACTCTGGAACTCTCTTTGGTGATCGACGGTGTGCAGGCGCGGGTCTTCGATGAAGATCTTCTGCGGATGTGCGATGCCCTCGAAATCCGCGCGCCGCCCGCCTGCCGCCACGAGCACGTCATCAAGGTCGAGATATTGCCGCCACCAGTCGAGCATCGCCGCCACGCACGGCGCGGCCTGGTGGGTGAGGATGACGTTAAGAACGTGGGCCACTGCTCGGAAAATCCGGGGGCGGATGCGCGGTGAATCCGAGCTCCTGCTTCCAATACGTCAGCCGCGTCTGCGGGCGAAAGATGGGGCGCACGGGCGTGTCCAAGCCGATGATGATTACGCTTCCCCTCCACGGAAAAAGGAACGCCCTTCCGAGCTTCGCGCCGGTCTCCGCATCGATAATGGTGGAGCCGCAGGCGCGGAAAATCGCGAGCCCGAGATCGCGGACGATTTTCTTTAGCGGGTGCATCGCAGGGGTTGTGGCACTCGGTCGGGGTGAGATCAACGACTTTGCCGCAGCCAGGCGACGGTCTCCTGCACGCCCTGATCGAGACTCACGGGCGAAGGACCGAGGATGAGGAAAGTCTTGTCCATGTTGACGAGGTAGTCGCTCGTCATGCTGCGGAAGCGCGAGCTGTTAAGGTAGAATGGACGTCCGATGAGGCGGCTGATGACGTCGCCGACCAAGCCGGCCGCCGCGAGGATGGGACGCGGGACGACACGCACTTTTTTACCGCGGAGCGCGAGAGAAAAGGCGTTCACCCAGCGGGCGATGTCCCCGGGCTGATCGCCGACGTAGAAGACCTGGCCATTTACGATCTCCGGCGCGAGGTCGAGAATCTTGCGCATCTGGCGGAGGACATTTCCCACGTATCCATAGCAGCGCACGACCGGCGCGCCGCCGGGATGCACGTACCAGCCTTTCGCGACCACGCGCCAAAACTCGCGCTGATAGCGCTGATGCCACGGACCCCAGATGTTCGTCGGGCGGACGATCGTCCAGGTGCAAGACAACCCGGCGGCGCGGGTGAGCTGCTCGGTGATTACCTTGCTTTGCCCATAGACGGTAACGGGGTGGAAGTCCTCATCGTGCTTGGGCGGATAACCGGGCCCGCAGACAAACTGGCTCGAGGTGATGATCACACGGCGGATCGATGGCGTGGACTTGATCGCATCGAGCACGTTGCGCGCGCCCTCGGTGTTCACACGGTAGCCTTCTTCCACGGTGGTGTCCTCCACGCAGTCCGTCCGCGCCGCGAGATGGATGACCGCCTCGGGGGCAAACTCCGCGAAGGCGGCTCGCAGCGCGACTGGCTCCAGAATGTCGGACTCCTTCCAGAAAGCTCGATGTGCCGGGTCCAGCGGTGGCTGCGAATCGAGGTTGCAAACCGTATCGCCGCCCGCGGTGAAGAGTTCGACCGCGTTAGTGCCGATGAAGCCGGACGCGCCGGTAATCAGGATTTTCATGTTGCACAGAAGGAGGAAAATGCGCGTGGTGCGCAAAGCAACGAACGTGAACGAACCCGCCCATGCCGGCAACGCGTAAGCCTCGCATCCTCATCGCCGGCCAGGTGCCACCTCCGTATGGTGGTCAAAATGTGATGATCGCGCGCATGCTCGAATCGTTCCGGAACGACGGGCGGTTCGACTGCGAGCACCTCGCTTTTCACTTCACTCCGAATTTCAAGAACGTGCGGCGAGGGAGCGTGGAGAAGGTTGGGGAATTGGGGAAAGTGATCGGCCGGCTGATCGCGCTGCGGTGGCGCGGGCCGATCGACTTGGTCATCTTTCCCGCAGGCGGGCCGCAGACGGTACCGATCGTGCGCGACATCTTTCTGCTGCCGTGGGTGCTGCTGGCGGCACGGCGCGTGGCGCTGCAATTCCACGCGGCGGGGATCGCGGATCGTTTCGCCGCCGGCGGCGGGTTGCTCCGCGCGCTGCTTTCGTGGCTGTATCGACGCTGCTACGCGGCGGTGGTCATGACGGAGTTCAACCGGCGCGACCCGAGGTATTTCGGGCTGCGGCGCATCGAGGTGATCCCTCATCGAGTGCCGGACGAATTCGACCCGGCGCTGATGCGGAAGAATCCGAACCAACTGCGTTTGCTCTACGTCGGGCATCTTTGCCCGGACAAGGGCACCCCGGAATTGCTGCGCGCCTTCAAAACCGTCGCCGATCGCGAGCCGGATCTCGCGCTCGAACTCGTCGGCGAAACCCTGCCGCCGCTTTCCGACGAGCAGCTCCGCGCACAGATCCACGGACTCGGCCTCGAAGGGCGCGTCGAACTGCCGGGCGTACTGACGGGTCAGGCCAAGCTGAAAGCGTTCGGCCGCGCTGACCTGTTTGTTTTCCCGACCGTGGCGCCCTATGAATCCTTCGGGCTCGTGATGGTCGAGGCGATGATGTGGGGCCTGCCGATCGTGGCCACAGACTGGCGGGGAAATCGCGACGTGCTCGGACGAGAATTCGAGGGGATCTGCCACCCGGTCGGTGACGATTTCGCCGCGTCGATCGCGAACGCACTCGTCACCGCGATCGGAACGCTCCGCCAAAAATCCACGTGGATCGGGCGCAACCGGCAGCTCTTTCTGGATCGCTACTGTTTCGAGGCGGCGAAGTTTGACTACCCGGAGCGCGCGCTGCGCTGGACTGGCGATCACGCGTGATGCGGCCGGCAAAAATCAGACCCGATTGACCACCGACACTCCCCCGCGCGAGCGCACCTTCACCATCTCGTCGTGGATCCAGCGATAGGTGGTCTCGAGGCCGTCGCGCAGGCGCGTGGACGGTTCCCAACCGAAGACCTCCTTGATCAAGGTGTTGTCCGAATTGCGACCGTTCACGCCCTTCGGCGCGCTCAGGTTGTAGCGGCGCTCGAGTTTGATCCCGGCGATTTCTTCCGCCAGATCGACGAGTTGATTGATGGAGACGAGTTCGTTGCTGCCGATGTTGATCGGCTCGGCGTAGTCGCTCTCGGTGAGCATCTGGGTGCCGTGCAGGCAGTCTTTGATGAACATGAAGCTGCGCGTCTGGTGGCCGTCGCCCCAGATCTCGATTTCATGTTTCCCGCTGAGCTTCGCGTCGATCACCTTGCGGCAGATCGCGGCTGGCGCTTTCTCGCGGCCGCCGTCGTAGGTGCCGAGCGGGCCATAGACATTGTGATAGCGGGCGATGCGCGTCTGGATGCCGAAGTCCTCCCGGAAGTGCCGGCACATGCGCTCGCTGAAAAGTTTTTCCCAGCCGTAACCGTCCTCCGGCATCGCCGGGTAGGCGTCGGCTTCCTTGAGCGCGGTGACGTTGGGGTCACGTTGTTTATCGGCGTTGTAAACGCAGGCGCTGGAGGCGAAAAAGAAACGCTGCACTCCAAATTCGCGCGCGGCGATGAGCAGGTGCGTGTTGATCAGCACGCTGAGCATGCAGAGCGCTTTGTTCAGCTCGATGAAGCCCATGCCGCCCATGTCCGCGGCGAGATTGTAAACCACATCGCAGTCCCGGACGGCGAGACGGCAGTCTTCGAGTCGCTCGAGGTTGAGCTGGAAATTCTCCACGCCGTCGAACCGCTGATACCATTCATCGAGCGGCTTGCGATCGACCGCGCGCAGCGTGACTCCGCCCTGTTGACGGAGGGCCGCGATCAAGTGGCCGCCGATGAAACCGCCGGCGCCGCAAACGAGAACTTTTTTCATGGAGACAGGGTGGTGAAAGAGCGGCGGCTACTACGCAGCGGGCGGAGGCGTTTCAAGCGGATACTTTCGCAGCCGGAGCAATTGCAGAGTGATCCGGCCGAGGAAGAGCGGGTTGTTGATCAGATACCGCCGGGCCAGTCGCCGTGGCTCGGTGAGCATCCGGTAGAGCCACTCGAAACCGGAACGCTGGATCCACCGCGGCGCCTGCCGCACGCGGCCCGAGTGAAAGTCGAACGCCGCGCCGACGCCGACCATCAGCGCCGTGTCGAGCTTCGGCAGATATTCTGCCATGAAACGCTCCTGCTTCGGCGTGCTCAGGCCCACCCAGATGATGTCCGGCCGGCGCACGCGGATGACCTCGATAAACTCCATCTCTTCCTCCGGGTTCAGTGGGCGAAAGGGCGGCGTATAGGTGCCGCAGACGGTCGTTCCTGGGAAACGCTCCTCCAGCCGCGCCTTCAGTTCCTCGGCGACGCCGGGTGCACCCCCGTAAAAAAAATGACGACACGCGCGGGTCTGCGTCGCGCCGAAGATCTCCAGCATCAGATCCGGGCCGTACACGCGCCCCACGTGGCTGCCGACGTAGTATTTCCCGAGCCAGGCCAGCGGCATGCCATCGGTCGTGTTGAGAAAGGATTGGTTCAAGATCCGTCGGAACTCCGGATCGTTCTGCGCCTCGGTCACGCCATGCACCCCGGTGACGCAGACATAGCCTTTCCGCCGCTCGCGCACGGCTTCCAGCATGGCCGCCGTGGCAATGTAGAGGTTCATCCCCGAAACGGAGACGCCGAGAATGTTGAAGCGCGGGATTTCCATGATCGAAACGGGCAGGACGAAGAGAAAAAAGGGGTTGGAATGGCGTGTCGGCTGGCGATTCGGGGTCTCGACAATTGCATCGCGGCCATCGTCCATTACAGTGAAACCAATGGTCGCTGCCAGCCGATCTCTTCCCTGTCCCTCGCTCCCGCTCTCGCAAGCGCCGGGTCGCTTGCTGGAATGGTGCCGACGAGAACCGCTCACCGCGTTCCTCGCGACCGCCTGCCTGGCGGCTCTCATCTATTTTTTCGGGTTCTATAAAGTTTTCCTCAACGGCCAGCACAGCGTCGCTGTGTGGGCCTGGCAGGCCTGGAATCCGGAAAATAACCAGGAACACTCGGCACTGGTTCTGCCCATCTCGCTCTTCCTTGTCTGGCTCCCCCGGGGAAAACTCGCCAACGCCCGCATCGCTCCTTGGAATCCCGGATTGCTCGTCGTCGCGTTCGGTGTCGGCTGCTACGTCCTGTCCGTCCGCTCGCTTCAGC
>JBAVML010000279.1:0-26391 GCA_049690035.1 Chthoniobacteraceae bacterium
GTGCGAATGAGTGCGGCGATGAGAAATTTATAAAGGAAGCCGCGGAAGATTTTTTCGATCGCGCTGTCGAGGTCGCCGAGGAACTCACCGCGGGTGCGCGTGCGCTGCCAATCCTGCAGGAACCGGCGATAGCGGTCGATTGGGCCGGAAGAGATCGTGGGGAAAAAGAAAAGGAACGCCACGTATTGCAGCGGCGCGAGCTGCTTGATCACCCCGTCGTTGATGCTGAAGATCACATCGAGCGCGCGGAAGGTGACGTAGGAGATGCCCGCAAAGCCGAGCTCGCTGCCCGGCGCGAGATGCGGGAGGTACTTCGCGATCGCCAGCGGCAGCAGCGCGAGGGCGAACGAGGTGTAGAAAGTGGCGCGTGATTTCCACCGCAGGAAAACGAGCGCGATGACCGTCTGCCACACCGCGTATCCCGCTACGACCCAGATCTCGCGCAAGTGCCATCCGGCCCCGAGCGTGAGGTCATCGGTGAATTGCACGAGGCAAACGATGATCGTCGCCAAGAGCGTCCAGCGTGCATTTGCCCGGCCGAACAGACCGAGAAGAATCGTCGGGATGACGATGTAGAGCAGCAGCCCGAAATAAGTGAAATCCGCGTAAGGGGCCAAGGGAGGTGATTAGGGATTGGTGATCAGTGAATGGTACGGGCGACAGCGCGGGCGGAGACTATTCACCAATCACCGATCACTTCCCGAGCACGAGCATTTCCGCGAGCTTGCGACGATCGGCTTTGCCGTTGGCGGTCATGGGGAAGGTGTCGAGGAAATGAAATTTGCGCGGGATCATGTAGGCCGGCAGGCGCTCGTTCAGGCGGCCTTTGAGGCGGGCCGAGATTTCGAAGTCGGAGCCCGCGCGTTCTCCCGCCAGCACGACGAAGGCGGCGAGCGACTCGATGCGCCCGCTCTTTTCCACCGGAAGGACGACGGCGTCGGCGATCTCCCGGAGTGCGCGCAGGTTGGCTTCGAGGTCGCCGAGTTCGATGCGGTAGCCGTTCACCTTCACCTGGCTATCCATGCGGCCGTCGAAGAAAACGAGTCCGTCCTCGACGCGGCCCGCGTCGCCAGTGCGGTAGGCGGGCAGGCCCTCGTAGGTGAAGAACGCCTTGGCCGTGAGCTCGGGGCGGTTGAGATAGCCGGGACTGACATTGGGCCCGGCGATGATGATCTGGCCGCGGTCGCCGTCGCGCATCACGGCGCCGGCTTCGTCGAGGATTTCCACCAGCGTGCCGGGCATGGCGCGACCGACGGGGAGCGGCGACCAGCGCTCGATGAGCTCGCGATCGACGCGGACGGACGTGGTCGCGACCGTCGCTTCGGTCGGGCCGTAGGTGTTCCAGACTTCAGCCTCGGGGAAGCGGATGAGCAATTGCGATGCGGTTTCCGGCGCGAGTGTTTCACCGCAGAAAAGAAAGCGCCGCAGCGTGGGAATCATCGGCTGCGCGAAGTTTTTTTCGATCAGACACATCTGCGCGAAGGATGGCGTCGAGACCCAGTTCGTGAGATTCGAGCGCCCGAAGGCGGCGTAGAGATTCTTGAGGTTGGCGACGTCGTCCTTCGTCACGCTGAAGAGCGTGCCGCCGGTGTAGAGGCTGAGATACAGGTCCATCACCGAGAGGTCGAAGGAGAAGGGCGCCTGGTTGAGGAAGGTCTCGCCATTTTGCACCAAGGGCTGCTCGCCCATCATCCACTGCACGAACGCGGTGAGATTGGAGTGCGTGATGACGACGCCCTTGGGTTCGCCGGTGCTGCCGGAGGTGAAGAGAATGTAAAAGGGATCCTGCCCGGAAACACGCGGGCCGGCGGCGGCGCGGGGCTCGCTGGTGATTTGCGCGATGCGTTCGGGAGTAAGCACCAGCGCGGCCTCGGCGGTCTGCACGATGCGCTCGGCGCGCTGCTCGGGAATGGCGAGGTCGATCGGCACGTAGGGCCGGCCGGATTTTACCGCGCCGAGGAAGGCGATGAGCATCTCGGGCTCCTTGTGCCCGCGCACCGCGATGGGCGCGCGCTTTTCCCCAAACTCCGCGTGGAGCCAGCCCGCGAGCGAGTCGGACCGCGCGAGCAGTTCGCCGTAGGTCAGCGTGCGATCGCCGCTGCGGTGCGCGATGTGGTCGGGAGTTTCGCGGCCCCAGCGATCGATCTGCGCCAGCAATTCCACGTCCCTAAAATCCTTGATAGACGAAGGACGGCGTCGAGAAGTCGCCGCGTCCGTAGAGCACGATCAAGCCAGCGATGACGCCGAGATAGTAGAGCGTGAGCAGCGAGAGCCGCGCGCCGGGATGCGCGTCCAACCAGGCTTTCATTTTGCGAACGCGGTGAGGCGATTTTGCACGTCCGCGACGAACTGGCGCGGCGTCGCCCACGCTTCGCGCTCGAATTCGGCGGGAGAAATCTCCACGCCCAGTTCGCTGCCGAGGGCCACGATCAGCTCCACGGTTTTCATCGAGTCGAGCACTTGCAGATCGAAGAGCGCGAGATCGGGATTGGTGCGCACTTCATCGGTCTCGGCGATGCGCGCGAGCACGTCGAGAATCTGAGCGGAGGTATCGGAGGACATAGGGGTGGGGAAGAAATCAGTGGCAGTGCAAATGTCAAAGGCTGCTCAGGCGGCCGTGGAAGAAATCATCGAGGGCCTTGTTGTAGAAAAGCCAGCCTTCCGCGCTGAGGTGATCCTGAAAATCGTAGAGGAAAGCTGGATCGGTCTGATGATCACGGAAATCGATGTAGCGGAATTTGTAATGGTCGGCGAGCTGATTGAGCCGGTCGAGATAGGTGGTCCGGGCGGAAGGCAGGAGGCCGTAAACTTCGAGGCGGATGTCCTCGATCGGCATGCTGAGCAGGAGCGGATTGGCGCCGAGTTCTTGGAAGGTGCGCATCAGCAGCTCGATGTCGGTCCATTCCTTGGCGTGGGCGATGGCCTGGAGAAATCCCTTTGCGCGCGACACCTTCGAAGCCTTCCGCTTGGCGACTTCGTTCTTCTTCGCCTGCACGGCGGTGGCATTCGCGAACTGCGCGGCGCGCTTGAGCACTTCGTTCCAGTTCATCGCGCGCAGGCCGCGCTTCGGATCCGGGTTCAGCTTCTCGTCTTCATCGAGAATATGCAGCGCCGCCTCGAAGTGATCCTGCGTGCGGCTGACGAGCTGGGAGAGATAGCCGAAAGGACGGATCAGCCCGAAGAGCGCGCGATCTTCGATCGTGTCTCCCGCGAGCCGCTGTAGGGCGAAGTCGAGGAGCCAGTGATCGTCGATTGTCTTTGGATATTCGATCATCCGCCGGGCGATGTCGCGGCGGAGGTTCCAGCTCAGGTCGGTGCTGAAGGCGAGTTCGAGCGCCTGCAACGGCGAGAAATTTCCCTCGTAGTAAGTGGGATCCACCGTCTCCGAAAAGAACCAGCCGGGCGAAATGGAATACGCGACTTTCTTCTCGTGAATACTGCGGCCGACCGCGGCGACTTTTTGCAGCACGGCGAGCGATGTGGTGCCCGGCTTGCCGACGGGGAAAACGCGGAAGCCGGTCGGGTAATCGGCGAAGAACTGCGAGGCGTTGTTCGGCATTTCCTTCGCCAGCTCGGAGCTGCCGTACATGACTAGCAAGTCGGGCTGGGCGAAGGCCACTTTTTGCAATGCGACGCCCTGCAGCTTCTCCTCGGTGAACTCGGGCGCGAGTGCGTGGATGTATTGCGTCTCGAGTTGCCGGCACCAGAACGTCCCCGACACGAGTACGGTGAGCGCGATGACGAGGGCGAGAGCTGACGCCGAGAGATGGAGCCGTTTCTGGGGGAGCAGAGAGGTCACGAGGGGAGAAATAGACGGCTTTGGAAAATTCCGCAAAGAGGAAACCGGCTTGGGCTGAAAAGCTTAGCGATCGAACCGAAGCGGCAGCGAGGTGGCACGGGATGGGATGCGATCGTGGTAGAAGTCGTCGAGTGCGCGGTTGTAATACATCCACCCCTCGATGCTGAGATGGTCGTGATGGTCGGCGAGAAAACGCGGGTCGGCCTCGTGTTCTTGAAAATCCTGGAGCGGCACGTGATAGCGCTCGGTGAGGGCGCGCAAGCGGGCCAGGTATTGCGAACGAGCGCCGCGGGAGATGCCGACGCGGTCGAGCCACGCGCCATTGAGGGGCATGCTGAGGACGAGGGGTTCGGCACCGCTTTCGCGCAGGCTGCGGAGGAGGAGTTCAAAATCGACCCATTCACGAGCGAGCTGAAGATTCATGAGAAACTCCGCGTCACCCTTCGACTCCGGCAACTGCCAGTCACCACCCACTTCCTCCGCCCGAAGTCTCCCCGGATTAACCTTCTGCGCGGCGTGAAGGAGAAACGTCTCCCAGTCGAGCGCGTGAGGCAGCCGATGCGGATTCTTCAGGCGCCCCTGCTGCCAGATGAAGGCCGTCGTCTCGAACTCATCCTGAGCGCGGAGAATCGCGGTCTCAATTCGCCCGAAGGGCCAGGCCAGCGCAAAGAGCAGGTGATCGGTCCTCGATCCGCCGGCCAGGCGGCGCAGCGCAAAAGCGAGCAGCGGATGCCGCGCGAGCGTGCTGGGAAAATCGAGCATTCGCCGGGCGACATCGCGCTTGAGCCCCCAGCTCAAGTCCGAGCAAAAGGCGAACTCATCGGCCTGCAATTTCGAAAAATTGCCCTCGTAGTAGTGCGGCGGGATCTGGCTGGTGAAGAACCAGCTCGGCGAAAGTGAGATCGCGACCTTGCGCCCGCGCACGTCTTTGCCGACTCCGGCGAGTTTTTGCAGGATGACAAGGGAACTCGTGCCTGCCTTGCCGACGGGAAAGACCTCGAAGCCGGTCGGGTAACGGCGAAAGAACGTCGCGGCTTTATTGGGGATCGGCTTGATCAACTCCGAGCTGCCGTAGAGCGGGAGTAGATCTGGTTTTTCAAACGCGCTCTGCTGGAGCGCTACGCCCTGGTTCTTCAGCGAGAAGGTCAGCGGCGCCAGCGCGTAAACGTGGTGCTGGATCTGGCGTGCGCCGAGAATCGCTCCGAGGCAGAGAATGGCCGCGGTGGCGCAGGCGGAGTAAGCCAGGGCGCGAAGATGGGGGCGGGGAGTCGCGGGAGCGATCACGTTGTCGTCTCACTACACCGCACGCGCTGCCTGCGTGCAAATGACGGTTCATTCACCGCGGCGCCGTGTTTTTGGTGGAGTGACCGTGGCCATGGAATGCGGACGGTTGGTCGCGGCGAAGTCATCGAGCGCCCGGTTGTAGAACATCCAGCCCTTGCCGGTGAGATGGTCGTATTGATCCGCCACGAAACGCTTGTCTTCGTCATGCTCCTCGAAATCCCGGCAGGCAAAGCCGAAATGCCGAACCAATCCCGTGACACGATCGTAGTAGCGCTGACGCGCGGGTCGTGAGATGTGCATCGCGTTTTGGTAGGGGCCGTTGAAGGGCGTGCTGAGAATCAGGGGCTCGGCCCCGAGCTCGCGCAGCGCGCGGAGGAGCATCTTGAGGTCGGGCCAGAGGGCGGAAGTTTTGACGTGCTCGACGAAGACTGGATCGAGGCGCTGGGGTGCAGCGGCGAACGCGGTCGGGTCCGTTTCATCGTCGGGGATATCGCCTGCGCGCTCCGCCGCTTTCGCGATCAGGGCGGGCCAGTCGAGCGCGAGAGGGATTCGATGGATGTGCTCGGGATTCCCGGCCTGCGCGGCGAGGAAGCGGAAGGTTTCAAAATGGTCTTGAAGGCGCAGGATCGCGGTCTGGAGTTTTCCCAGCGGGCACGCCAGCCAGAATCCGCCGCGAGCCAGCCGCGACGAATCGGCCAGTTGCCGAAGCGCGAACGCAGCCACCGGCCACTGCGCGATCGGCGTGCCCACGGACTCGAGGCGGCGCGCAATGTCGCGCTTCAGCTTCATGCTCAATCCATCGCCAAAAACGAATGCGAAAGTATCCAGCGGCGAGAAATTGCCGCGGAACGCATCCACACTCATCTCCTTGTGCCGGAACCAGCCCGACGAAAGCGAGATGGCGACCTTTCGTCCCCGCAACTCCGGCCCGACGGCCGTGAGTTTTTGCAGCGTGATCAACGGGTACGAGCCCGCCTGTCCGATGGGATAGACCTCGAAGCCCGACGGATATTCGCGAAAGAAAAGCGTCGCGCGCTCGGGGACCGGCATCGCGAGCTCCGAGCTGCCGTAAACCGGCAGCAAGTCCGGTTGTGCGAGCGCGGCAGTTTGCAGCGCCGTCCTCCGGGTGAGCTCGAGACTCACCCGTGGGGCGACGAGGTGAATGTATCGCACCTCGAGGCGGCGCATTGAAAACTGCCCCGCCGCGACGAGCACGCAAAGCACCGTCACGGCGGCGCAAAAGGCAGCGACGTGCGGAGTGCGGGCCGGTGAAATCATGGGCGCGACGAGAGAGCCATTGCCTCGCGACTCCCGAGGCTACACTCGGTTGTACGCCGCTGGCGAATGACAGATCCGTCACCCCGCGACCTACAGCCGCGAGATGAGCAGCTCGCGCTGGAAGATCAGCTCCTTGGGCAGGCGGTCGTGCAGTTGCAGGAACATCTCCGTTTGCGAGATGAGTTCGCGCTGCCACTCGCCGGGGTCGATCTTCATGCACTGGTCGAATTTTTCTTTCGAGTATTCGAGCCCGGTCCAGTCGAATTCATGGTAGGCGGGCATCCAGCCGATCTGCGTTTCGCTGGCGCGGGCGCGGCCGCGGGTGCGGTCGATGATCCAGCGCAGGACGCGGAAGTTGTCGCCGAAGCCGGGCCAGAGGAATTTGCCGTCGGCATCCTTGCGGAACCAATTGACGTGGAAGATGCGCGGCGGGTCGGACAGCTCGCGGCGGATGCCGAGCCAGTGGTTGAAGTAGTCGCCCATGTTGTAGCCGCAGAAGGGCAGCATCGCCATCGGATCGCGGCGCACCTGGCCGAGCCCGCCCACGGCAGCCGCGGTCATTTCGCTGCCCATCGTGGCGCCGAGATAGACGCCGTGGATCCAGTTAAACGACTGGAAGATCAGCGGCATGGTGCTCGCGCGGCGTCCACCGAAAATGATCGCGCTGATCGGCACGCCCTGCGGCTCGTGCGCCTCGGGGGCGAGCGCGGGATTGTTGTTCATCGGCGCGGTGAAGCGGCTGTTCGGATGCGCGGCGGGCTCGTTGGAATGCGGCGACCACGGGTTGCCCTTCCAGTCGATGAGCCCGGCGGGAGGCGGATCGTCGTGACCTTCCCACCACACGCCGCCGTCCGGTGTCAGGGCCACGTTGGTGAAGATCGTGTCCTTGGCGATCGTCCGCATGGCGTTCGGGTTCGACTTGTAGTTCGTCCCCGGCGCCACGCCGAAGTATCCCGCCTCGGGATTGATCGCGTAGAGCTTGCCGTCCGGGCCCGGCTTCATCCAAGCGATGTCGTCGCCGATGGTAGTGATCTTCCATCCTTTGAATTCCTTCGGCGGAATGAGCATCGCAAAGTTCGTCTTGCCGCACGCGCTGGGGAAGGCCGCGGCCACGTAGGTCTTTTCTCCCTCGGGAGATTCCACACAAAGAATCAGCATGTGCTCCGCCATCCAGCCCTGCTCGCGGCCGAGATAGCTGCCGATCCGCAGCGCGAGACACTTCTTGCCGAGCAAGACATTCCCGCCATAGCCGGAGCCGACGGAGATGATCGTGTTGTCCTGCGGAAAGTGGGCGATGAAACGGCGCTCGGGATTGCAATCGAGCACGCTGTGCGTCCCGCGGTTGAAGTCGTCGCCGTTGCCGAGTTGGTCGAGCGCCACCTGTCCCATGCGCGACATGATGCGCATGTTCAGCACCACGTAGATTGAGTCGGTGATCTCCACGCCCACCTTGGTCAGCGGCGAGCCGGGAGGCCCCATGAGATAGGGCACGACGTACATCGTGCGGCCCTTCATCGCGCCCTTCAGCAGGCCGTTGAGCTTCTCGTACATCTCGCGTGGCGGCGCCCAGTTGTTGGTCGGGCCGGCCTGGTCTTTGGCTGGGGTGCAAATGAACGTGCATTGCTCCACACGCGCCACGTCGTTCGGGTTGGACCGGTGGTAATAGCAGCCGGGATACTTCTCGCTGTTGAGTTTCATCAGCACGCCGTCGGCGACGGCTTCGCTAGTCAGGTGATGCTTCTCTTCCTCCGAGCCATCCACCCAGAAAATGGAGTCGGGAGTAACCAGCGCGGCCGTTTGTTCGACCCAGGCGCGGAGCGTGGGGTTCGTTGGGATCTTCGTTCCGAAGGATGTCGTTGCCATATGCTCTGAGCATCAAAGGCGGCGCCAGAGATGGCAAGGCCGCCAGCGGCTCCGATTTTGCGAAACGCAACACCGCGTTTGCGGTGAGCCGCGGGCAAAGGTATGACTCCCGCGCACCATGGCGCGCTACTCATCCGGAAACAATCAACCGCTGACGCATTGGAATAACCTTCCGATCTATCTCACGACGATCCTCACCGCCGTGTTTGTTCTCGGGCTGATCGTGTCCGCGGTGTTCACGTCGTTGAACAGCCCGCTGCTCGGGTTGCTCGTCTTTGAAATGCCGCTGCGGCCGGAGTGGTCGCTGTGGCGGTTGTTCACCTACGTCTTCATCGGCCGGATCTCCTTCTTTACCCCTTTCTCCATCCTCTTCTTTTACTGGCTCGGCGTGGGCGTCGAGACGCACCTCGGGCGCGTCGTGCTTTCGCGGCTGCTCATCTTGATCACGCTCGTCACGCCCGCCATGGCGGCGCTCTGGTGGTGGAGCTTCGGAGTTCCCTTCAATAGCTACGCGATCGACAACTACATGCTGATGTCCGGCCTGCTGGTGACCTTTGCGACGCTCTATCCGACCACCGAGGCCTGGGGCTGGATTCCGTTCAAATGGGTCGCGTTCGCCTGCATCGTCTGCGGCTCGCTGATGCTGCTCGCCGGTCGCGACTGGCTCGGGCTCTCGCAACTGTGGGCCTCCTGCGCCGTTGCCTTCGCCTACACGCGCCATGCGCTGGAACTCGGCTACGACGACTACGAGTCGCCGTTCTCGCGGATTCAGACCTGGTTCCGCCGCCGGAAATTTCGCGTCGTCCGGCCCGGCGACGCCGCTTCATCCCGCCGTAGCGAAGCCAGCGAATCCGGCCCCGCGGAAGAGATGGATCGTCTGCTGGATAAGATCGCGAAGTCCGGGATCTCCAGCCTCAGCTCCGCCGAGCGCTCACGGCTGGAAAAGGCTCGGCAGGCTTTATTGAAGCGAGAAGGCCGCTAGTGCTGGATTGCCGCTCGACAGCCCGGCGCCGCCGCGCTCCCATTTCCGCATGAGCGAAGAATCGAGCGTGCCGCCGGCGCCCGCACCGCCTTCGAAGGCGGCGCCGAACTTCGACGGCGCGTACGTCACCGCGATGTCGCATTTCTACCGCGGTGAAATGGGTCGCATCATGGCCTGGCGCGCGCGGCTCGATCCCACGACAAACTGGGCCATCACCGCCACCTCGAGCATTTTCACGGTCGCGTTTTCCCTCGAGTCCGTCCCGCACCTCATCTTCTTTTTCAATCTCGCGATCGTCTGGATCATGCTCTGGATCGAAGCGCGCCGGTATCGTTTTTACGACACCTTCCGCGCCCGGGTGCGCATGATCGAGGCGCATTTCCTCGTCCCGATCGTGGCGCAGAATACCACGCTGCTCCAAGGCGAATGGCAGAAGCTCGTCTGCGAGGATTTGCTGCTGCCGTGTTTCAAGATCAGTGCCTTCGAGGCCGTGGGCCGCCGCCTCAAGCGGAACTACATCTTCATTTTCATGATCATCCTCGTCGCGTGGGTCACGAAGATCTTCCTCCACGCGAAGCCGCGAATTACATCCTTTGCGTCATTCTATCAGGCGCTCGCCGTCGGCACCTCCATCCCGAGCTGGCTCGTCGCGGCCGTCTTCGTCGCCACGTTCGTCTCGGTCATCACGATCACGGTCTATATCGCGCGCCACACCACCGGGGAAATCTCCGAGTTTGGCACGCACCGCTCGCTCTGGCGCCTTTGATCGGCCATAAGTGCGTCGTGACTTCCGACCCTGCTACTCTCCGCGCTGCGGCGCTCGATTCCAACCAGCCCGCGATCGACCAACTCCGCGCCATCGTCGCCTGCCTGCGCGCCCCGGAGGGTTGCCCTTGGGATCGTGAACAAACGCACGCCAGCTTGCGCGGCGGCTTGCTTGAGGAAGCCTATGAAGTCGTCGAGGCGATCAACAAAGCCGACGATGCAAACCTCCGCGAGGAACTCGGCGACCTGCTGCTGCAATCCGTTTTCCACGCGCAGATCGCGGCGGAGGAAGGGCGCTTCGATTTCGACCACGTGGCGCGCGAGATCGTGGAAAAGCTCATCCGCCGGCACCCGCACGTTTTCGGCGAAGATTCGTGCGTGGATTCCGCCGAGGTGCTGCGCAAGTGGGACGACATCAAGCGCGCGGAAAAAGGCGGCGTTGCCGAGTCCGCGCTCGATCACACTCCGGGCGGCCTGCCCGCGCTGCTCCATGCACAGAAGGTGCAAAAGAAGGCATCGAAAGCGGGCTTCGATTGGACCGAGGTTCCGCCCGTGCTGGCCAAGATTCGCGAAGAAATTACCGAGCTGGAAGCGGAACTCGCCGCCGGTCACGCCGAGCGCCTCGAAGACGAACTCGGCGACCTGCTCTTCTCTGTGGTGAACCTCGCGCGCAAGCTGCACCTCGACGCCGAAACGGCGTTGCATCGCGCGACGGGAAAATTCAGCACGCGCTTCCGCCAAGTCGAGGCGCTCGCCCGCGCCCGAAACCTGGTGCTCGACAAGATGACCCTGCCCGAACTCGACGCGCTGTGGGATGAGGTGAAGGCGCGATAACGCCGCAAGTGAGAGCCGGCGCTAGCCCACGCTCAGCAACTCCGCGACCTGCCCCGCGACATCGCCGGTGCGCATCAGGCTTTCACCCACGAGGATCGCCTGGCAACCGGCATCGAAAACGCGCTGGGAATCGGCGCGCGATTTGAGCCCGCTCTCGCTGACCAGAATCACTCCGTCGGGCACCTCCTCGCTCAACTCCTCGGTCGTGGCGAGATCGACCTCGAAGGTCGTGAGATTCCGGTTGTTGATCCCGAGCAGCACCGGCTCGATCTCCAGCGCGCGGTCGAGCTCCTCACGCGTGTGCACTTCCACCAGCACGTCGAGCCCGCAGGCCAGCGCCGCCTTGTTCAGCGCCTCGAGTTGCGGCTGCTCCAGCGCGGCGACGATGAGCAGGATCGCATCCGCGCCAGCGACGGCGGCTTCGAAAATCTGCGCTTCGTGGATGATGAAATCCTTGCGCAAGCACGGCAGCGCGATCGCCTGCCGGATGCGGGTGAGGTAGCTCAGGTGGCCCTGAAAAAATTGCTCATCCGTGAGCACCGAGACGCAGTGCGCGCCAGCCGCCTCGTATTGCTCCGCGATGGCCACCGGGTCGAAGTCCGCAGCGATCACGCCGGCCGAGGGGCTCGCCTTTTTCACCTCCGCGATCAGGCCCAACGCTTCCGGCCCACGGTCGAGCGCGAGCGCGAAGGGGCGCACGTCGTTGCGGACCAGCGCCGCGGCGCGGAGCAGCTCGGCGCGCGGCAGGAGTTTCGCGACTTCGCGTTCTTTGACTTCGAGGATTTTTTGCAGGCGATTGGCGGCCATCGGAGCGCGGGAGTGTCCCGCGTCACCCCGCGCGTGTCATTCAAAAATGACCGGGAGGGAAATCCCGGCACGTTTTTCAGGGAAATTTCTCGCAGTTCGCGGCGGAAGCGCTCACAAATCCTGCTACCGTCTGGCCAGACATCCTTGAGAACGCTCCTGCTCATCGCTGCTCTCATCAGCTTCCGCGCGCTCGCGGAGGACCCGCAACTCGTCACCCTCGTCAAGCAGGGCGATAACGAGGATCGCAAGGGGCACAGCCGCGCCGCCCTGACCTGCTTTCGCGCCGCGGAGACGCTTGACCCGCAGAACGTCGGCGTGCTTCTCCGCATCGCGAAACAGTACTCCGACCTCATCGCCGAGACGAAGCCTGAGGAAGCCGCCCACGCCATCGCCGACAAGGCGCTCGACTACAGCAAACGCGCGGTGGAACTCGATCCGCGCAATGCGAAAGGCCGGCTCAGTCTCGCGGTCGCGTATGGCCGGCTCACCGATTTCGTCGGCAATAAAGTGAAGCTCGAATACTCGAAGCTCATCAAGGAGGAGACGGTCAAATCGATCGAACTCGACCCGACTGATGACTTCGCGTGGCACGTGCTCGGCCGCTGGCACTCCGGCGTGGCGAATGTCAACGCGATGCTCAAGGCGATGGCCCGTTTCGTCTATGGCGGCCTGCCCGCGGCGAGCAACGAGGACGCCGCGAAGTGCTTGAAAAAAGCCGCCGAAATTGCGCCCCAGCGCATCATTCACCATAGCGAACTCGCGCGAGTGTATCAGACGATGGGCCGGAAGGAACTCGCGGCGAAGGAGTGGCAGACCGTGCTCGCGTTGCCGGCCGTGGACAAGGAAGACGAGAAGGACAAACGCGAAGCGCAGACCGTGCTCGGCACCGACAAGACCGGGCCAGGCCGCTCCGCCACGCGCTAGCGCCTGAAGGCGAGGCTCGCCCAACCGGCGAGCAGGCTCAATCCGCCGAGCGGCGTGATCGCGCCGAGCCACTTCACATTCGTCACCGCGAGCAGGTAGAGGCTACCGCTGAAGATCACGATGCCCGCGACGAAAAGCAGGTAACTCGCGCGCGGCGGAGCCTCACGTTGCGCCAGCACGAGCAGCGCGACGGCGTGCACGAGGTGATAGAGCGCCGCCGTCTGCCAGATCGCCGCGGTGCCGTGCAGTTCGAGCGTGCCCTTCAATCCATGCGCGCCAAAGGCGCCGAGGGCGACGGCGAGGAATCCGAAGAGCGCGGCGATCCGCAAGGCATGCGTTGAGTTCATCGGCAAAAGATGCGCGGCCCGCGCTTGCGTGGCAACGCCGCGTCGGCTGTCATCCGCGCGTGATCGACTGGACGACCTGGATTCCGCGCGAACGCGCCAACCTGTGCTTCATCGTGAAGGACGGGAGCGTGCTGCTCATCCGCAAAAAGCGCGGCCTCGGCGCAGGCAAGATCAACGGCCCTGGCGGCAAGATCGAGCCAGGCGAAACGGCCCTCGAATCCGCGATCCGCGAGACGCAGGAAGAGATCGGCGTCACGCCGTTGCAGGTCGAGGAGCGCGGCGTGCTGCACTTCCAATTCATCGATGGCTACAGCCTGCACTGCGTCGTTTTCGTCGCGCTGGATTTCCAGGGTGAGCCGATCGAGACCGCCGAAGCCACGCCGCTCTGGTTTGCGCTCGACGCGATTCCCTTCGATGAAATGTGGGCGGACGATCGCCACTGGCTGCCGGACACGCTCACCGGCCGCAGCTTCGATGCGTGGTTTGTCTTCGATGGCGACGCGATGCTGTCTAAGGATGTGCGCTGGCGCCCGGAGATTGCGTAGATGAGTGAAGTGCCCGGCCAATTTTCCAGCAAGTATTCGAACCTTGCCCGCTCCGAATCCCGAAGCGTCTTGGCAACGATGAACGCGAATGAAATAAGATCCTGATGATCATTTACTCCCGCCCTCGGGCAAGCAAGGTGCAGATGATCTCTTTTGCCCAAAACCGGGAGGATGTCCTGATTGACCGGGTCTTTCGCAAGGCGACGGGTGCGTTCATCGATGTCGGCGCGGCACATCCGATCAACTGTTCCACGACGAAATACTTCAGCCTCTTAGGTTGGCGAGGAATCAACATCGAGCCGGTGCCGCAGTTCTTTGCGGAGATCGCCCGCGACCGGTTGAATGAAGTTAATTTACCCTGCGTCGTCGGCCGGCAGCGAGGCACAGTTACGCTCCATCTCTTGCGGGATCTGGGTATGTCCACAATTTCCCCGACCCAACTGGCGCTGGTTGATCCTGCTGAAAGGATCGGGGAACAACGGGTCGAAGTGGAAATGCGCTCCCTTGCCGATATCTGCGCGGAGTTTGTCACTGGGGAAATCGACTTCCTGAAGATCGACGCCGAGGGGGCGGAAGGGGACGTCATCGCCGGCGCCGACTGGCAGCGCTTCCGGCCGCGACTCCTGGTGATCGAGGCCACCAAGCCCTGGTCCTCGGAACTTACCTGTGGGGTTTGGGAGCCGTTTCTGTTGTGCCAGGATTATGTGTTCGTCTGCTTCGACGGCATCAATCGCTACTACCTGCGCCGCGAAGACGAAAGCCTGGCGGCGCAGCTCTCCGTTCCCGTCAATGTCCTGGACTCGTTCGTTACCCACGGGGAATTGCTGCTCCGGCATCAGTTGGAAATACATCGCGAGGAACTGGCGCGACTGCCGCAGGCGACCACTTTCACCTTGTCTCCCGCTCCGATCGTCCAACCGTGAGCAGAGCGATTCTGGGCGATAACTTCGATCACGATCAACGCCGGGGTGATCGAGTGAGGATCTCCTCACAGTGAGTGAGCAGGAGGCATTCAAGATCGCCGTCGATCATCACCGCGCAGGCCGCCTCGCGGAGGCCGAGGCGCTTTACCGGCAGTTGCTCGATCGTCAGCCGGCGCATCCCGATGGCTTGCACCTGCTGGGCCTGATCGCGCTTCAGGGCGGGCGGCATCAAGAGGCTGCCGACTTCATTCGCCGGGCCATCGATGCGAATCCTTTGGAGGCGGCATATTACAGCAATCTCGGGGTCGCACTGACCGCGTTGGACCGTTGCGAAGAGGCTATCTCGGGTTTGCGCCGCGCCATCGCACTCAAGCCGGACTTTGCCCACGCCCACTACAATCTGGGCAAGGCCTTCAGGGCCAAAGGTGAATTCAATGAAGCATTGGCCGCGTATCGCGCCGCCGTTCATTTCCAACCGGACCTCGCGCTGGCGCACAATAACATCGGAGTGATTCTCCACGACCGCAGGCTGATGGATGAAGCCGCGGCGGCCTACCGGCGCGCGATTGAGTTTGCACCTGAGTTTGCCGAGGCGCACGGCAACCTCGCCAACGCCCTCAAGGATCGCGGGATGCTCGACGAAGCCGTCGTCGAGTATCGGCGTGCGCTCGAGCTTCAACCGCAAAACGCCGCGATCGGCAGCAATTTCATCCACGCCCTCCAATACTCCCCGGAGAGGCACGGCGCGGAGCTGGCGGCGGAATTGCAGGCTTGGAATCAGCGGCACGCCGTGCCCTTGCGTGCCGCCTGGCGGGCGCACGAAAATCGGTCCGATGCGGAGCGGCAGTTGCGCGTGGGATACGTCTCGGCGGACTTCCGGTATCACGCGGTCGGCCGAACTTTCGTCTCGACCTTTGAGGCGCATGACCGGGCGCAATTCGAGATCGTGTGCTACTCCGCCTACGCCGCTGTTGATGAAATCGGGGAGCGCTTCCGGCGCGGCGCCGACCTCTGGCGCGAGATCGGCACGTTTTCGGACGGCGCGCTCGCGGACCAAATCCGGGAGGATCGCATCGACATCCTCATCGACATGTCGCTGCACACTGCGGGCAATCGCCTTCTGGTTTTCGCCCGCAAGCCTGCGCCCGTGCAGATCGCGTGGCTGGGTTACCCCGGCACCACGGGGTTGGAAACGATGGACTACCGGATTACCGATCTCGTCCTCGAACCGCCCGGCATGGACATCGTGCGCGGAGCCGAGGAGCCGCTGCGTCTGCCGGACGCCTGGTGCTGCTATGGTGCGCCTGCTACCTCGCCGGAGGTGACGCCTCTTCCCTCCGGGCGCGCCGGTCACATCACGTTCGGTTCGTTCAATAACGTTGCGAAGATCAACGAACGGGTGCTGATCTTGTGGGCGGAAATCCTGCGCCGCAATGAAGGTTCGAGACTGTTGCTGCTCTCCACAGAAGATCGCCAGCCGGAGGTGGCGAAGCTCTTCCATCAACACGGGATCGACGCGGCCCGCATCGAGTTCCTCGCCTACTACCCTTCGCCCGATTCCCCGCGCGGCGGGCGCTCCGACGAGTTTCTGCGCCGATATGGCCGCATCGACATCGCCTTGGACCCTTTTCCCTACAACGGCTTGACGACGACATGCGACGCGCTGTGGATGGGAGTCCCCGTGGTCGCTCTCATCGGAGAGTTCCCCCTCGCGAGGTTGTCCTTCAGCGTGCTCTCCAATTTGCGTCTGGCCGAGCTGTCCGCAAAATCGGAAGAGGAATACGTGGAGATTGCCACGGCTCTCGCGCGGGATCTTTCGCGCCTCGCCGGGCTGCGAGCGACGCTGCGGGCGCGCATGAAAGCCTCGCCGCTGCTCGATGCAGCGCGCTTCACACGAAACCTCGAGGCGGCCTATCGGGGCGTCTGGCGGCAGTGGTGCGCTGGCCAGGCTGCGCCGTGAGTGAAGTTTTGGAAGCGCAGACGTGCGCAGCGTTCCTGACGATGTTCTAATGCCCCGATGTCCTACCTGACTCCCCAGCAAGCCCTCAACCACGCGATGGACCGGCACGTCGCCGGACAGCTCGACGAGGCGGAGGCGATTTACCGGCACCTGCTCGCGAGCGATCCGGGCAATGTGGATGTGCTGCACTTGCTCGGAGTCCTCACCTTCACCCGCGGCCAATTCGAGCCGGCGATCGAGATCATGCGGCGCTCGATCGCGATGAGCCCGGCCGTGCCGCGTTTTCACAATAATCTCGGCAATGCCTTGATCGATATCGGGCGCTTCGACGAGGCGATCACCGCGCTCGAGATGGCGGTGCGGCTCGATCCGACGCTGTCGGCGGCCTACTACAATCTCGGCAACGCGTTGAGCCGCCTGCGGCGGTGGGAGGAAGCGGTCGTGGCCTACCGGCGATCGCTGGAACTGCGGCCGGATTTCCCCGGCGCGATCCTCAATCTCGGCACCGCGTTCGCGGCGATGGGGCAGCTCGATGCGACAGTGGCGCTCTATCGTGAGGCGCTCGCGAAAGGTCCGCCGTCGGCTTCCATCGCGACGAATCTCGGCAATGCGCTGCGCGATCAAGGCGACATGGATGCCGCGATCGAGACCTACGAGTGGTCGCTCCGGATTGATCCGAATGATGCGGTCGCGCGGAGCAATCTCGGCAACGCGCTCAAGGATCAGGGAGCGATCGACGCAGCGATCGCGGCCTTTCGGCGCTCGCTGGAACTGAAACCGGAGGCTTCCGAGACGCACAGCAATTTGGTCTTCACTCTTTATTTCGACCCGGAATGCCCTCCGGCGGCCATCGCGGCCGAGCAGCGCGCCTGGGATCGACGGCACGCGCAACCGCTCCGCGCCGAGTGGCGCCCGCCGGCGAACGAACGTTCCCCCGAGCGCAAACTGCGGATTGGCTACGTCTCGCCGGACCTGCGGGATCACGTGGTCGGCCGCTCGCTCCTGCCGGTTTTCGAAGAGCATGATCATGAGGGCTTCGAATTCACCTGCTACACGCTGGCGACGCCGGACCACGTCACGGCTCGCTTTCAAGCCCGGGCGGATCATTGGCGGGATCTTAATCAACTCAGCGACGCGCAAGTCGCCGAGTTGGTTCGCGCCGATGGGATCGACATCCTCGTCGATCTCGCCCTGCACACCGCGCACAATTCCCTGCTCGCCTTTGCCCGCAAGCCCGCGCCGGTGCAGGTATCGTGGCTCGGCTACCCCGGAACCGCCGGGATCGAGGCGATCGACTACCACCTCACCGATCGCTTCCTCGAAGACGGTTCTTCGCCGGGCGCTTTCCCCTTGCCCGGCTGCTGGGGCTCTTATGCGCATTACCCCGATTCACCGGCGGTGAACGCGCTGCCCGCCGCGAGCCGCGACCGGGTCACCTTCGGTTCCTTCAATAACTTCTGCAAAATGAACGACCGCGTGTGGGATCTGTGGGCCCAGATCTTGGCAGCGGTGGAAGGCTCGCGGCTCGTGCTCCTCGCCAAGGCGGGCAGTCATGAGGACAGGACGCGCGAAAAGCTCAAGGCGCGCGGCATCGACCCGCAGCGGATCGAATTCCTCCGGTACGTTCCTTCGGTCGAAGAGCGTCCGCAAGTCGAGTTCCTGCGCCGCTACCACGAGATCGACATCGCGCTCGATCCCTTTCCCTACAATGGAATGACGACCACGTGCGACGCGCTCTGGATGGGCGTGCCGGTGGTGGCGCTGACCGGAAACACCCCGATCGCGCGGGCGAGTTTCAGCCTGCTTTCGAATCTCGGTCTGCCCGAGCTGGCGTCGCCTTCCAGAGATGAATACGTCCGCATCGCGATCGCGCTGGCGAAGGATCGCCCGCGGCTGGCCGAATTGCGCGCATCGCTGCGCCGCCGGATGGAAACCTCGCCGCTGCTCGACGCGAAGTCGCTCGCCCGCCATGTCGAAAACGCCTATCGCACGATGTGGCGTCGCTGGTGCGCGAGCTGACCCGCTCCCGGATTGGAATCGCTCATCGCCTCTTCGCCGCTCCGCCAGTGTCCTATCTGACTCCCCAACAAGCCCTCGATCGCGCGCTGGAGTGCCACCGCACCGGGCGATTGGCGGAAGCGGAAGGACTTTACCGACAGTTGCTGGTGGGCGAACCGCACAATCCGGATCTCTGCCACCTGCTCGGCCTCGTCTATTTTCAGACCCGCCGTTTTCTACCGGGGCGCGAATTGATCGAGCGGGCAATCGCGATGAGTCCAAACGTCGCACGGTATCACAACAATCTGGGCACGCTCCTCATCGAACTCGGCGAATACAAGCAGGCGCTGGCGGCTTACGCCATGGCCATTCGCCTCGAACCGCGGAACGCCGGCGCCTGGTACAACACCGGCATCGTCCACACCCAGCTGCACAATTGGCCGCTCGCGATCGAGGCCTACCGCGCGGCGTTGGAAATCGATCCGAACTACCCTGCGTGCGCGTTGAATCTCGGCACCGCACTCGCCGCGTCCGGGCAGATGGAGGCCGGCATCGCACTCTACCGCGCGGAACTCCAGCGACGCCCCGGCGATGCCGCGGTCACGACGAACCTCGGCAATCTCTTGAAGGAAATCGGCGACACCGACGCCGCGATCGAGACGTACCGTGCGGGACTCGCGCTCTCGCCGAACGACTCGGTGACCTACAATAATCTCGCCGTCGCCCTCAAAGATCAGGGGCAGCTCGGCGCCTCCATCGCGGCCTATCGGCGAAGCCTCGAGCTCAACCCGGCGAGCCTCGAAGTGCACAGCAATCTCATCCTCACGCTCTTCTTCGATCCGGATACCGAACCTGCGACGATCGAGGCGGAGCAGCGTCGGTGGAATCGCCTGCATGTCGATCCACTCAAAGCGCAGCGGCAGCCGCACGGGAACGATCGCTTGCCCGAGCGGCGGCTGAAGATTGGCTACATCTCGGCGGACTTCCGGGATCACGTGGTCGGGCGTGCGTTGCTTCCGGTTTTTGAAAGGCATGATCGCACGCAGTTCGAGCTCGTGTGCTATACGAGCTCCCAGCGCGATGCGGTGAGCGACCGGTTCTTTTCGCGGAGCGACTTGTGGCGCGACATCACGAATCTTTCTGACGAACAGGTCGCGGCGCAGATCCGCGCCGACGGCATCGACATCCTCGTCGATCTCGGGCTGCACACCTCGGACAATCGCCTCGGTGTCTTTGCCCGCAAACCCGCCCCGGTGCAGGTTTCCTGGCTCGGGTATCCCGGTTCGTCCGGCGTGGAAACGATCGATTATCGGCTGACCGATCCGTTCCTCGAACCGCCCGGCGCGGAACTGGCGGCGTCGGCGGAAAAGCCGTGGCGCCTCCCGGACTGCTGGTCGATCTACGAGCCGCCCGCCGAGTCTCCGAGCGTGAACGAATTGCCGGCGTTGCGCACCGGGCGCGTGACCTTCGGATCGTTTAATAACTTCTGCAAAATCAACGACCGCGTGCTCGAAGTCTGGACGCAGATTCTGCGCGCGGTGGACGGGTCGCAGCTTCGGCTGCTCACGAAATCCGGCGGTCATCGTCAATGGGCCGCGGACTTTCTTCGCGAACGCGGCATCGATCCGCAGCGGCTCGACTTCCACGACTACGAACCGGCCGGCGACGCCCGTCCGCAAGGTGGATTCATCAGCCGCTACGAGCAGATCGACATCGCGCTCGATACCTTTCCTTACAACGGCATGACGACCACGTGCGATGCGCTCTGGATGGGCGTGCCGGTGGTCGCCCTCGTCGGCAGGTTCAGCCTCGGACGCGCGGGTTTGAGCCTGCTTTCCAATGTCGGTCTGCCGGAGCTGGCGGTCGCGACGCCGGAGGAATATGTGCGCGTGGCGGTCGCCTTGGCCAGGGACCTGCCGCGCCTCGCCACCCTGCGCGCGACGCTGCGCACGCGGATGGAATGGTCGCCGCTGCTCGACGCCGACCGGCTCGTCCGCCACGTCGAGGCGGCCTATCGCGCGATGTGGCGGTCTTGGTGCGAGCGAGCTTCTTGATTCGGCGGAATCTGCGGATCGCCATTGTCTGATGGCTTTGGGTCGGTAGCTTGTCGGCCCATTTTTTTCATGAGCCAGAATCAACCAGTGCCAGGACAACGTTGGGTCAGCGATTCGGAGCCCGAACTCGGGCTCGGGATCATTTTGAAAGCGGAGTTCGGGCGCGTGGAGGTTTTCTTCCCCGCAGCGACGGAGCAACGCCAGTACGCGCTCAAGTCGGCGCCGCTGCGCCGCGTGCAGTTCAAGGAAGGCGATCGAATCAAACTGCACGGTGGTGAATCGATGACGGTGACGGCGGTCGAGGAGCGCAAGGGGTTGCTCGTTTATCGAATCGGCGAGCGGGAAATCGCGGAGGCGGAACTTTCGGACACGATCAGTTTCAGCAAACCGGAGGATCGCCTCTTCGCCGGACAGGTGGACGAGCTGCGCACCTTCGATCTGCGCGTGCAGGCGCTCCGGCGGCGGAGCGACTACCGGAAGTCGCCGGTGCGCGGCTTCCTCGGCGCGCGCGTGGACCTGATCCCGCACCAGCTCTTCATCAGCCGGGAAGTGGCTTCCCGCCTTGTTCCGCGCGTTTTGCTCGCCGATGAAGTCGGGCTCGGCAAGACGATCGAAGCCAGCCTGATCCTGCATCGCCTGCATCTCACCGGTCGAGCAGAGCGGGTGCTCATTCTCCTGCCCGAGCCGCTCATTCATCAGTGGTTCGTCGAGTTGCTGCGCCGGTTCAACCTGCTCTTCAGCCTCTTCGACGAAGAACGCTGCGAGGCGATCGAGCAGCACAATCCCGACGCGAATCCCTTTCTCGACAGCCAGCTCGTGATTACCAGCGTCACCTTCCTCGCGTCGAATCCGGACCGCGCCGCGCAGGCCGTCGAAGCCGGCTGGGATCTCCTCGTCGTCGATGAAGCTCATCACCTCGCGTGGCATCCGGATGAGGTCAGCCCGGAGTACGCGCTCGTCGAATCGCTCGCGGTGAAAACGCCCGGCCTCCTGCTGCTCACGGCCACTCCGCAGCAGCTCGGGCCGGAGGGACACTTCGCCCGTCTGCGCCTGCTCGACCCCGCGCGCTACCGCGATCTTCCCGCCTTCCTCGCCGAGGCCGAGCACTACGAACACGTCGCTCGCGCCATCGATCGCGTGATCTCGGGGAAGCCGCTTAACGCCGATGACCGCAAGCTTTTCTCCCAGCGCTCCGAGCGCATCCGCCGGCACAGCGAGGAACTCGCCGCCGGCACCGAGGCCGCGCGCGCCGCGCTGGTGGCGGCGCTGCTCGATGAATTCGGCACGGGACGCGTGATGTTTCGCAACACGCGCGCCGCGCTGACCGGATTTCCCGTGCGCAAAGCCACGCTCATCCCGCTCGATGCGGCGGGTGACGAACTGGCCGCGAAAGTGAAATGGCTGGTCACGTTGCTCAAGGATCTGCCGACCGAGAAGGTGCTGCTCATCTGCCGCACCCGCGAACTCGCGGAGAAGATCCACGCGCGGCTGCTACGAGAGATCAATATCAACGCTGCACTTTTCCACGAAGGCCTCACGCTGCTTCAGCGCGACCGCAATGCAGCCTACTTCGCCGAGGAAGATGGCGCGCGTGTCCTCATCTGCTCGGAGATCGGCAGCGAGGGGCGCAACTTCCAGTTTGCGCATCACCTCGCGCTTTTCGATCTGCCGGAAGATCCCGAACTGCTCGAGCAACGTATCGGGCGCCTCGACCGCATCGGGCAATCCGCGACCATCCGGGTGCTCGTGCCGTATTTTCGCGGCACGGAGTCGGAGGTGCTCGCGCGCTGGTATCACGAGGGGCTGAATGCGTTTGAAAAACATCCGCATGGCGCTGCGGAGATCGCGAGCGCGCTGGCCGCGGAATTGAACGCGCTGCGGGAGGATTTCGATCCCGCCAAGCTCAAGACTTTCCTCGCCAAAACGAAAAAGGAGAACGCCGCGCTGACGAAGAAACTCGAACGCGGGCACGATCGCCTGCTCGAGCTCAACTCCTGCCGCGCCGAGCCGGCGGCGGAATCGATCCGGCAAATCCGAGCGCAGGATGCGGACGAAACTTTCGAGGCGTTTTGCGTGGAGCTGTTCGACTTCTTCGGCGTGCAGGTGGAGGAGCTGTCCGCGCGCACTTACTTGCTGCAGGCCGGTCACCTGCGCACCGACGCGTTCCCCGCGCTGCCCGAGGCGGGGATGTCCGCGACCTTCGATCGCGCGCGTGCCTTGAGCCGCGAGGATCTCGCGTTCCTGAGCTGGGATCATCCCGTCGTCCGCGGCGCGCTCGATCTGCTCCTCGGCGCGGAGTCAGGCAACGTCGCCTTCGGCGTCTGGAAGGACGCGGGCACGGAAGCCTTCCTGCTCGAGATCGTGGCCGTGGTGGAGTGCGTCGCGCCGCCGGCGCTGCACGCGGATCGCTTCCTCCCCGCGACGCCGCTCCGCGTCGTGGTCGATCACGCGTTGGTCGATCAGACCGACAACGCGGAAATCGCCGGCGCAGAGCTGGAAGCGGGTGATGTCTTCCGCCTGCTCGACCGCGGTGCGGTGAAGAAAAAGCTGCTCCCCGCCATGCACGAAAAAGCGCTGGCGCTAGCTGCGGAAAAAATGGCGTTGCTGGTCGAGACCGCGACGACCGCGATGGAGGTGCAGCTGCGCGACGAGATCGAGCGACTGGAAGATCTGCGGCAGGTGAACGATCACATTCGCCCCGAGGAAATCGACGCCGTCCGTCATCAAAAGGCCGCGCTCCACGAAGCGCTCGCCGCCAGCCGGCTCCGGCTCGACGCGCTGCGCCTGATCCTGCAGATCGCATAGTCGCCGCTCCGAATCCTCGCTTCCCAAGGGTTCCTCGCCGGTGTTAAATCGCGTCGTGAACGACCCAGTTTTGACCGGGCGGGGTGCTTGATGCGCCCCCAGCTCTTTGCCAGTCTCCGCGACTACTCGCGGCAAACTTTCCTCCGCGATCTCGGTGCCGGGATCACCGTCGGCGTGGTCGCGCTGCCGCTGGCCATCGGCTTCGCCATCGCCTCGGGAGTGACGCCCGGACAAGGCTTGTGGACGGCCATCATCGCGGGCTTCCTCATCTCCGCGTTCGGCGGGAGCAAGGTGCAGATCGGCGGACCGACCGGCGCATTTGTCCCCATCCTCGGCGGCATCGTCGCCACCTACGGTTACGAAGGTCTCGCCATCGCGACGATCCTCGCGGGACTCATGCTGCTCGCCATGGGATTTTTCCGCCTCGGCAATCTCATCAAGTTCATCCCGTATCCGGTCATCGCCGGCTTCACCAGCGGCATCGCGGTGATCATCTTCGTCGGGCAGCTCAAGGAGTTCCTCGGCCTGGCCGCACCGCTCCCGAGGCACACGCTGGAGCAGATCGGCACGGTCGCGCAGCACCTCGGCGAAACTCAGTGGCCCGCGCTCGGGCTCGGCGCGCTCACCGTCATCATCCTTCTGCTCTGGCCGCGAAGATGGACCGCCGTGCCAGCGTCGATCGTCGCCGTGGTCGCCACCACCCTCATCGTCGCCCTTGCGCATCCGGCGGCGGCCACCATCGGTTCGAAGTTCGGCGCACAGGGCATTCCTGCGGGATTGCCGGGGTTCCATGTCCCGCATTTTTCCCTCGAACACATCCGCGAGCTGATGCTCCCCGCTTTCACTATCGCCATGCTCGGCGCGATCGAGTCGCTCCTCTCTGCGATGGTCGCCGATGGCATGATTGAAAGCCGGCACGACTCGAATCAGGAGCTGATCGGCCAGGGCATCGCCAATCTCGTCTGCCCGTGGTTAGGCGGCATCTCCGCCACCGGCGCCATCGCGCGCACGGCTACGAACGTGCGCTCCGGTGGACGCACCCCGATCGCTGGGATCATCCACGCGATGACGCTTTTCCTCATCGTCCTCGTCGCCGCCCCGCTCGCGCGTTTCATCCCGCTTTCCGCACTCAGCGGCGTGCTCCTGGTCGTCGCTTGGCGGATGGGCGAGTGGCACAATTTCGCCGCCATGGCCCGCGGACCGCGTGCCGATTTTCTCGTCCTGCTGCTCACCTTCGCGCTCACCGTCACGTTCGATCTCACCGTCGCCGTCGGCTTCGGGCTGGTCATGGCCGGCGTGCTCTTCATCCGGCAGATGGAAGAGATCACTCAGATCCGCCTCGTTACCCCGGAGAGTGAGCTCGAAGTCGGCGCCGACTCCGTGCGCGAAAAGCACATGCCCGAAGGCGTCATCGTCTTTCGCATCGAAGGCCCCTTCTTCTTCGGCGCCGCCGAAAAACTCGAGGACGCGCTCGACATGCTGGCCGCCGCCCCGCGCGTCGTCATCTTCCGCATGCGCAAGGTCCCCGCCATCGACGGCACCGGCTTGCGCGCCCTGAACCTGATGTTCGACAAATTCGCGCACCGCCACACCCAGGTCATCCTCAGCGGCGTGCAGCCGCAGCCGATGAAAGTGCTCTTCGAATCCGGCTTCATCGACCGGCTCGGCCTGGAAAATATCTGCCCCAACGTGGACACCTCGCTGGCCCGCGCACGCGAGTTGATTGCCTAGCTCCGCCGCCCTGGCGGCAGTTATCCGGGCGATCCAATGGGTGGAATGATCGCCCGCAACACTGTGATTTACATCGTAGCCGTACCGGCTCGATCAAGAGCAGTCCGAACAGGGCCCGAAGTAGTCGAGTGAGGAGTCCTTAGTCACTCAAGCGTGATGCCGAATGACCCCCTCCTGCCCGACTCCCTGAAGATCAGGGAGATGCTCACGAAAGGACTCGAACCTTCACGGGTTGCCCCATACGGTCCTGAGCCGTACGCGTCTGCCAGTTCCGCCACGTGAGCTTTTTGGCATCCATTCGCTACCTTTCGGCAGCGGGAGGCGAACGTTAGGCGGCCTCCCAAAATTCGCAAAGGAAAATTCGCGGTTTAGCTGATGCGCATCGGCATCAGCACGTATAGAAAGGGGCTCTGGATCTTGATCACGCCCGGACTCATCTCGTCGATCAGGTCGAGATAGACTTCGTCGTTGCTGAGATTGCGCAGCGGCGCCTGGAGAAACTCCGGGTTGAACGCAATCGAGAATTCACGGCCCTTGTAGGCGACCGCGAGCGACTCCTTGGCTTCGCCGACGTCCGGCGTGTTCGCCGCGATCTCGATGTTGTTCTTTGTGAAGACGAGCTTCACCGAGTTCGACTTTTCGCTCGAGAGAAGCGAGACGCGGTGCACGGCGTTGAGGAACAGTTCGCGCTCGAGGGTGATGCGTTCCTTCGCTTCGCCGGGAATGACCTGCCGGTAGTTCGGGTAGTTGCCTTCGATCAATTTCGAAACGAGAAGCGTGCCGCCGATTTCAAACGCGACCTGATTTTCGGCGATGCTCATTTTCACCTCGCCGTCATCGCCGAGCAGGCGGCCGAGTTCGGTCACGCACTTCGTCGGCACGATAATGTCAGCCTCCTGGCTGCGGGCGAATTCGACTTCGAGATCGAGCATCGCCAGGCGGCGCCCATCGGTGGCGACCATCGTGAGTTTGTTCTCCTTGAACGAAAAAAGGATGCCGTTGAGCACGTAGCGTGTCTCGTCGGTGGAGATCGCATAGCTCGTTTTTTTCAGCGCATCGCGCAGCGCCTGTTGCGGCAGCGTGAAGCTCTTTGCATCCTCGAAACGCGGCAGCGGCGGGAACTCTTCCTCGGGCAGACCGAGAATTTTGAAGAAGCTCTGGCCGCAGCGAATCGTGGCGACATTTTTCGAATCTACTTCGACCTGTACCTCCGCGGCGGGCAGCTCGCGAACGATGGTGGCAAGCCGGCGCGCGGGCAAGGTGGTCCCGCCATCCTTCTCGACTTGCGCTTCGATCGTGCCGCTTACGCCAACATCGAGATCGGTGGTGGTCAGCCGCACTTGTCCATTGGCCGCCTGGAGCAGGACGTTCGAAAGGATCGGCAGTGTGGTGCGGGTGCTGACCACATTTTGCACGGTCTGGAGGCCTGCGAGGAGCTTCTCTTTGCTGACGCTAAATTTCATACGGGAAGGGAGTCGCGATTAGATGAATG
>JBAVML010000280.1:0-4321 GCA_049690035.1 Chthoniobacteraceae bacterium
AGGCCGACGAGCAACTCCATGAAGTAGAAAGGAACCGGAATCAGCCACGACAGCCCGGGGACGATGTTCGCCATCGATTCGAGCATGTTTTCACCGGCGAAGACATTGCCGTAGAGACGGAAGCTGAGCGACACCGGGCGGAACATGATCGAGACCACCTCCAGCACGCCGACCAATGCGAAGACGACGATCATCATCGCCTTCATGAAGCCCTGCGTCTGACCTTTCGGCCCGAAGATATGCATGATGAAACCGCCGGGGCCGTTGGCGCTGATCGCCCACCAGATCCAGCAAGCGAAGAACGTAACCGACATCGCCAGCGTCATGTTGAGATCGGCATTCACGCCGCGGAAAAGTGGCCGCGAAATGTGCTCGAGTCCCCCCTGCGGAGTCGGGGTACCCCAGCCGATCGTGCCGACGCCAGGGAGGAGGCCGAACCAGTTCGTGAAAAGGATGAAGATGAAGATGGTGGCGAAGAACCAGAAGGTCTTCTTGACCAGATCGTGGCCGATGATGCTCTCGAGGAAGTCGTGCAGACTCTCGACGAGGAACTCCCAGAAATTCTGCGCGCCATCCGGCACGTCTTTGATCTGCCGCGTCGCGTATTGCGCGAAGACGATAATCAGGATCGCCACGATCCAGGTCACGATCATGGAGTTTGTGACTTTGAAAATGCCGAGGTCGATCAGCGGCGCGTAAGTGGTCAGACCTTCGTGATGCGCTTCACCGTGCGCAGTCGGCGCGGCGGCTTCGATCTGCTCAGCGGCGGCTTTTTCATCCACCGCGAAGGCCGTGATCGCGGGCAAAATACCGATCGCCACGAAGGCAATGACCAGCGCGAAAAGACGCCCCCAGCGGAGGCTGGAGGACGACAGGCGATGCGTAGGGTCTAGATTACTCATTTCCAAAATAAGGGCAGTGCCGGAAGCGTGAGACGACGTTTTCTCAAACGAGAAACGCTGCGTCGGGGAGACAAACGGCGATCCACGCTGCGGGCGATGCGCACGGGATAAAACAGTGGTCGGAAAGACGTGGCAAGCACTTTGTGAAATTTTTCACAAACTCTCTCCGCGCGACGGGAATCGGCGCAAATGCTGGGCTTCCGGGGAGATTTGGCACGCGGTGGTTGAAGCGGGAAATGACGCGTTTGTCATCTCCACATACATTCGAGCGCCGCCGGCGGCTAACTCCAGCGGAGCGCGAGACGCTCGAAGAATCCGGGACGCGGGATCTCCGGATCTCCGGAGAATGCAGCCGGCGGCGGGAAAACAGCGGCGTGTCGGGCGAGGAGATGTTTGAGTTCGCGCGTGGTGTTTGCGACGGAGAATTTGTCGACGGCGGACGCGCGGGCGCGTTCGCCACAATGGGACGCCGCGACGGGATCGCGCAGCAATCTTCCCAAGGCATCGGCAAACGCGGATGGATCGTGCGGGGCGGTGAGAAAACCCTCGGCGCCATCGGTGATCATTTCGGGAATACCGGCGAGGTTCGTGGAAACGATGGGCAGACCGACGGCCATGGCTTCCATGATCACAGTCGGGAGATTGTCGCTGCCGCCGTCCTTATCCGGCACGCAGGCGAGCGCGAAGATCTGCGCACCCGCGAGTGCGGCGCGCACGTCGTTTTGTGAACGCGGGCCGAGCAGTCGCACGCGATCTTCCAGACCTGCAACGGCGACCTGTTCACGCAGCACATTTTCCATCGGACCGCCGCCGATGATGTCGCATTCGAACTCCACCCCGCGCTCACGCAGCAGCCGGCAGGCTTCGATGAGATCGGCGAATCCCTTCTTCTCCACATAGCGTCCGACCGAAACGATCCGCGGCAGCGCCCCCGCGGACTCGCGCAACGGAAAGCCGTCTATCTCAATGCCGTTGAAGACGCGAAACACCTGACCCCGGGCGAACCGATATTTCTTCTCCATCCAGCGCCGCGCGTAGTCGGTCTCCGTCACGACGAATCGAGCACCGCGGACCAGCGCCTCGTTCGTCACCGGAAAATCCGTGTCGCAAAAAATATCGTTCGCGTGCCCGGTGAAGCTGTAGCTGAAGCCGAACAGCTCGCGCAGCCACCACGCCGTGCGCGCGGCCACGCCGCCGAAGTGCGCATGCACGTGCCGGATGCCCCGCTCGCGAAGGTGCGGAGCCAGCCAGGTCGCCTCGAACATCCGCTGCGCATCCGGCTCCCCGCGATGCCTGGGGATCGCCTTGTGCGGTCGCCACGCGAGCTTTCGCGCCGCTCGTTGCGCATCCACTTGCGCGCGCAGTTCCTTTTCCTCCGGCGCGTAAAAAACGTCCACATCGAGCTGCTCCGCGAGTTCCCCCGGATCATCGGGACGCCGGATCGAGACCAGCAGCGGATCCATCTTCTGCCGCACCATCTCCACCGCCTCGCGATAGACGAAGGTCTGCACGAACGATGGAAACCGTTCAAAAAGATAAGCGAAAGAACTCACGCGCCGGGCAGGCTACCCTGCCATGCAAGTGCGGAGCAAAAGAACGCGGCCAATCCTGCGCCGCGAGTGAACCCCGCTTGCCAGCAGGCGGCCGGTAGTGGCAAACCTTCGCCGCGCTATCCCGGTGAATGATCCCGGCCGCCCTCCGCTCATGAATGTTTTCTCGAAGCTCGTGCCCGCTCGGTCACCGCGCCGCGCTGCCGCAGTCCTCCTCGCCGCCACCTGCGCGCTCGGTCCGGCACTCCTCGCCGCCGAACTGCCGCGCCTCTTCCCACCGGACGAACGCAAGCAACTGGTCTTCGATCCGCGCGTCATCGTTTCCGCTCAGAATGCCCGGCTCGCACCGGGCGCAGTGACAAAGGACCCACGCAATCCGCTCATGCCTGCGGATCAGCCGTGGGAAAACGCGACCAACAACCTTTACCCCAACGTGCTCTGGGACGAGCGCGAGCAGCTCTTCAAGCTCTGGTCTAAGTGCGTGCTCGCCGACCCCGACGCGATCGCGAAAATGGACACGCCGAGCACCGTCCACGACGTCGGCTGGTATCTGCTCTACGCCACTTCGCGCAACGGCCTCGCGTGGGAAAAGCCGCGCCTCGATCTCCACCGCTTCGCGGGAAATGGCGGCACCAATATTGTCGCGCGCGACACTCCCAACGTCGGCGTCTTCCGCGACCCGCACGACGCCGATCCGCAGCGGCGCTACAAGATGACCTACGACACCGGCCTCGGTCAGCCGCGCACCCGCACCAGCCCCGACGGCATTCACTGGAGCGAACCGGAAGCACCGCAGGGCTTCGGCCCGCAGAACGGCGACACGCACAACAACGCGATGTGGGACGAGCAGCTCCAGCGCTACCTCTGGTTCACCAAGCTCTACATCGGAGAGCGCACCATCGCGCGGCTGGAGAGCACCGATTTCAAAACCTGGAAAAACACCGGCATGGTCCTGCGCTCCTCGCGCGCCGAAGGCCGCGGCACGCAGACCTACGCGCTCACGCCCTTCCGCTACGGCCACGTCTGGCTCGGCTACGTCATGCTCTACCACGTCGGCGCCGGCCGCACCGTCGATGTCGAGCTCGCGTGGAGCCCCGACAGTATCACCTGGCAGCGCGTCACGCCTGGCCAGCCGATCCTTCCTCTCGGCGAAAAAGGCGCGCCCGACTCCGCGTGCATCTACGCCCCCGCCGGTCCGGCCATCGCGCAAGGCGGTGACGTGCTCATCTACTACGGCGGCTCCGATTTCCCCCACACCGGCTGGAAGCGCAACTGCCTGCTCAGCCTCGCCCGCCTCCCGCTCGATCGCTGGGCCGGCTACGAGCCCGTGGAAAAGAGCGCGCCCGCCGTGCTCACCACCGGCGCACTGCGCGTCGCCGAGCCGCTCCGCGTGACCGCGGAAGTGCGCGGCTCCTTGCGCATCACCGCGCTCGCCGCCGACGGCACCACGCTCCCCGAAGCCGAGCCGATCACCAGCGACGCCGCGGACGCACCCGTGCGCTGGCGCGGCACCATCGCGCCGGACCGCACCGTTCAGTTCCGCTTCGAGCTCCGCGACGCCAAACTCTACGCCCTCGGCGGCGTCGAGCTCCTCGACGAAAAACTCCCCGAGCCCGCGAACCCGCTGCGCGATCGTCCGCCGCAGCCGATCCACTCCGTGCGCATCGGCTTCGACCGCGATGAGGAAGGCTGGAAGGGCCTCGACCAGATCGAGCACCACGCTGACGGCGGCGCGGTCGGCGGCTACGTCACCGCCACCCGCGGCAAGGGTCTCGCGCCCTTCATCCACCTCCCCGCCGACGCCAAAGACTCCCCACTCGCCGGCGACTGGTCGCAGCGCTTCGGCGGACGCGGCGCGCGGATCAGCGC
>JBAVML010000281.1:0-5692 GCA_049690035.1 Chthoniobacteraceae bacterium
TCCTCGCGGCAGCAGTGCTGCTCGCGCTAACCTCGCCCTGTTCCCTCGCGCAGAGCAACACAAGCTACGGAACCGGTGCATTAAACTCGGTGACTTCAGGGGGTAGCAACTCGGCATTTGGCTACCACTCCCTCTATTCGACGACGAGCGGTGGTTACAATACTGGAATCGGCGCCGGAGCACTATCGGCGAACACGACAGGCATTTTTAACGTCGCGACCGGGACGAATGCACTCCTCTATAACACCACGGGAGAGTCAAATTGCGCATTCGGTCTCAATACACTTGTGTCGAACACGACTAGTAGTTACAACTCGGCGTTCGGTACGTATGCGCTTACTAGCAATACAGGAGCCGGCAACGTCGCCCTTGGTTTCGGTGCTCTCGGCGCAAATGGCACTGGCGATTACAACGTCGCGAGCGGGCTTAGCGCGCTTGGCCAAAATACAACCGGCACAACCAACATCGGCATCGGATTTCAAGCGGGTTATAATCTGACCACCGGTGATAACAACATTGATATTGGAAACCTGGGCGTCGCCGACGAGAGCGACACGATCCGTATTGGCGACCAGAATACTCAGACAGCCACGTTTGTTGCGGGCATCTATGGCGCTACGGCGACGGATGGCGTGGCAGTCTATATCAATGCGGACGGCCAGCTCGGCACGAACACCTCCTCCCGCCGCTTCAAGCGGGACATCGAGGACATGGCCGATAGCAGCGAGGCGATCCATTCGCTGCGTCCGGTCAGTTTCCGCTACAATGAGCAATTGGATTCCAAGGGCGTCCCTCACTATGGCCTGATAGCGGAGGAAGTCGCGGAGGTTTCACCTGACTTGGTGCAGCGAAACGCGAAAGGCGAGATTTACACGGTCCGCTACGAAGCAGTGAACGCGATGCTGCTCAATGAGTTTCAAAAGGAGCACAGGCGGGTGCAGGAGCAGGAGACGATGATCACCCGGCAACAGGAGCAACTACGAAAGCTGGCCGAGGTCGTGAACGATCTTCAACGGAAGATGGATGGCAAGCTGTACGGCGATTGAGAAGTTGACACCAGCGCATCCGGCGGTGATGAATCGCGTCACCGCCGGATGCCGCTTTAGGGTGTATATCGCGTTGCGAGCGCGGTGAGTTCCTCCGCCACGCGATGAATCACAGAATCCCAATCGTCCCTCTTTGGCTGGCGAAAGAGACGCATCGTCGGATACCAGGGCGTGTCTTCGCGCTTGAGGCCCCAGCGCCAGTCTGGGACAAAGGCCAGCAGTGTCCAAACCGGCCGATCGAGCGCGCCGGCGAGGTGGGCCACAGCCGTATCTACCGAGATCACTAAATCTAATTCCACGATCAACGCAGCGGTATCGGCGAAGTCCGTAATCAGGTCGGTGACATCCACCACGCCCGCTTCCGTGAGTGGGCTTGCTGCGTTCGAAACTGGGTTGGGCTGCAGGCTATAAAAAGTTACGTGAGGAAGAGAAAGCACGGGGAGAAGGCACGACAAATCGATAGATCGTCGACGGTTCTCATTGTGGGTCGGACTCCCTTCCCAAGCGATGCCCACGCGCAAGGTGGCATCTGAGCTGAGCCTCGCTCGCCACCTTCCGCGTAATTCGGAGCCGGGAAACAGATAAGGGGTGCTGACCTGCAAAGGTTCAAAGAGCTGAAGCGCCAGAGGCAGGCTGAGTAACGCGAGATGCAGGTCAAATGGTGGCGATGCGGTATTATTCCAACTTCGGTGTGGAATCAGCTCAAAGCGCCGCCCGGCAGCGGTCGAAAGCAGGCGCACGAGTTCGGGCTGACATTCGAAAATCACGTGACTTGCACCGCTGTATTGACGGATGAGGGGAACATAGCGAAAGAATTGGATCGTATCGCCGAAACCCTGTTCGGCATGGATGAGAATGGTTCGACCAGTAGCGGGTCCTCCATCCCATCGCGGCGTTGGAAAGTCGCCCTTAGCAGTGGAACCGGCGCGACGTCCTTCGTAACATCGCCATCCCGCTTCATAATTGCCCAGCAAAAGCAGAGTGACGCCGAGAGTGCCCAGCGCTCCTCGGAAGTCAGGATCAAGCTTCACGACTCTCTCAAAGCAACGCACCGCCTCGTCAAACCTGCCAAGCTTCACCAGCGTCACGCCAAGGTTCATATTGGTATCGACCGCGCCGGGTTTTTGCGCGAGGGCACGGTGATACCACGGGATGGCTTCGTCGAGCCGCTCTGCAGCGGCGAGGGCCGCCGCGTAATTGCTGAAGGTTTCGGGGAGATCGGCGTGCAACGCCAGCGCTCGTTGGAAGCACGCGATGGATTCTTCCAATCGTCCGAGTCGTCGATAAATCTCACCGAGGTTGGAATAAAAAATTGGCTGAGCAGGAGAATGAACGATTGCTTGTGCGATCAATTCCGCGGCGACATCTTGCTGGCCCAGCGCCGCGGAGATTAACCCGAGGGAGTGGAGCGCCTCGGGATGCTGCGGCTGCACCCGGAGGATCTGCCGGTAGATCGCTCCTGCGGACTCAAGCTGTCCAGACTGGTGATAGGCAAGCGCAGTTTGCAACGCTTGTTCGACTGTAATTGTGACCATTCGGCGCGACTTGGGCGATTACAAAGCTGGGGGAAATCTGGAAAGCCGGCTAGCCTTGCCAGAGTCAAACCGCGTAGCATCCGCCGACGTTTGGTTGACCTGAATCCGGTCCTTCAACTCGGCGGGGATGCAGAGGAAGTTGATCCCATTTTCATAGACGGCGTAATCCAGCGCGGCCACCCATTGCTGGAGGGCTACCTTGTCGTTCTTGAGGAATTCGAGATACAGCACAGGCCGGCACCGGCGCAGGGTGTTCATGGCTCCTTCCAGCACCTGCATTTCCATGCCTTCGGCGTCGATTTTCATCAGGTGGACCTGCGGGAACTCGAAGCGGTCAATGGTCGTCAGCGGCACATATTCGACCGACTGCGGATCGTGGCCGCGGGGCTGGGTCAAGGGCTCGTGCTGGGTGGCGGTGAATTCGATGCTGCCGAAATTGAGCGGTTGGGCGTAGTCGAACTGCGGAATCTCCAGCCGGCCCTCGCGGTCGCCGAGGGCGAGGTGATGGCAGAAGACGTTGGTGAGCGAATTCAACGCGACGCTGCCGGCGAGCATCTGGAAGATGATCCGCTGCGGCTCAAAGGCGTGGACTCGTCCTCGCGTGCCGACGCAGCGGGCGAGGGCGAGGGTGTAGGTGCCGAAATTGGCGCCGACATCGAGCACCGTGAGGTCGGCGCCAAGTAGCTGAAGCACCCGCGCGAGGAGCACGATCTCGCCGTGGTCAATGGCGTGGCCGGTCTTGAAGAGCGCGTTGGTCTGGTTGATGTCGTGCCGGTTCACGAGCATCTGTCCATAGGCCGTGGGGAGGATGATGTTGAACGGGACGGGCGGCATGGGAAAACAGAATCGGTTGCCGGTCGGATGGGCGAATGAGCGGAAGCCACCCAACCCAGCCGCGATGGGGCTGGAGTCGTAAGCCGCGCTAGTCGATCGACCCCTCGCCGTACACGGTGTCGCTCGACTCGGCGACCGGCCGGTAGTCGTCGTTCAACGCACCGCCGGTGAGTGGGAGGGTGCTGCTGCCGATCATCAGCGAGACGAGATTTTCCGCGATGATTCCGAAGGTATCGCCCGAGGCGCTCGTGTTGCTGATCGCGCCTTTGACGATGACTTTGGCGATCTTGGAATAGATGGCGGGGCTGCCCGAGCCGAGAATCGGCCGGTCATCAAAGGTGCCGAAGTAGCCATCCACTCCAGCACTGAGGCCGGCGACGATGTTGGTGCCCTGCATGTTGCCGGGTCCGGTGCCGGTGCCGATTTTCACGGTGCCGATCTGGGCATCGGGATTGAATGCGGAGCCGTTTGTGCGGTAGCCGGCGAGGATATCGGTATTGAAGATCGATTCATTGATCGTCAGCGAGGCGATCATCTTTCCCGCAGAGATGCGCGGGCGGGAGGTCTCGGAATCCCCACTCGCGAAGGCGGCTTCGAAACTGCTGAGATTTCCACCGGCGGCGACGTAGCCGGAGCCTGGGCCCGAGCCGCCGCGCAAGGACGCGCCGATTTTCACCGAGGCGAGATTTCCTTCGGCGGAAATGAAGCCCGAGTTGCTTCCGTAGCCGCCCTCGACATTGCCGCCGATGATCACGGGGCCGATGTTGAGGCTCGTGGCGAAGAAGCCGCCGCTGTGGTCGCCGAGGCCACCCTCGAGATTGCCGTGGACGGTGACGCTGGCGATCGAGAGGCCGCGCACTTGCGCGGAATAGGCGCCGCCGTCGGAGTTACTGCTATTCCCCAGGACGTCGCCGAAGACGGTAACAGAACCGATCGTGCCCGCCGCGTACACCTGGCCGAGTTGGTCTCCGGATTCGATCGTGGTGTCGTAGTTGCCGGCGCCGCCGAAAATCGAGCCACGAAGCTCCGGCGAGCCGAGAGTGAGGCTGGCGAGCTTTCCGCCGCTGGTGATCTTTCCGGATTCATCGCCGGTGCCGCCTTGGAGGTTTTGTTTGATCTTCACCGGTCCCATGTCGAGCTCGCTGGAGATCGTGCCGCTGCCGCGGGCGATGCCGCCGATGACGCTGCCGCCGCTTTCGGTATTGGTGTCTTTCGGGTCGCCGATGATGACGCTGGCGAGCTTGCCGGAGCTGAAGATTTGCCCTGCATCGATCGCGCTCCGCGAGCCGAAGCTGCCGATGAGGCTCTTGGCAATGAAGACCGGCCCCATGTCGCCGAGCGAGCCCTCGCCCTGGGTCTCGATGCTGCCACTGCCGGGGCCGTCTCCGCCGATGACGCTGCCGAAAATGTCGATCTTCGCGAGCTTGCCGCCGCTGATCACCGAACCAGAGCGCTCGCCGCTCCCGCCGATGAGGCTGTCTCCGCCTTCGCCGGGATCTCCGCCGATGGATACTGAGCCGAGATTGCCGGACGTCTGGATCGTCCCGGAGCCGTTGCCGATGCCGCCGCGCATTTCGCTGCCGATGAAGACACTCGCGATGGTTTCGTCGGCCGCAATGCTTCCCGAATCTTCGCCGCTGCCCCCGCTGACGCGACCGCCGATATTTACGCTCGTAATGCTATGGCTGGAGGCGATGCGACCGGTCTGAGCATTGCCGCCGCCGAAGACGTCGCCCGCGATGTTCACGGGGCCGAGTTGGCCGCTGCTGAGGATGCCGCCGGCGCGGTAGCCCGGGCCAGAGCTCTCACGCTGTGGATTGCCGAAGATCGAGCCGAGGACGGTGACGCTGGCGATGGGGGCATTCGCGTCGGCTGGGTCGGGTCCTTCAACCACAGGTTCCTGTTCCGTGGTGATGAAGCCCGAGCGATCGCCCTCTCCGCCGACGATGTTTCCTTTGACCAGAATCGCGCCCAAACCCTTCAGGCTGCCGATCGCGCCGGTCTCGAAAGCGCCGCCGCCGATCAAGTTCCGCACGGTTACGTTCTTGATCTTGCCCTGGCTGACGATCTGGCCGGAGCTGGGCCCGGAGCCGCCGATGATGTCGCCGGTCACGACTACGTTGCCGATGTAAACTCCAGTGTTAACCGCCTCCCTGACCCCCACGCCGATGGCGCCACTGTTCAGGCCGTTGCCGCCGACGATGTCGCCGCCGATCTTTACGCTGGTGATGACCGATGAACTCAACAGCGTGCCGCTGCGAGTGCCGGCGTCGCCGA
>JBAVML010000282.1:0-4356 GCA_049690035.1 Chthoniobacteraceae bacterium
GCGCCGGAGTGCTCGCCGGTTTAGGCTTTTTGATCCGGGGCGCGGGCTTGGGAGTCGGCGTTGCGACCGGGGTGGTGGGAGCCGGCGTGGCTTCGCGGCGACGACGACCGAACAGTCGATCCCAGAAGGTAAGCGGGCGCTCCTCAGGTTCCGCGGCAGCGTCGGCCGCGGGCGCAGGCGTACGCTTGACGAAAGTTACCCGGCGGTTCGACTTCGACTTGGCGCTCGCCGCAGTGGTCACTTCCGGTTTCTTCGCGTCCGCAACGCTGGGCGCGGCGGCCGGTTTCTTGGCCGGCGGCTTGACCTCCGCAGGACTGGTCTCGGGCAATTTCGTGGCTCCATCCGCACCAGGTGCGGCCGGCGCGCTGGGATTCGCTTCCTGCGCAAGAGCAGTCGAAGCGGCAAGGCCCAAAACGGCGATCAGGAGCGGGAGCGGAGATGACATAGGGCGAAAGAGCGGGTTACGAAGCTTGGTGTGTAGGGCAAATCCCGCCGAACGCAAGCATCGGCAAATCGTAACGCGGAACGGGATTGATGCGGACGACGATTGGTGGGACACAAGCACCACGCCACAGATGCCCCCGGAAATCGCCCCCTCCCCATCGCACCGTACATGGGCAGAGATTGACCTCGAAGCCCTCCGCCACAATGCCACCGCCGTCCGTAATCGAACCGGAACGGAAGTCCGCATCATGGCGATCGTGAAGGCGAACGCTTACGGACATGGGATCGGGCCAGTGGTGCGCGCGCTCGCGAACCATGTCGATCTCTTCGGCGTAGCCAATGTCGCGGAGGCGAGAGAGCTCCGCAGCAGTCTGCCGTCGGCGGAAGTCTTCATCCTCGGCCCGGCGCTCCCGGAAGAGCGCGCGGAGATCGCCACCAGCCGCTTCATCCCGTCCGTTTCGAATGCCGACGAGGCGCGTGCCTTCGGCGAACTCGCGAACGGCAATCCTCTGCCGATTCACTTTATCGTCGATACCGGCATGGGTCGCATCGGCGCGTGGCAGGAGGATGCTTTGCAAATGATTGAGAAGATTGGCGCGATCCCCGGCGTGACAATCACCGGCGTCGCGTCGCATCTCCCGGCTGCGGACGAGGACAATCACTTCACCCAGCGCCAACTCGTGCGCTTCCACGCTCTGGTCGTGCAGATCCGGATGGCGGGCATCCCCGCGCCGGTCGTGCATGTCGAGAACAGCGCCGGCGTGCTCGGCCATGTGCAGCAAGCCGGCGACATGGTGCGCCCCGGCATCATGCTCTACGGCCATGCACCGCTGCCGCAGTGGCAGCATTGCCTCCGCCCCACCCTCACTTGGAAGACACGGATCACCCTGCTCCGCGACGTCGGCGCCGGCCGCAGCATCAGCTATGGTCGCACCTACATCACGCCGCGAGCAACGCGGATCGCTACGCTCGGCGTGGGCTATGCGGATGGCTACCAGCGGCATCTCTCCGGGCAGAATGCCCAGGTCCTCATCGGTGGCCGCCGCTGCGCCGTCCTGGGCCGGGTGACGATGGATCAGATCATGGTCGATATCGGCGCCGTCGGCGATGTCGCAGTGGGTGACGAGGCCGTACTCATCGGCCGCCAGGGCCACGAGGAGATCACTGTCGCCGAACTCGCGAACAAAGCGGGGACCATACCGTGGGAAATTTTCACCGGCCTCGGGCGGCGCGTCGCCCGGGAATACATCGGCGTTTGAGTTTCCCGGTTTAGGTTCTAGGCTGCGCGGTCGGTCCGTTTTTTCCCATGCTCCAAATTGTCTTCAACGAAATCTCCGCCGGAGAAATGGCCGCGCTCCCCAAGGAAATGCAGCTCGACCTGCTCGACGAATTTCACTTCCTCCCCGAGGACATCGAGGGAGCCGACGAAGCGAAATTCGGCGTCGTCGAGCGCGACGGCAAACGGCTCTTTCGTTATCGGGCGAAGGACTACCGCATCTATTTCGAGCGCGGGGAGGAAGGCATCACCGTCCATCGCGTCCTGCACAAGAACACCATCCGCGACTTCCTCTTCCGCGCGAATCTTCCCATGACCGAGGACGATCAACTCGGCCGCGAGAAGGGATTTTGGAAGCTGATCGAGGAAGGCGAACAAACCCGCCGGCAGTGACGGGTCGGCTGCTGCTCTGCGTCGGGATGGGCGTCTTTGTCGCGCACCTCGGCGTCTTCATGATCCTGGACCACCTCAAGCCGAAACCGCCCCGGCCGCCGGAGAACACCTTCAAGGTGCGCTCCCAGCTGGTGGTCGATCACGACTCGGGAGAAAAAACCGTTTACCGGGAAATCACGGTGAGCACCCGCCTCGGCGCCCCGGCGCCGAAAGCGACTCCCGCGCCGCCGCCCGTGCTGGTGGAGGTGGTGAATCCGTGAACGGGTGCGCTGGAATTGCGCGCTCAAAACGCGAGGAACGAACCTGTCATCGCGCGAGCGGCGCGCAGTATGACCGCGTGAAAGAATGAATCTTTACCCCGACGAAACCCAACGCCGCGGCCTCTTCCCCGTCACGCGCGACAAGATCTTCCTCGCCCACGCCGGCGTCACGCCGCTGCCCGCGCCGGTCGCCGATGCCGTCTGCGACTACACGCGCCTCTGCGCGGAAAATCCGCAGGAGTTCGGCGACGTGCTCCGCGACGTGAAACTCGCGCGCAAAGTGTGCGCGGAGTTCATCGGCGCCGGGCCGGATGAAATTGCGCTGCTCGGCCCGACCTCGCTCGGACTTTCGCTCTTCGCCAACGGCATCTCATGGCGCGAGGGCGACGAAGTCATCTGCTACCACGGCGACTACCCGGCGAACGTCTATCCGTGGATCGATCTCCGCCGCCGCGGCGTCATCGTGCGCTACCTCGAGCCCGCGCAGCCCGGCGAAATCACCCCCGAACTCGTCGCCGCCGCGCTCACCCCGCGCACCCGTCTCGTCGCCCTCGCCAGCGCACATTTCATCACCGGCTACCGCATCGACGTGGACGCCATCGGCACGCTGCTGCACGAGCGCGGCGTGCTTTTTTCCCTCGACGCCATCCAGACCCTCGGAGCCTTCCCCACGCACGTCACCCACGTCGATTTCCTCAGCGCCGACGCGCACAAGTGGATGCTCGGCCCGCTCGCCATCGGCATCGTCTTTGTGAAAAAAGAGCGGTTCGAAGAGCTGCGCCCCACCCTGCTCGGCGCGTGGAATGTCGTCTCGCCAAATTACCAAGCGCAGGACGAAGTGCAGTTCGTCCCCACCGCCCAGCGCTATGAACCCGGCGTGCTCAACATCGCCGGCATCTACGGCATGCGCGCCGCACTCGAACTCATCGCCAGCCACGGCATCGACCGAGTCGCCGCACGCCTGCTCGAGTTGAAGGACCACCTCCTCGCGCAGATCGAGCCGCTCGGCTTCAAAGTCTTCGGCCCGCGCGAAGGCGCGAACGCCACCGGCATCACCACCTTCCGTCACGAAACCGCGAGCAGCGCCCGGCTCTTCGTCGCGCTGGAAAAGGCCGGCGTCGTCGCCTCCCTCCGCCACGACCGCGAAGGCCGCGAACACCTCCGCTTCAGCCCTCACCTCTACAACACCGAGTCCGAACTCGACCGCGCCGTGGAAATCCTCCGCGCGAACTGCTGAGCCTTTCGCGCCGCCTTCGCATGATTCAATGCGGATGCTCGGTGGATCAATGTCCCGCCCCAGTGGCGCAATGTGGACCGTCGTTTTCGTTAGTCGAAGGCGTGAGATTCAATGCGCCGGCTCGGCGAATCGATGTCGTCTGCTCAAAATTCAACAACGCGGCGCCGCCATTCCATGTCCCGGTGGCGTTTTTCAGTGCGCCGGAACCGTAATTCAATGTTGCTGCCTCGATTATCAATGTCCCGCTGATCTTTTTCATCGCGGAAGTGACACAAGGACAGGACTTTGCCGAGCTGCGGGATATTTGACCTCGACAGCAAAACACAAACGTGGCGGCATGCCGTGCGATATGGAAAAGCGCCTGTGGAATCCCGGAATTGGCTGGCCCTCCCTCATTCCCCTGAACTCCGCTGCGCCGACCTCGACGTCATGGACCTCGCCCACACTGTGAAGAATTACTCTGACTAGGTCGGGGGAGATTTGGATCGCTGTGTCATCGCCTGCGCGGTCACAGCCCAGCTGATTTTCTCAGCTCCTTCCCACGCTTAGCTTGGAAACGCCATTTTGGAAGTGAACCAATTTCCGTTCTCGCTCACCTTCGCGAAGCCGCATGATTTCCATGAACAAGGCTAACTTGGTATTCATTGTCTGCTTGATTGCATCAGCGCTCCTCCCCGCCGACGCTCTTGCGCAGAAGGCACCCTTTGCGGGGTTCACCGGCACCGCGCTCGATCGAAAGTCGGGGC
>JBAVML010000283.1:0-5229 GCA_049690035.1 Chthoniobacteraceae bacterium
GGCCACGGCGAGTCCGAAGACTCCACCGACACCGAGGCCGGTCAGAAAGCGAAAGATGGTGAAATCCAGCGGATGAACACTAAAGAAACTCAGCCCCGTGCAGGCGGAATAAATCATCACCGTCAACGTGAGCATTTTCGCCCGCCCGTAACGATCGCCGAGCGCGCCGAAGATCATTCCGCCGATGCCCCACCCGATCAGAAACCAGGCCGTGACTACCTTTCCAAAAGCCTGCACATCAGGATCGCCGGGCGACTTGCCCATGAGGGAAGACAGCGCGGGGATGCGGGCGAGGGAAAAGAGCCGCTGATCGAGGCAATCGAAAAACCACGCCGCGGAAGCCACGATGAAGACGAACCAGTGGTAGCCATTGAGCTGCCGCCACCAAGGGAGGGAGCTGGATTCGGAGGGAGCATGCATGATCGAAGAAGCTGAGTGGCTGCCGCGATGCGGCCAAGCAAAATGTCCCGCCGCTATGGCCGGATCGGAATTTCGCGGATGACCGGTATCTTCCCCCGCAGCATCTTTCCGCCTTCGCCGACGAGCCGCAGATACCAGTCCGAGGGCAGCCCTTCGTAGCCGACGAAATGCGCCTGGGTCGGCGGTGTGCTCGTCACCTTGAAGATCGCCGTGGCCTCGTCCACTTCGTCGAACATCGCGACGCACACCGAATCCACGCCCAGCTTGGCCAGTGCGTGGAATTGCTCCCAGAGGAACTTGCCGCCGCGGCGCGGGATGTTCGTCGAGCCGGGCGGCTTCTTTTGCAAATTGTCCCAACTGAATCCCGGATACACCACGGGCAGCCACCGCATCCCGGCCTTCTCGCACTCCGCCTTGTCATCGGCCCAATAGCTCGTCGTCGCATGCGCGTCACCCGCACGGTCCAGCGTGAGATTGCCCACATTCCACGGCGAGTACGCGTCGAAGCGCCGGTACATTTTCTGCCAAGCGGGATCGGGATTGCGCCGCCAATTCCAGTCGCCACCGCCGACGAGAAACGCCTGGTACGGGCCGGGTGCCTTGAAGAAGTCGATGATCCGATTCGCGATTTCGGCGGTCATCGCGTTCGCCTGGTTTTGGAAATAGAAGCCCCACACTTCCACCACCGGCTTGCCGCCTTCGTGCAGGTAACATGGGTCTTTCGTGAGCCCGTCATCGACGAGCTTTTGCCAGTCGCGCGCCAGTGTTTCGAAAAGGCGCTCGGCAGGCATGCCGGAGATGTCGTAGGCGAGCGCCCACGCGCGCCCCGTCTCGTTCGCGGCGGCACGGACGTGGCCCAGTGTGCGCAGGCGTGATGCGAAGCGCGCTTGTGCCGGGCCGCCGGGAAGATCGACGACGAAATGCTGCAGCCACGCGCCATCGATGCCGTAATCGCGCATCCATTGAAAATGGCGCAGCACTGTCGCCGCGCTGTCGGAGCTGAAAAGCTCGGCCTGCGTTCCATCGGGATAGGTGAATCCGGGCGCGGCGAAGCGCTCGGTGTATTCACTCATCTCCGGCCACATCTCGAAAGTGAGCGTTTCCCCCGCGAGCCGCTTCCCATCGCGGCTCCAGTGCACCCAGCCCATGCCCGCGGCATCACCCGGACAGCGAAACCAGCCCTGGTATCCCGCCATCACTTTCCCGCGCAGCGTGGTCGCATCCACCGCATCCCCATGCGCCATTTCCAGCGCGCAGCCGATGGCGAGGAGCACGAGGCGGACGCGCACTATTTTGCTTCGGTGAAAAGCAACGGCGCGAACTCCGCGAGGTAGCGCCGCCAGACCGGCCACGAGTGATCGCCTGCGGTGAGTTGCCACTCGTGGCGGATGCCTTTCTCCTTCAGCGCGGCGATGAAGTCCTCATTCCGCTGGCGGAGAAAATCATCCTTGCCGACGGCGATCCAGAGCAGGCGCAGCTTCGCGTTCGCGATGTCCGGCGCGGCGAGAAATTTTTCCCGCACTTCACCCTCCGGCGCCACTCCGCTGAACGATCCGATCCACGCAAAGCGATCGAGATTTCCGATCCCGACCGTGAGCGATTGCGCGCCACCCATGCTCAGCCCGGCGATCGCGCGCTGGCTGCGATCCATCTCCACGCGATAGAGCGACTCGACGAGCGGCAGCGCGTCCTCGAACAACTCGCGCTGAAAGGCCTCCATCGCCGCCGCGCGTTTTCCTTCATCGCCACGCGGCCACGCACCGAGCGGATGCCCGTCGAGCATCACCACGATCATCGGCCGCGCTTTTTTCGCCGCGATGAGATTGTCGAGAATCCAGTGCGCCTTGCCGTGCTCGACCCAGGCGCGACTGTTGTCGCCCGATCCGTGCTGAAGGACGAGCAGCGGAAATTTCTCCGTCGTTTTCTCGTAGCCCGGCGGCGTGTAAACCCAGCATTCCCGCGGCTTCCCGAGCGCCTTCGACGCGTAGCCGTGCTGATGCACCGTGCCGTGCGGCACGTCCTGCCAGTCCCAAACCGCGGGTGGATCGGAAGGCACATGGAGGATGCTCTTCTGCGGCTCGCGCTGCGGTTTGAGCGCGGGATTGGTGGGATCGATCACGTTCAAGCCATCGACGACGAAGCTGTATTCCCACACGCCCGCCGGTGCGGGCTCCACGGTCGCCGTCCACGTCCCGCTCTCGGCTCGGGTCATCGGCACCGCAGCCTTGCTCCACTGCCCGCGGAGCGCGACCTCCTTCGCCTGTGGCGCGCGGAGACGGAACGTAACCCGGCCTTCCGCCAGCTCCGGCGAAACGATCGGTTCGGGCCGCGGCGCCGGATTCTGCGCGAAGGTGGAAAGCGCGGTCAGGCCGAGCGCCGCGACGAAGGTGGAGAGGTATTTCATGGGAGGAATGTGGCGCGACGATACGCTTGATCGCCGGCGACTGAGAAGGACTGGATTTGCATAGATCGCGATCGTCGCCGACCTGAGCGCCCAATCGCCACTCAACCTCTGCGATGCTTAAAGCTTCGTCCCGCCAACCTTCGTCCAAGGCGTGAAGGCGCCCATCGCGTGCTGCTGGATTTTGCGCTTCCAGATTTTGTTTCCGCAGAAGGCAAAGAGCGTGTCCTTTTCCGCACCGCCGAGGCAGACACCAGTCACGCGGCTGCGGTCCGGAACGGGCAGGATGACTTGCGTGGGGCCGTCGTCGGCGCTGATTTGCACGCCGGTTTTCGTGGCGACGAATTGACGGCCTTCGAGCGAATAGCACAGGGATTCAGGACCCGCGTCGTCGTCCCAATCGGCGACGTGCAGGTGAAAGAAACGTTCCTTGTTCGTGAGCGAACCGTCTTCATTCACCTGATAACTGCACGCCCATTTCGAATGACCTTCGGCCACGGAGAGCAGCCACTGATCCGGGCGATAGGCCATGCCGGTGGCAAACTTCAGGCCGGCCTCCACCTGCTTCTTCTGCCCGTCCTTGATGAACCACACGGAGCCGCCGTTGTTCGGCTTCTTGTCGTCATTGTCCGTAACGTAGAGACCGCCATCCGGACGCGCGAGGATCGAGTGTCCAGTGAGTCCTTCCAGCACCACGCTCGCCGTGCCCGTGGTGTCGTAGCGCATCAGTTTTCCGCTCTTTTCCGAGATGGTGAAAAGCGAGCCGTCCGCGCCGACGGTGACGCAGTGCGCGGCACCGGAGTCAGCGACGAACTCCGTGATCTTCCCGTCGAGGCCGATGCGGTGAATCTTGCTGTTTGTCGTGTCGGCGAAGAACACCTCGCCGCCAGCATTGCACGCCGGGCCGCGTGTGCTTTTGAAACCCTCGGCGACGAGCTGCCAGTCTTCGCCGGGGACGATGATTTCCTGTGCTCGCGGCGCGCTCGGGCCGGCTTTCACGCGGTCGGGCCAGCCCTTCCAGAGATAGGCCATCGCCTCCTGCCAGTTCTCGCCGTAGCCCGCGACGTGCCGGCCATCGATGATGCGGAATTGGTAGTCGTAGCCGGAAAACTTCAGCGCCTTGTCCATCTCCTGATCGAGCAGGAACCAATCGCCCGCGCAGTTCTCCATGTCGTGCGTGGCGGTAGTTAGATAGGCGCGAATCGGCTTAGCCTCGAACTTTCGCACCATGGTCGGAAACTCATGCCCGCCACGAAACGCGACCCAGCTTCCGCTCGCCGCATACACGCGGCTAAACGCCTCGGGCCGATGCCACGCCGCGGTGAACGCTGCGATGCCACCACTGCTGCCGCCGACCATGCAGCGGTCGTTGCCGTCGGTGGAAAGGTTCAGGGTGAACTCCTTCGCGATATAGGGAAGTAACTCCTCAGTGAGAAAGCGCACGTTGTTGTCGCTCACGCCGTCATATTCAAAGTCTCGATTGCGCCGCCCGATCGTGCCCTTCATCGGCGCGGGCACTTCGCCCGGCCGGACAAACACGCCGACCGTCACCGGCATTTCCTTCGTCGCGATCGCCGTCTCCAGCAGCGTCTTCTCGCGTGGGTTGAAGCCGTCGGTCTTCACATACACGCACGCGGGTGTTTTCGCGTCGTATTGCGCCGGGATGAAGACCGTCACCTCGTGCGTGGTGCCGGGGAAGATCTTGCTCTTGGTGAAGGTGAACTGCTTCGTGGTGCCGGGAAGGATGTCTTCAGGTTTGATCGCGGGTGGCTCGTATTTCGGCGTGGCGCCTTCCGCCTTTGCTTCCGCGATGCCGCTGCCCGCGACTGGCTTGATGAACCAGTGTAAATGCGGGTCGCTCGGATTGAGCGTCCAAAGGTCCACTTTCGCGCCGGGCGTCTGTTTGCCGCCGAGCAGGTCGATGCCCATGCCGGGGGCGTGCTTCGGCTCGAGGGAATAGGCGCCGTTCTCGTGCTTCGTGAGCGACCACAGCTGCGACGGTTGGCCGCCGTCGGGTTCGACCACGATCGGCGTTCCCTGCTTACCACCGCCCTGCGCCGCCGTGAGCACGAGCGCGGGATTCGATGCGGACCGGATCGAAACGAAGTTGTCCGCTTTGGATGTGAGGAACCACTTCTGGTTCAGCGCTCCGGTCGGCTTGCCGATGGAAACGATCGCGCCCTGATCGGCTCCCGTCGCTTCGAGTGCCAGCGCCTGCGCGCTCGCGGGAACGATCGAGTAAGTGCCCCAATCCTCGCCCCCGCGAACGTTCCCCACGACTGGATCGGCAGCGAACGCAGCAATGGAAATAGACAGCAGGGCAAAGGTGAGGGAACGGAGCGTGATTGACATGGCATGCGGGGGCATTTGTAGGGGAGCAACGAGCCTCCCAAGCCTTAGCCGCATTC
>JBAVML010000284.1:0-6892 GCA_049690035.1 Chthoniobacteraceae bacterium
GTCTATTCCCATCGCTCGCCCGCTGGCCAGTGGCTGCCCGGCGGCGCCTCCAGCACCGGGGCAGGTGTGCTCACCCGGAATTTCCCTGACCGCGATCTCGATGCCCTCGACGCACAAGCCGCGGCCCGCGAGCCCTCGAGCGTCGCGACTTATCCCCTCGCCTCCAAGGGCGAGCGCTTCCCCTTTCACGCGCCGGAGGCCGAGGGCTTCATGCTCGGTGAGCCAACCGACGAGATCGATCACTACGCCGCGCTCCTACAAGGCGTGGGGTTCATCGAGCGGTTGTGCTTTGACTATCTGGACTTGCTCGGCGCGCCGGTCGGTGGCGAATTGCGGCTCACCGGCGGTGGTGCCAGGAGTCGCTATTGGTGTCAGCTCCGCGCCGACATCCTCGGCAGGCCCGTGACTCTTCCGGAAAACGCGGAAGCCGCCGTCGGCATGGCCGTGCTGGCTGCGTCCGCCGGCCGTCCGCTCGCGGAGGTGGCGGGTGAAATGGTGCGCATTCGCGAAGTCATCGATCCGCGCCCGGATCGCGTGACGCGCTTCCGCGAGCCTTATCTCCGGGTCGTCGATGAACTCGCGCGGCGTGGCTGGCTCTCCACGGTCGTAGCCCGGCACGCACATCGGCGGGCGAATTAGGTCGCGTTATTTCGGAGCCGGCAGACCGAGCGCCCAGTGGATTCCGTTCAGCAGCAGGCGGCGGAATTGCGGAACCTCGAAATCCTCCGCGGCGCCCATCGAGGTGTAGAACGCGCGGCGCTCGCCGGCGACGTTCACCCACGCCATCGGCTCGACCTCGGGCTTCCCCTCCATTCGCGCAGTGATGAGCAGCGTCGCGGTGGGCGCGAGCTTTGGATACTTGTAGAGATGCGACGGCACCTCGAACTCCGCGCCGGCAATTCCCGTTAGCACCGGATGCGCCGCCGCTGCCGGCACGACTTTCGCAAACACCTTCGGCCCGCGCCCGTAGTGGTTGTCGTAATGGCCGCCGAACACATCCATGTCGAACGTTTCCCACGCGCCCTCGGTTTCGCCCTTCCGCTTGCCAAACGCGTGCGTCGTCGTGCGGATACCGAGCACCGGCTTGCCCGCGGCGACGTGCGCACGGATCGCGTCCATCTGCTCCTTCGGCGGCGCGTGACGCCGCACGCTCACGAGCAGCAAATCTGCGTCCTTGAAAGCGTCGAAATTTGGAAACTCCTCCGTCCCCGACGCGGGCAGGATCGAGAAGGTGCTGCGGATGCCGCGCGGCTCGAGTTCCGCCTTCGCGAAAGCCGGCAGCGTCTCGCTTGTCCCGTATTCGGTTTCACCGATCAGAAAGAAGACCCGCGGCGCGGGTTTCGGATCTGCACCAAAGCTGAAAGTTAACGGCAGAAACAGCGCGAGGAGCCGAAGTAGCTTGGACATCATAGCTGTGTGGGTTTGATGAAGAATCCGCCACGCACGGTCCGGCTTAGAGCGGGTGCCGAAAGTCCCTGCCGGGTAATCCTGTTCATTCAGTCAATTCAGTCCCCTTCTTTTAGATAGGATGATCAGGATTTGGAGGATGAACGGGATTTCTCCCAACGGCCTATCCGGATACTTCTTCGGCAGATGCCCTGGGAAGTCGCTTAGCCAACGACCGAGGGCAGACGCGGAGTGCGCCAACGTCGGGGAAAAAGAAAACCCGCGCTGCGCGCAACATGGGGGTCGCGCAGCGCGGGTCTCGAGGAGGAAAGCGGAAAGCTCTCGAAAAAGTCGTTTAACGCTTGCTGAACTGGAAGCGCTTGCGGGCACCGGGCTGGCCGGCCTTCTTGCGCTCCTTCATCCGCGGGTCGCGGGTGAGCAGGCCTTCCGGCTTGAGCACCGCGCGATGTTCGGGATTCGCCTCGGTGAGCGCGCGGGAAACCGCGAGACGCACCGCGCCGGCTTGGCCGTTCGGGCCACCACCGTGGGCGTTGACCGTGAGGTCGAATTGATTGACCGACTTCACCACTTCAAACGGCTGAAGGACGGTGTTCTGAAGATTGGTCGTCTTGAAGTATTCGTCGAACGGACGGCCGTTGACTTCGATTTTGCCCGTGCCGGGCGACATACGGATGCGGGCAACGGCGTTTTTGCGGCGGCCGGTGGCGATGAATTCCTGGGACATGAGTGGTAGAAAAAACTAAACGATTTCGGTCACGGGGAGCGGCTGCTGCGCGGCATGAGGATGCTCGGTGCCCTTGTAAACTTTCAGCTTCGTGAAGGTCGCACGGCCGAGCTTGTTGTGCGGGAGCATACCCTTGACCGCCTTCTCGACGAGCAGCTCGGGACGGCGCACGCGGCGCGCTTTCACCGTCTCGCTCTTGTGACCGCCAACGTAGCCGGAGAAGCTCATGTAGCTCTTCTGCTCTTCTTTCTTGCCGGTGACGCGCACCTTCTCGGCGTTGATCACGATGACAAAGTCGCCAGTGTCGCAGTGGGTAGTATAGATTGCCTTCTCTTTACCGCGCAGCAGATTGGCGGCCTTGACGGCGACGCGACCAAGGACTTGGTCGGCAGCGTCGATGACCCACCATTGGCGTTTCACTTCGTTGGCTTTGGCTGAAAATGTTCTCGTGTTCATGTCGTCGATTCCTGTGGAAAAGGGTGCGCAAACTAGGCGGGTGCAAAATGGGTGTCAACCACTTTCCCGGAGGAATCTTATCGAGCGCGGCACGCCTTCGCCGCTTGACCGGATGAGGCCCGATGTTGACCTTCGCCGCCGAAATGGAAAACGCCGCCAAGGGTCCGCGCAAGTCATCACTTTCTCCAGCCAACCGCTGGCATGAGGTGCATGGCGCCGACGGCACGCCACGGCCGCATTTTCAAAAACTCGTGCGCGCTCTGGGCGACCTCTCGCCGGCGGACGCGCGCATCCTCGACGACCGCATGGAGGCCACGCTGCGCGAGATGGGGGTCACGTTCGACGTCATCCGCACCGATCCGTGGGGGCAGCAGCCGTGGACGTGCGACCTGCTGCCGCATGTCTTCGAGAGTGAAGATTGGGCACTGATCGTGCGCGGCATTCGCCAGCGGCTGCAGGCGTTCGAAGCTTTTTTGCGCGATGTGTATGACAAACGCGAGATCCTGCGCGCCGGCGTAGTGCCGATCCACGCCGTGCTCGGCAGCCCCCACTACCAAAACGCGGCGATCGGTCTGCCGCGGCCATGCGATTCCTTCCTCCACCTCAGCGGCATCTGCCTCTCGCGCGATACGAGCGGCGCCTGGCAGGTGAAACATCACCATTTCAGCCACGCCACGGGCATCAGCTACATGATGCAAAATCGCCGCGCGCTGGCCCGCGTGATCCCGGAGCTTTTCCAGGACACCGCGGTGCAGTCGCTCGCCGAAGTGCCGCTCATCGTGCTCGAGCGACTCCGCGAAACTGCGGCGGCTTTCGGTGGCGATCCCACGGTGGTGCTGCTCTCGCCCGGCGCAGGCCGCACGCTTTCCACGGAACAGAGCTTCCTCGCGCGGCGCATGGGCATCCCGATGGTGCAGGGCGGCGATCTGCTCGTGTTGAATGATCAGGTCTTCCTGAAAACCGTGCGCGGCCTCGAACGCGTTGAGGTCATCCAGAATCGCGTCGCCGACTCGTGGCTGGACCCGCTGGTCTTTCGCCGCGACTCGCTGCTCGGCGTGCCGGGGCTCGTTCATTGTCTGCGCAAGGGCACCGTGGCGCTGGTCAATCCCGTGGGCGCGCAGCTCGCCGACGACCGCAGCCTGCTCGCGTTCGCGCCGCAGATTATCCGCTTCTACCTCGGCGAAGCGCCCATTCTCCCGACCGCGCCGACCTTTTGGCTCGGCGACATCGATCAGCGCGAGATGGTGTTGGAAAATCTCGGCGCCTACCGCATCCGCCCGATCTTCCTCGAGAACACCAGCGGCTCCTTCGAACGCGGCCTGCCCGCCGACGACGCGAATCTTCGCCAGGAAATCCGCCGCCTGCCCGCGTCCTATGTCGCGCAGCCGCGGGACGAAGGTGCCACCACGATTTGTTATCAAGGCGGACGCAAGGTCGAATACCCGCAGGATCACATCATGTTTGCCGTCCGCTCTGGCACCGATTTCGACGTGTTTCCCGGCGCCCTCACGCGCGTCCATTCGCGCAGCGAAGCCACGGGCGAGTTCGGCTTTGGCTGGACGAGCAAGGACACGTGGGTGCTGAGCGACGCCACCACCGAGCCGCTTCTGCCCCGCATCGCCAGCCGGATCCCAGACGCGGCCCTGCCTTCCCGACAAGCGACGAGCCGCGTCGCCGAATCGTTTTTCTGGATGGGGCGCTATCTCGAGCGCGCTCATCATCAGGCGTATCTCATCAGCATCATCGAGACCCTGGAAACCGAGGAGCTCAACTCGGCCGAGCGGAAGCTCTACCGCCCGATGTGGAATCGCCTCCTGCCGCCGCTGGAGAAAAGCGCCGGCACCAGCCGCCGCAGCATCGTCAACCGCCTCGACCGCTACCGTCTCGTTCTCTCGCCCACACCCGGCTCGGTGGTCAGCACCTTCCTTCGCGCGACGCACAATGCCGAGAGCGTGCAGGACAGCCTCAGTCCCGAGGCGTGGGCCACGATCACCAATCTGCGCACGCGTTTCCAGCGCGCCCGTTTCCGCGAAGAGATCGCGGAACCGGAAGCGGTCCGCGTGACGCGCCGCATGGCCGATTTCGTAACCCAGCTCATCCCCCAGTTTTTCGCCGTGAGCGCGAATACGATGCTCGCCGACGACGGCTGGCGCTTCTGCGAAATGGGGCAAATGCTCGAGCGCGCGATCATCACCGCGAACTCCGTCGTCTCCATCAGCAAGGACCTCGACTGGACCGCCGGCAACGAGTCACTGCACGGCAGTGAGATCGAACTCAGCGCCTTCCTGCGCCTCCTCGGCTGCCGCGACGCCTACCGCCGTATTTTCCAAATGCGCGCTGAGCCGATCCCGACGCTCGAACTGCTCTGGCAGAATCCGCAGGTGCCTCGCTCCGTCGTCCGCTGCCTCACCCGCTGCGGCGATCTCCTCCGCGAATCCATCGCGCCCGAACTTCTCAGCACGTCGGGAGCGCCGGTCGCCATCGACTCGTTGATCGTGCGCATCCAGCGCATCGACTGGCGCGCGTTTGTCCGTCCGCCGCAGGAGGAAGATCACCCCGCCTCGCGTCATGCGACGCTCGGGGCGCCGAGTCAGGAACAACTCGAGCCGCTGCTCGATGAACTCCTCGGCGATACGCTCGGCATTCACGACGCCATCGCCGACAGCTTCCTCAATCATCAGGCGCGCATCGCCGCTGCCTCGCAGCCGCTGCTCGTCGGGTTCTAGTCAGGCGGAAAGTCCGCGCGTTTCCCAGCCCTTGCGATAGTCCCGGCGCACGAAGGCATTCGCCTCCGCGACGTTGGAAAACTTCAGCGCCGCCGCATTCCATTCCATCATCGTCTGCGGAAAGCGCGTAGCGACCGAGCCGAGCAGCACCGCTTCCGTGAGGGGGCCAGCGTAGCCGAAGTGCGCGCTCGTTTTCCCCTCACCCATCGCTGCGTCGATGAACTGCTTCCAGTGATCGCCACCCGGCACCATTTCAAAAGTCGTCTCCTTCGCCTCGCCTAGCAGACGCGGCTTACCGATGTGCGGCAGCACCATCACGCCTTTCGTGCCGATGAAGATGCTGCCTTGATCCGGCAGCTTGTTCGTCTTGTCGTCAGCCGCCGCGCTCGGGTCGAGCGCGAGTTGCTGGATCTCGGCGGGCGGACGCTGTTTGCCGTCGTACCATGTCACCGCCACGGTCTTGCCTTCGGTAAATGGGGTGCCCGGAAAGACGTAGCGGATCACCGCATCGATCGCCCACGAATCCGCGTTCGGCGCCGCGCCTTCACTACGGACGCTGAGCGGCGCGGTGAGCGCGAGCGCCCCGAAGACCGGATCGTAAATGTGACAGCCCATGTCGCCGAAGGTGCCGGTCCCAAAGTCGAGCCGCTTGCGCCAGTTCCCCGGATGATACCAGCCGCCGCCGATGAACGGCCGCTCCGCGCAGACCCCGAGCCAGAGATTCCAGTCGAGCCCCTCAGGCACCGGATCCGTTTTGTCGGGCTTCGGGGCGGTGTCGCCCCACGCTTTGCTGCTCCAGGTGTGGACCTCCTTCACCTTCCCGATCGCGCCGTCCTGCACCAGCTTCACGGCGGTGCGGTATTCGGTGTTGGAGTGAATCTGGATGCCCATCTGCGTCACGAGTTTCTTCTCCGCCGCGACCTCAGCAAGCCGGCGACATTCGTGGAGATCGTGCGCAAGCGGCTTCTGCCCGTAAACGTGGAGCCCGCGCTGCATTGCCGCCATGCCGATCGATGCATGCATGTGATCGGGCGTCGAAATGTTCACCGTGTGCAGATCCTTCTCCTTGTCGAGCAGTTCGCGGTAGTCCTGATAGACGCGGGCCTCGGGAAATTTTTCGCGGAACTGCTTAGTGCGATTCAGGTCCACATCACACGCAGCCACGATCGTCACCGCCGGATGTTTCGCGATCGCCGTCAGATCGGCCCACGCCATTCCGGCGGCGCCGAACGACGCGTGATTAATCCGGCCATTCGGCGACTGCGCAAGCAGACCGCGAGTGACGAAGGGCGCCACCGTGGCACCGGCGGCGAGTTGCTGGAGGAAGGAACGTCGGGAGAGAAGCATGTGAGTTAAACCCGAATCGCCATGTTTTCACCGCGGCGATTTTCCTAAAACTGGAAGTAGATAAACGCCTTGTACTTCGTCGGGACAAAGAAGAGCGCGCCGGCGAAACCGAGGCCGAGCAACGCGGAAAAAAGCCAGTCGGGAATGCGCTGCCACCACGTCGAAAGCCAGCGGCGGGAATTGGCAAAGTGAACCGCGGCGAGCGCGAGAAAGAGCCACAGACACCAGTGGG
>JBAVML010000285.1:0-12969 GCA_049690035.1 Chthoniobacteraceae bacterium
CCCGGCTCCTTCGTAAATCGAGCGCACGCTTGCTTGAGCGCCCCGGGTAACATCACATCATCCGCATTGAGAAAACCGAGCACTTCGCCGGTGGCGTGTGCAAAGCCTTTGTTCAGCGCATCGACCTGACCTCGGTCCGGTTCACTTACCCACCAGGCTAGTTTCTTCTCGTATCTCCGGATGATTTCCGCGGTGCCGTCCCGACTGGCGCCATCCACAATGATGTACTCGATTTCAATACCTTCCTGGCTGAGCACGGATTGGATCGTTTCCTCGATCGTTCGCGCGGAATTAAATGAAACTGTAACGATGCTAACTTTCATGCGCGTTCTCTCCCAGGGCGTCCATAGTAGTCCAGACAATGGTCCACGACATTCGACCAGGAAAACTTCCTGGCGAATTGAACGCAGCGATCCGAATCGAAACGAACGGAGCCGGACAGGAAACGCGTCAAGGCTCTCTCGACCGACTCGACTGTTACCTCATCGACCAACAGACCCGAGATTCCGTCATCAACCGCTTCGGCCGCGCCACCGATGCGGGCCGCCAACACAGGACATCCGCACGCATTCGCTTCGATATAGACCAAGCCAAACCCCTCATAAGCCACCGGAGTGGCGGAAGTCGTCAGCACGAAGAGATCGCTGTCGAGCAGCAGATCCTGCAACCGCTCCTGCACGACGAAGCCGGTGAATGTTACCCGACTACTCAGCCCGAGTTCGTCAGCAAGGGCTCGCAGGGGCGCGAGCAGTTCGCCGTCGCCGACCACGGTATAAGTAAATGGCCACTTACTCACGATTCGGCTCAATGCTCTTAACACGATATCTACATTCTTGTGCCTCTCAGCCAGCCGGCAAACCGTCAGCAGACGGGGAGGTCCTTCGCGGCGAAGGGAGCGAGCCTTAGCAAAGTATGCCTCGGAGACGCCGACCATTGCGGCTGACGACTTGCCGCGACACGCGGGATTCTCGCGACAGAAACGCTCCTCCGTATAGCGACTATTGGTAAACACGTGCTGCACGTGCGGAAGCGAACGCCGAACTAGAGCGCGCGTGAGGAGATCCCCGAGCCAGCGGTCGGCATTGCTACCGCAAGGCAGATGCAGACGCGGGCGCAAATCAAGACGCGCCACGGGTTGGTAGGGCCAAAGAAAGTCATTGCCATGCACCGTCACGAAGACTGGCGTCGTCTCCAAGGCTATCCATGAATACGCGGCGTTCAATGCATGCCAGACGTCGTTTGGAAACTTGGAAAGGAGCGGTCGATCAAGGCGGCGCCGCAGGCGCAGGATTGGTTCGATACGAAAATTTCCCGGCGTCCTCTCCCCTTCCCCGTGGGGTTGGGTGAATACGGTGACCTCGTGTCCGCGGCGGGCAAGCTCGCTCGCGTACTCCCAAGCGTACGTCTGGACGCCGCCGCGCTCAGGTGGAAATTCCGCTGAGATCAGGCCGACTCTCATTTCAATTCGACCACGAGCTGGCGTTCAGGAAGCCGCGCTGGAAGAGGGTCTTCATTCCTTCAGAATACATTCGGGGACGGGTCGGGCCTGCATAGTGGCGGCAAGGCACCCCGTCACGAATCGCTCCGGTATGTACATCATACTCTGCCGGCAGCATCGAGAATCCAAACTTTGCGCTGCACAACGCGATCAAGGTCTGCTCGATCTGGTGTGGATGACCAAGGATTCCCGGCAAGTCGAGAAAGGCTTCGATCCAATCGAGACGCATTGATTCGCGATGAATCAATCCGAGGCCCGAGTTGATCAGCGAGGGCACGGCAAAATCCAACTCGGCAAGCGCCTCGGGCGCGATGGTGTAACCGTAACGCCAGTCTCTGTTCAGGGTGTTTTGAGCGGAGCCTTCGAGCGCGTCGAGCAATGCCGTAGGTTGCGAGAAGAAGAGGATGTCGCTGTCGAAGATCAGCATCCGATCACTTTCAAGAAAGGCGGAGAAATCAAAGACCTTCAAGGCAAGGGTATTGGTGGCCCTCAGATCTCGGCTGCGAGGAAAGTCTGCGAGAATCTTTCGCGCCCTGCAGTCAGCGAGATCCCTGGTGATAAGTCGCGCGTCGGGAAACGCGCTGCGGATGGCCCACCGAGCTTGCTCCTTCAAGGTCCCGTCATCGTGAACGCAAAGGGTGTAGCGGCGTCCGGAGTGCAGATAGAAACTCTTTAGCGCCCAGAGCAGGTTGAGCCAGTCGCCGGCGGAAGTGAGCACGTGAAGCTCGCAGCTGGGGTCCGCAGTATGAATCGGAGGCGTCTCGCAAATGCGTGGCCGAATGACGTCGCGATGGTAAGCCGTGCGCCAGCCGTCGCCGAACTTCTGTTTCAGAAGATAGATCAGACGACCGGGGGTGACCGGATGGTCACCCCAATCGAGTGCGGTCATCTGCCGCAGTGCGCTTGGCCGATGTGAACTCACGCCGCGCCGGGTGAATCGAGGCGTGCGCGCACCGCGTCAATGTCCTTGGTCGCGATGAGATTCACATTGGGAAACGTGTCGCGGCAGAGAAACGGCTGAATTTCGCCGACCTTGGAACTGACGTTGAACATTCGGTACCCCAGACGTTCCAATGTGCGATAGAGATCGCCGCAGGTGGACCCGGCCAGCACCGCCGCCTCCTCTGTGAATTCGACGCACAACAGCGGCGCATCGTCCCCGGCGAGAAACTGCTCTGCGCCCGCAAGAACCTGGTTCTCCCAGCCTTCCACGTCGATCTTGACGGTGCAGTTTCGACCGCCCAAGCGATGCTCCCGGGAAAAGCTATCCAGGGTCACCGTCGTGACCGTTTCACACCCACCACTCTCGCCCATATAGGGTTTGCCCAGTGAGTTCCACGCATCGAACCCGCCGGTGGCGAGGGTGAGTTCGGCTTTCGCATTCTCGAAGGAGAGCGCCACCTTGTGACAGGAGACGTTGCGCAGGCCGTTGAGTTGCACGTTTTCCGCCAATCGCTCGAAAGTCTGAGAACAGGGCTCGAAGGCGTGGACGCTACCGAGGCGTCCGACCCGTCGCGCGGCGGCGAGGGTATAGAGACCGACATTGGCCCCGATATCCAGGAAGGTATCGCCGGGCCGGAGGTAGGCGTCGAAGAAATGGCGCGTCTCCGGTTCGAAATCATCGAAGTAAAGCATCTCGCAGAGCAGGCTGTCGCCGTAGAGTTTCATCCTCACGCCGGGGGCAATGGGACGAACGACGGAGCCAGGTGTGTTACGAATCAACTGCCAGCGCGCGGAGCGGCGGGTGAACCAACGGTTGTGCAGACGAATGCGAATGAACCCCGGCACGAATGATTCGTAGGCTCGGACGGCCAGGCCCGCGATCGTCGAGTGAGGGTGGCGAGGCTTCATCGGGCGGCGGTGACGGAGTGTGGTTCATGCGCCTCGACTTTCCACACCATTGCTGGACAGACGGCGCCGGGCCAGTTCTCGGGAAAGTGAGACGCCTGATTTCCTACACCGGAAACGGTAAAAGAAAGGCATTCTTTCTCGGGAAGGAGCCATCTTTCCCCCGGAATGCCGCAACCGACTGCCATCACGTAGGTCCGGCGATTGAGCAGGCGGCCCGGAATCGTGCCCGTGGTTTTGTAGTGGCCGGGCTCCTGCAACTCCTGCTGATAAAGGTGATCGGTCGCCGCAAAGGCCAGCTCGCCCTCCTGCGTTTGGAGCAGGAGATGAAACCGCAGTCCGCGGATTCGGCGTTTCACCTGGTAATGGATCTCGACGATGATCGGCTTGTCAGCAGGAAAGATGGAAAGCGTGTCGCCGTCATCGTCGACCAACCGCACGCGCTCAAGGGCGATCTCGTCGTTGGAGGGTGCCTCGTCCGGGCTCCACGAGATCTCGCCGGTCCTGGAATCATCGGCTGGCAGGGTGGACGAAAGGTATTCTCGGATGATGTCGTCCGGTGCGCCCCGCCGGGTCAGACGGCCGCCGTCGATCAGGATGGCGTCGTCGCAGAGTGACCGCACGGCCCCCATGTTGTGGCTGACGAAAAAGACCGTCCGCCCGTGCTCCGAGGCGACCTCACCCATCTTACCGAGGCATTTCTTCTGGAAGCCCGCGTCGCCCACGGCGAGCACTTCGTCGATGAGCAGGATCTCCGGCTCGAGATGCGCGGCGACGGCAAAGGCGAGGCGCACGAACATCCCGCTCGAGTAGCGCTTCACGGGCGTGTCGATGAATGTGCCCACTTCCGCAAAGTCCACGATCTCATCGAATTTCGCGGCGATTTCCACCCGCTTCATCCCGAGGATCGCTCCGTTCAAGAAGATGTTTTCCCGCCCTGTCAGCTCTTGATGAAAGCCCGTGCCGACCTCGAGCAGCGACACCACTCGGCCGCGCAGGATCGCCTGTCCGCTGGTCGGCTCCGTGATGCGCGACAGGATCTTCAGCAGCGTGGATTTCCCCGCTCCATTGCGCCCCACCACGCCGACGATGGCTCCGGGCTGCACGGAAAAGGACACGTCTTTCAAGCCCCAAAAAGTGTTTGGCTCCGGCCCGGCCCGGTCGTCGGGAACCGCAGACTGCGCCGACGGCGCGGCGGGACGTCGGCGGCGGAAAATGTTCTCCAGCGACTCGCGCACGCTCGTCGCCCCGACGCTGCCGAGGCGGTAGAGCTTGGAGAGGTTCTGGACTTCGACGACGGGCTTCATACGGAGTCAATCACCGTGCGTTCGACCTTCCGAAAAGCGACTATCCCCGCCACGCACAGGAGCAGAGCCACCGCGACGGAACTCGCGACCTCGAAGACGCTGAGCGTGCCGCGACCGAGCAGGCAGATGCGAAAGGCTTCGACCGGCACGGAGATGGGGTTGACCCAGATGATCCACGCCCACTGCGGCGGCACCTTGGAGAGCGGGTAAAAGATGGGCGTGGCGAACATCCAGATCTGGATGAGGAACTGGTTGAGATGGATCAGATCGCGATACTTGGCCGACGCAGCCGACATAAGCAGACTCACTCCGAAGCTCAACACCGCCACGTGCAAAAGCGGGAGCACGGCGAGCAGGACCCGCCAGGAGATTTGCACGGCGCCGGCTTCCTTCGTGAAAAGAAGATAGTAGCCGAGGAAGAGCAGAAATGGCACGAGCTGGATCGCGAACGCCACGAGGTTCGACAGGATCACCGCGAGCGGAACGATGAGGCGCGGGAAGTAAACCTTGCCGAAAAGCTGCGCGTTGCTGACGAAGCTCGCGCCGGCATTGCTGATATTTTGCGAGAAGTAACTCCAGCCGAGCAGCCCGCAGAGATAGAAGAGCGGTCCCGGGATGCCATCCGTGGAAATTCCGGCGACGCGCCCAAAGACGATCGCAAACACGAACGCTGTGAGCACCGGCTGGAGCACGAACCAAAGCGGGCCGAGCAGCGTTTGCTTGTAGCGGGAGGTGACGTCGCGCTGCACGAGGAGCACGAGCAGATCGCGGTATTCCCAGAATTCCCGCCAGTCCAGCGAGAGCCAACCGCGCGACGGCGCGATGACTACTTCGTACTCGGCCTCTACTCCTGCCATGACCAGCACGTGAGCGCGAAGTCGCCGCCTTCGACGGCGACCGCAGCGGCGTAGCCCGCGGCGGGCGTGAATTTCAGCATCGACCAGCGATCTTCGTCCCGCACATGCGTCCCCTGCGACAGGCCGAGGCCGCTGGCCTTGAGCTGCGCCTCGGTGCTGGTCCAGATGTCGTAGAACTTCCACGGTCGTTGCGCCGCCGGGAGCAGCCGCAGATCCCACGCATCCTCGGGATCGAAATAGTGATCAGCGAGTGTCTCGAAAGGCACGTTCGCTTTCATGTACTCCAGATCCACTCCCAACTCGCGACCATGAGTGACGGCGAGCAGCATGAGATCGCCGGAATGGCTGAGATTGAACCGCAACGTGGTATCGGGAAGGTGCGGCTTGCCGTAGGCGCCGGCGGCGAAGGTCATCTCGCTCGCTTCGACCCCGAGATATTGCGCCAGCACCTGCCGCTGTATCCCGCGGCTCGCGATGAAGCGCTCGCGGTCGCGCTCGAAGTAAAAGCGTTCGGCGCGGCGCCAGTCCGAAGTTGACAGCGTCTCGCGTCCAGCGTCCGAGGGGGTGAGATCGGCGCGCCAGAGGTGCACCTCCCCGGGCCGCAACGGAGCCGGAGCGTTGGCGTGGTTCCAATGTTCGAGAGCGATTAGCATGAGAGAATCTGGGTGGCGCGATCGAGGATTCCACGAAGCGTCGCCGCGGCGGTCGCGGAGTGCTCGCGGATGTAGGTTTCGTGATTGCCGGGGACGACGTGAACTTCGAGTTCCCCCGGGTGATGAGAGTCCCACCCGAGGCTGCCGAACTGCCGGTGCGCTTCTTCGGCCACGAGGAGCGTCACTTTGCCCGGATACGGTTTGGGACGGTGCGCCATGAGCTTGCGCGGGTACTCGGTCAGCACTTCCCGGTCGTCTCCGGCAGGCGCGACGAGCCGGCTCGCGGATCCCGGGCGCGCCCGCTCCCAGAGGTACCCGATCTTCTTCGGCAGGCTCAGTTGGCCGAGCTGTCTCCAGTGCCGGAGCGCCGGCTGGCGGATTCGGGATTCCCAGACGGCACGACGCGCGCGCTTGCGTTCCGACGCGACAAATTCGCTGAGGCTCTCGCGGCTCGGCCACTCCGTGTCGAGCACGACGAGGAGCGCCACCTCGCGACCCATCGCGACCAGTTGACGTGCCACCTCGTAGGCGATGATGCCGCCCACGCACTCGCCGCCGAGGAGGTACGGTCCAGCGGGAGCGATCGCGCAGATGTCGGCGATGAAGGCCGCCGCGAATTCTTCCACCGTGCGATCCGGCAACGACTGCGCATTCGAATCGCGGACGCGCAGCCCGTAAATCGGCTGGGCCGGATCGAGATGACGAACCATTTGTCCATAGACCAGGAACTCTACCTCACCACCCCAGCCACCCGGGGCGATGAAGAGCGGCGCGCGCGACGGGTCTCCCCGCTGAATCAACACGACGTTCTGGGATTCCTTCGCCGGCAACTCGGGCAGGTTCGCCGCGACGAATTCCGCCAGCCCGCTGATTGTCGGCGTCTCGAAAAGACGCTGCACCGGCACATCGACAGAGAACTGCTCCCGCATCCTGCCAATGAGCCGGATGGCGAGCAGCGAATGTCCGCCGACAAGGAAGAAATCGTCGTGCAAGGAGACATGATTTCGGCCGAGCACCTCCTGCCATAGCGCCGCGATCTTCTTCTCAATCGGATTCCCGTCCAACGGCGCCTCGGGCTGCCGCACTTCCAGGGCGGGCAGCGCTTGAAGATCGAGTTTCCCATTCGCATTGAGCGGCATTTCCGGGAGGACGTGGATCGCGGCCGGCACCATGAAATCAGGAATCGATGAAGCAAGAAATTCGCGCACCTCCGCCGGGCGGAGCGCCTGTCCCGCCCGCGCGGTTACATAGGCCGCAAGCGTCTTGTCGCCCGAACCATTCTTCGTGGCGACGACCTTGCATTGCTCGATCGAAGGGTGCTGGCGCAGCGCCGTCTCGACCTCGCCGAGTTCCACGCGGAAGCCGCGCACCTTCACCTGCTCATCGAAGCGCCCGAGGAACTCGATCGTTCCATCGGCCAGCATCCGCGCGCGGTCACCAGTCCGATAGAGTCGCGAACTTTCAGGCGTGGAAAATGGATCGCGCACAAAGCTGGCCGCCGTCAGCTCCGGACGGTTGGCGTAGCCGCGCGCCACTCCCGGCCCGCCGATGTAGATTTCGCCGAGCTTGCCGTTTGGCACCGGCTGTCCGGCGGGGTCGAGCAGATAGATGTGCGTATTGGCGATCGGCCGGCCGATCGGGACGCTCAATGCATCCTCGGCCACGCGCTCGACGCGATGGCAGATGGCGAAGGTCGTGGTCTCCGTCGGGCCGTAGCCATTGACCAAAGTGCCGGGCGCGCGACCGCTCGCGAGCACCGCACGCGCGGCTGCCGGGTCGAGCGCGTCGCCACCCACCACCAGGTAACGCAGCCCGCCGAACTCGCCCGGAACCTCGCGTGCGAACTGGTGAAAGAGCGGCGTGGTGAGAAAGAGCACGGTCACCCCGCTGCGGCGCAGCCGGCCGGTAAATTCGCGAGGGGAAAGAAGCGCGTCGTTTGGAATGACCAGCAGCCGCGCGCCGTTTAAGAGTGCGCCCCAAATCTCGAAGGTCGATGCGTCGAACGAGGGATTCGCCACCTGCGCGACGACGTCTTCCGCGGTGAACGAAACGTAGTCGGTATTGATGACCAACCGGCTTATGCCGCGATGCAGGATCTCCGCGCCTTTCGGCTTTCCCGTCGAACCCGAAGTGAAGATCACGTAGGCGAGATCGTCTCCCGCGCTGACTAGTCCGAGATTGGACGCGTCGCCCTCCGCGAGTTGGAGGTCTGCGACGTTGAGCACGGAGGTGACGTTCCCCGGCAGTTGTCCGGCGATCCTCTGCTGCACCACGGCAACCGACGCGCCGGTGTCGGCGAGCATGCCGGTGGTGCGCTCCGTGGAGTAGGAAGGATCGAGCGGAACGTACGCGCCGCCCGCCTTCAGAATCCCGAGGATGCCCACGATCAGTTCGATCGAGCGTTCGATGGAAATCCCCACGCACGCGCCGCGCTCCACGCCGACGCTGCGCAGTCGCCGCGCCAGTCGGTTCGCGCGCTGATTAAGCTCCGCGTACGTCACGCGTTCGTCGCCCGCCTCGATCGCGACGGCTTCTGGCGTCCGCGCCGCCTGCTCCTCGAAGATTTCGTGGATTCCCTGATGCGACGGGAAACTGCGCGTGGGGCCACTCCATTCCGGCGGCACGAGTTGCCGTCCGGAAGCGGGAATCGCGTCGCCCACGAAGAGGCGTTGGTAGAACGGCGTCTGTTGATAGACGCGCTTGTAGTGCCACGAGTCGAAGGCAAACGGCACTTCTCCCCCGGCTTGCCGCACGACCTTTCCGGCGATGCGGTAGTCCCGGCTCATTCCATTTTCCGCGAGCGCGCCGTGGACGGTGGCTTCGATCCGATCGCCGCTCGCGACGGCGAGCGGCGGGCAAAAGATGGGTAGATAAACCGGCAGCCACGAGTCGGCATGATCGATCGCTTCCAACGTCTCGCCCAGGGCAGTCTCCAGGTTCAACCACAGCAGGAAGCCATCGACGAGTGAGTCGGTCGTGACCGTCAGCCGCACCTCGCGATCGTAGACGGACACGGGCGGCTGCGTGAAATCAACCGCTTCGAAAACATCATCGGTCGAACGCAGAAACGCACGCGACATGCCCATGAGGCAAAGGCGGAAGTCGTGCTTGTAGCCGGCGCGCTGCCAGAGCTGCTCGGCGTAGTATGCGCCGAGCGGTTCGAAGACGGGCTTTTCCAAGACAGCGGGAGGCAGGCAGACCGCGGCGAGCCGCGTCTCGCAGCGTGACGGAATCACGATTCCGTCCAGCTTGAGGAACCGGCGGCGCGCGTCTTCGAGGATCACGTCACAACCTTCTGCGCCGCCGATGTGGCCGACATTTTCCGACACGCAGACATCGACCTTCTCGGGCAGCTCGACCTCCTGCGAGCGACCATGAATCACCACGATGCGATCGGCCAGGCCGAGCGTTTCCACGAGGACGCGGGCCTTGCGCGCCGGCTCTTCGAGAAGCTCGATCGCATACACTTTGCGCGCGCCGGCGTCGACACACAGACGCGCCAGCAGCGCATCGCGCCCCGTCCCGATATCGACCACCACTTTGTCGCGCACCGTATCTGCGAACGCGCGGCGGTAAGCATCGTGACGCGATTTATCGAGCGTCATCGCGTTGTAGAGCACCTCGTCGTAAACGGGGTCGTCGCCCGCGCTCGGCGACGAGGGCCAGAACTCGACCGGCGTGACCTCCCCGGTGGGACGCGCTCGTGCGTGTTCCCGCTCGAGTTCTCCGTTCCCCGTGTCATCTCCGCGAGCGGAGCTCACGGACGCGCGGGAGCTCGTCCCTCCGAAATCTTCGCCAGCCGCCGAGAGTTCGCTCAGCCGCTGCGCGGGGTCCGCGGCGGCGCTTTCGAGGATTGAGCGGTATTCACCGAGCCAGCGCTGGATTGTCGCGGCGTCGAAGAGATCGGTGTTGTAGTGGCAGATCAGCCGGAATCCACGCGCGGTGGTGTCGCAGTTGAAGCCGAGGTCGAATTGGAAGGCGCTGCGCGGATTCGCTTCGAGCCGATATTCGAGGCCCGCGAAGTGAATGTGGCTGAGCGGTGGATCGACGTTGAAGGTGACCGGGATGAGCGGGACTCGGCCCGGTTCGCGCGAGAAGGAAAGCTGGCGGAGGAGGCTGCCGAAGGTGACGCGCTGATGTTCGAAGGCGTCGAGCACCGTGGCCTGCACGGCTTTGATCAACTCGGCAAACGTCTGCTCTTCGCGCAGATGTGCGCGGAGCGGGAGCATGTTTACGCAGTGGCCGATGAGGTGCTCGCCGCCCGCGAGATTTTGCCCGGCGGACGGGACGCCCACGGAAAATTCTCCCTGCCCGCTGAGCCGGTAAAGCAGCGTCTCGAATCCGGCGAGCAATACGCTGAACAAGGTCGCGCCCTGCTGAGCGCCGAAGCGGCTGAGCTTCTGCGCAAACTCGGTGGGCAGCACCACCTGCTCCGAGGCTCCGCGGAAACTGCGCTGCCGCGGATACGGCCGATCGCCGGGCAGCGTGAGCGCCGGCGGGATTGTGCGGTATTGCTCGAGCCAGTACGCGTTGTCGGCAGCGAACTCGGGCGTTTCGCGCAGGTCGTTCATGAACCGCTCGTAGTCGCGCATCGACATCGGCGCGGGCATCCGCGCGGCACCGGAGTAAAGCGCGGCAAGTTCGTTGAGGAAAACGTCGCACGACCAGCCATCGCAGATGAGATGGTGCGCGTTGAAAATGAGCGCGTGTTTTTCCGGCGCGAGCCGGACAAGTTGGATGGCCACCAGTGGGCCGCTCTCGAGGTCGAAGGTGCGCCTTCCTTCGTCCGCTCGCAGCGCGGTGAAGCGGGACTCGCGCTCAGTCTCGGCCAGCGCCGCGAGATCGACGAGCGGCACTTCGACCGCGAGCGTGGGCGCGACGGTGAGGATTTCGCCGTCGCGGCTGATGGTGCTGCGCAATGACTCGTGACGATCGATGACCGATTGAATCGCGCGGCGGAGGGCGGCTTCATCGAGTGCGCCATTGAGCAGGAGCGTCCACGTTTCGTTGAAGGAATTGCACGCGATCTGGCCCTGCTGGCAGACCATCCAGATCTCCTGCTGCGCCTCGGTGATCGGCATTCCGCCTTGCTCTGCGGCGTTTTTGTTTCGCGAGAAAAAGCCCGCGCCTTCCAGCTCGGCAACGCTTTCCTCGAAGGCGGTGACGATGGCGTCGAGGTCCGCATCGGTGTGCGCAGTGGAAACGAAGCACGGACGATTCTCCCAGATGTGCAGGCCGCGCAGCCGGAGCGACGCGAAGAGCAGGCCCGCGTACTTGAAATCCGGCGCGGGGACGACGAGCCAGTTCGAGGCGAAGCGCTGCGCGGAAAACGGCGCGCCCGCGAACACGGCGTTGATGCGGTCGATCATTCCGCCGGCGCGGTCGGCGAGAGTTTTCTGGAGTGCTTCGCCTTGCTCCTTCAAATGCGTGAGCACGGCGCGTGCGGCGGCGAGCGCGAGCGGATGGCGGACGAAGGTGCCCGCAAAAAACGTCACCGCCGCGCTCGGGAACGAGTCGTCGCCGAAGCTCCACGCGCCGCCGTCGAAGGCGTCCATGTATTCCGCGCGGCCCGCGATCGCGCCGATGGGCAGACCGCCGCCGAGCACTTTTCCGTAAGTCGCGAGATCGGCGCGGATGCCGAAGTAGGCTTGCGCGCCGCCGGGGTGGCAGCGGAAGCCGGAGATGATTTCGTCGAAGATGAGCGCGATGCCGTGCTGCTGCGTCAGCGCGCGGAGCTGGTGAAGAAATTCGCGCGGCTGGAGCGCCGGATGGCGGCTCTGCACCGGCTCGACGAGCACGGCCGCAATGTCGGTCGCCTGCGCGGCGATGGCGGCGAGCGACTGCGCGTCCCCGTATTCGAGGATGATCGTGTCGGCGACCGCCGCGTCGGGAATTCCCGGCGCGATCGGCAGCACGGCGTCGCCGGCGCGGCGGCCGAGCACTTCGTTGTCGATGCCGTGATAACTCTCGCGGAAATAGACGATCTTCGTGCGGCCGGTGACGGTGCGCGCGGCGCGCAGCGCTCCGGTGACGGCCTCGGAGCCGGTGTTGCAAAAGGTCGCACGCTCCATGCCGGTGAGTTCGCAGAGCAGCGCCGCCACTTCACCCGCAAGCGGCGAAGTGGGCCCGATCTCGTAGCCGCGCGTGAGTTGATCGCGTAGCGCCGCAACCACGAACGGAGGCTGATGCCCGAGCATCGCGGCGCCGTAGGAAAGCGTGACGTCGAGCCATTCGTTGCAATCGATGTCGAAGAGCCGCGCGCCGGAAGAACGGTTGGTGACGACGGGGTAAACGATTTCCTTCCACGCCTGCTTGAAGCCCGCCGCAGCGCGCGGATCGGCGAAGTGTGCGCGGTGCTGCTGCGTGTGCGATTTCGAGGCGGGCGTGCGCGCGGTGTAGCGATCGATGAGGCTCGCGAGCCAGCGCTGCTGCCGCGCGGTGAGTGTGGCGCCGAGGTCGCGCTGGACGGGGCGGAAGGGTCCATGCGCGGCGGCGGGCGAGACCGTCGGCGTCGATGAAGTGCGACGCGCTGGTGGGACGCGCTCCGTCGCGTCCGTGGCGTTCACCTCGGGCAGAATGCCCGCCAGCGCGTCCAGCGTGCTGAGTTCCCCGAGGAGTTGGCGGACGGTGATCTTCGCGCCAAATTTCCGCGTCATGGTGAGCGCGGCCTGCGAGAGGAAAAGCGAGTCGAAGCCGAGATCGAGCAGGCTGGTGCTGCCGGGGAGGTCGGTGAGATCGATGCCGGAAAGATCGGTGAGCAGTTGCTTCACGCGCGTGAGAGCGGAGGCGGGCTGCTTGGTCTGGGT
>JBAVML010000286.1:0-15885 GCA_049690035.1 Chthoniobacteraceae bacterium
GTATTACATCGGCGCGTATTACCGCAAGCGCGGCTTTGCCAAGGCGACGACGGAATACACTATCCGCGGCAAGAAGGTCGTCGTCCGCATCAGCGAAGGCCCGCGCGCCACCTTGCGGAAGATCACCTTCATCGGAAACAAGGCGATCCCGGAAGCGACGCTCTACGACTACATGATCGGCGCGACCCCGGAACGCCTGGCGAGGGAGCCGGCGCAGTTTCCCTACAACGAGGCGGAGGTGGCGGCCGGCGGAGATCGCGTGCGCGGGCTCTACCTCTCCGAGGGGTATCTGAACGTCAAGGTGGACACCTCGGGCATCGAGCTCTTCGATGGCGGCACGGGCGCGAACATCACGGTGCGAATCGAGGAAGGATTGCGCTACACGTTCGGTGAAATCCGGTTCGAGGGGGAAACGATCTTTCCGCACGACGAACTCGTGGCCGCACTCGGGGATGCCGTGAGCGGCACAGCCGCGAAAGCCGAGGACGTCCGCCGCGGCAAAACCAAGCCTGTCCCGCGCGGGCGGACTCCATTCGAAGGCGTTTCCTATTCGCCAGGCCGCGCGGATGCGATGCGGCGCAACCTCCAGTCATTCTATAAAGCACGCGGCTATTTCCTCGCGGAGGTCGCGCTCACAGCCGATCACAACCTTTCCCGTGACGGAGTCGTCCCGGTGACTTTCACCGCGCGACCTGGCGCTCTCTTTCATTTCGGCGGGGTGGACGTGAAGAACGAAGGCGCTCAGCCCCGGTTGTCGCCCACGTTTCTCGCCACGCGTTTCGCCGGACTGAAAGGCGAGGTCTATGATCCCGAGAAGCTCGACGAGACGTATCGCGAAATGCTGCGCACCGGGCTCTTCACCACGCTGCGCGTCTCCACGGTCGCGCGGCCCGGCGACGAAGTGATGCTCGACATCACCGCCGAAGAAGCCAAGGCGAAGGAAGTCGGTTTCACGCTCGGCTACGGCAGCTACGAAGGCGGCACCGCGGGCATCCGACTCGGCGACCGCAATCTTTTCGGCAAGGGACGACCGCTGACGTTTGCCTTCGACTACTCCCAGCGCGGGATGCGCGGCGAGCTGCTCTACCTCGATCCGTGGCTGTTCGAGACCCGGTTCGCCTTGCGCACGCGGCTCTACTCCGTGGCGCGCGATGAGCTCGGCTATTCCAAAAACGAAATCGGCGGGCGCGCCGATCTCACCCGCAAAATCATGCCGCACCTTGAGCTCGGCGTCTTCGTCGAGGACGCGAGCGTGAAGATCACCGACGTCTCGCCGCAACTCGCGGCCGAGCCGCAATTGATCGGACCCACCGACTACATGATCACCAGCATCGGCGTGACCCAGCTCACCGATTACCGCGACAATGCGATCAACCCGACCCGCGGGCTCGTGCTGTCTTCATCGTTCGACTATGCCATGCTCGATGGCCAGCCTGGCTTCACCCGCAGCACGGTGCGTTTCTCCTACTATCTGCCCCTCGGCAAGACCCTGCTCGCGCTCGGCGCGCGCGCCGGCTACATCGCCCCGATCGCCGATGCCGTGCCGATCGACGTGCGCTTTTTCAATGGCGGCGGCACCACGGTGCGCAGCTTCGCCGAGCGCGAACTCGGCCCGAAAGACAAGGGTGGCAACCCGCTCGGCGGCGAGTTTTACACGGTCTTCAACGTGGAACTCACCTTCCCGCTCTATCAGGCATTGCAGGGCGCGGTATTCGTCGATACCGGGAGCCTGAAGAACGCGGACGCCGAGGAACGCGACCGGCGCAATGGCGAGCAGGATGTCTCCGGCGACATGCGCTACGCCGTCGGCCTCGGCCTGCGCTACAAGCTCCCGATCGGACCGCTCCGTCTCGACTACGGCATCAATCCGAACCCCAAAGCCGATGAGGAATTCGGCGCCTTCCACTTCTCCTTCGGCTTCGCGTTTTAGAATCCCACCGGGTGATGGAGGCGTGCGGAACGGAGATCGGGGCCGGGTTGGTGACGAAGCAAACACGCACGATCGCGTCGGCGGGCCGGCACGGCTGTGCCGCTCAATTCCGCGCCTGGGCCACGGCCGCGAGGCGGCGGGCGATGCACTCGCGCACTTGCGGAAAGGCGACCTTTTCGAGCAACAGCGCCGCGGCGGCAGGATCTTTGCCGATGACGGGCTCGAGCGCGTACCATTCGAGCAGAGGGAGATTCACGTCGCTGGCGTCTTCGGCGCGCTGGAGCAGCGGTTCGAGAATGGCGAGGCGTTGCTCGATGGGCAGACGGCCCGCCGCGCTGGCGAGGTAGAGCCGGGTCACCGGCGATTTCGTTTCCTTCGCCAGCTGCGCCAACCGAGTCCGGATGGCATCCGACGGCGGACGCTCGCAGGCGAGTTGCACCGTCCACGCGGCGAGGTCCTCGTGGCCGGCCTTTTCATTGAGCAATCCCAGCGTGAGTGACTCGCTGAGATTGCCCGTCGCGTGCAACGCCCAGAGCGCTCGCAAGGCCGCGTGCGGCTCACTTTCGCGCGCGCTTTTTTCCAGATCGGGGAGCGCGATCTTCCCGTGCGCCGCATGCTCGGCGAGCAAGCGGCGCGCGTGGCGCGAGAGCCATTCGTTCGTGCCGGTCACGAGCGCGGCGAGTTCACTGTCGCTCTTCTTTCCGAGATCCACGGGCGTCGTTTTCTGGCCGCCGTACACGACTTTGAAAATGCGCCCATTGCTGCGGTCATGCGCCTCAGGCTGGGGGCGGTGGCATTGATTCAGATCGTACCAGTCGATCATGAAGACGGAGCCGTTCTGATCCTCGAGCAGGTTGACGATCTGGCTCGCCCGGTCATTGAAGTTGATGAAGTCCGCGCCGTGATGCGCCACGAAGCCGCTGCCCGCGCGCTCGGGAATGTCCATGTTGATCCGCGCGCCGTGGATGTTGTTCATGAAAAGCTGGCCGCGATATTTTTCCGGCCACGACTCGCCCTGGTAAATCAGCAAACCCGCGTGCGCGTGCCCGCCGCCCGCCGCATCGCTGCGGCCGTTGCCGCCGTGCGGGGTCGCGCCGACGAAGTGCCGGTGATCGGCGATCGTCTTGATGTCGTCGTAGGTGAAGGAATTGAAGTGCGCGCCTGCCTGCCTCTGGTAGCGGCCACCCTGGATCATGTGGAAAAGATGCGGGATCACGCAGGCCTCGATGATCGCCTGACCACGCGCGTCGAAGTCGAGCCCCCACGGATTGCTCGTGCCTTCCGCGAACAGCTCGAACTCATGCCGCAGCGGATGGAAGCGCCACACGCCCGCGTTGAGCGGCACGCGCTTCGCGTCGGGCGTGCCGGGCGCGCCGACGTTCGATTTGGTGAAAACGCCGTGGCAGCCGTAGAGCCAGCCATCTGGTCCCCAGGTGAACGTATTCAGCGTCTCGTGAGTGTCCTGAAATCCCCAACCGTCCAGGAGGATTTGCGGCGGCCCCGCGGGCTTCGGCGCGTCGCCGTCGAGCATCGGGATGAACATCAAATTCGGCGCCGCGCCGACGAAGACGCCGCCGTAGCCGACTTCGATTCCGCTGACCAGATTCAGCCCTTCGGTGAAGACGGTGCGCTTGTCGAAGCGCCCGTCGCCGTCCGTGTCCTCGAAGACCAGAATCGAGTCCTTGCCTTCGCCCTCCGCCGCGCGCTTCGGATATGTCATGCCCTGCACCACCCAGAGCCGCGCGCGGTCGTCGAGGCAGAAGGCGATCGGCTGCACGATGTCCGGCTCGCCGGCGAAAAGCTTCATGGCAAAGCCCGCCGGCAGCGTCGCTTCTTTCGCCGCCTGCTCCGGAGGCAGCCCGGCGAACTTGATCTCATCCACCGGTCCGGGCGGCGCGCTCGCGACCGGCGCCGTCTTGTCAAACTTCGGCTCCTCCGCGTGAAAGACGAAGTCATCGAAATTCACATGGCCCCACCCCGGCGTTTCGTCGTCCACGATGCGGATGAAAATCTCCCGCCCGGCAAATTTCCGCAGATCCACCAACGACCGCTCCATGGTTTCCTGATTCACGCCGCGCGCGGTGTGGATCACCTTGCCATCATCCTTCGTCACGATCTCCACACGCGTGCCCGGCAGCGAGCCGCCGCCGATGAGAAAGCTCGCCCATGGCTGAGTCGCCTTGAACGGCACCGAGGTCAGCGTGCCCTTGGGTTGATCGCGCAGCTTCTCGTAGCCCCCGATCCAGAAATCACCGCGATGGTTGGCGAACTTCCCCGCGCCATTCGGCCGTTTCGGATCGATCGGCCCTTTGATCGGCTGCCCCTGGAACGCTTCACCCACCGCGATCCAGTCGCTCAGCGTGCCATCTTCAAAACCGAGATTCAGCGGCCGCTGCGCCTCATCCAAGGGCCGGATCGAAGCGGGCGGCGTGGCCAGCGCGGCGGCGCCGAAGAGGCTGAAGACGATAGAGGCGGAAGGGAGGAAGCGCATTCCGCGATGAAAAGGCGGCGTGTGGTGGAATGCAAGGAACGCCCCGCCTGCCACCCGCAACCGCGCTTCAACTACGGCTTCGCCTCAGTCCTCTTCGTGATCAGGCCGTTGAGCAATCCGCCGTGATCGCCGCCGCTCCACGTGCCCGCGTAGGTTCCATCGTGAATCAAGACCCGCGCCGAGTAGGTGCCGCCGCCGGGCACGGCCAGCTTATTGACGATGATCACCGCGGTATCGCCTGCCCACTTCACCTGCACCGGGATCGGCGCCACGATGTCCTGCTGGCCGTAGCGGATGCGCGCGTTGATCACCCACGCATCGCCGCCCGTCTTCGCCACGCTCACGATCGTGTATTTCTCCGGCTGCTCCGGCCCGAGTTCGCCATCCTTGATGAGCGCCCAGCGCCCGGTCATCGTCGCCCCAGTCATCGTCTCCTGAAACTTCGCCTCCAGCTCCGCCGCACTCGCGGTCGGGGCGGTGTCTTGTCCGCACACGAGTGGTGCGCAGCCCAGCGTGAAGATGATCGCGAGAGAGAGGAACAGGGATTTCATGCTCGTAAAGCTTTCACGTCCCCGCGGCCGGCGCACGATCAAATCGCCTGATCACTGGACCGGCCCGTTCCCCCGCTTTCGCTCCCGCGCGCGCTCCACCACATCCTTGATCCCGTCGCGGATCGGCGTCAGCGCCATGTCCAGTTGCTGAAACTCGCGCAGCACCTCCGCCCACGATTTGTCGCCGGGCGGGACGCGCTGCAGCTTGAGCAGCCACGCGCAATCCTCCTTGCCCGGCTTGTGCACCAACACGGGAAGGACCTCGATCTCGCCATCCTTGTGGCGCTTTTTGGCGACCGCGCACTCGACCTTCTCAATGTAGGGCGACACCGCGAAATTCACCGACACCAGCGGGATGAAGACATCCATCTTATCCAGCGCGTCCCTGATCTCCTTGTCCCAGCGCAGGCCCGGCTTGATCTCCTTGTCGTTCCACGGCTTCACATTCACGCCGGGGAAACGCAGCAGCGGCATGAGCGCATCCATCCAGTAGGCGTCCTTGTGGGAGTAGCTCACAAAGACGCGCACTGCTTTCGACGACGCCGGCGATCTCAGCGGGCGGCTCACTCCAGCACCTCCTTCGCGTCGTCTTCCCATTCCGGCTCCAGCACGCCGAAGCGCTCCAGCGTCTGGCGCGGCACCCACTGCCCGTCGAACCACCGCTGCTCCGTCACCTTCAGGTCGCGGTATTCGCCGAAGAGCTCCGTGAGCGTGCCGCGGATGATCGCGAGCAGGTCCGTGCGGTCGCCCTCGGGGCCGGCCACGGTGGCGAAGACATACTTCTCCTCCGCCGTCGTCCACACCCGCGCGGTCGCGCCGGGGTAGCGCAGCATTGCGCCGCGCTGCCACATCTTGTCCTGCTCGATGAGCGAGAAGGTGCGCACCATGAAGCGCGGCAGCAGCGGCGCCGGCACCACGGCGAACTCATACCGCAGTTGCACGCGATCCGCGCCCTGCGGCTCGTCCGTGCCCGGCGGCGGCTCGGCCTGCAGGAGCGTGGGGCAGAGCTGGCGCTCGCCGTCCTCGCTGATGGGGAAGCTGAGTTGGAAAAGGTTCATCAGATCCAGCAGGAACCTCGACTTCTCGCGCGGATAATCGTGCGACTTCAGCATCTTCACCGCGTCGCTCGCGGCCACCTTGTAGATCTCACGCAGCGTCTCGCGTGTGAGCACGGCATCGGGCGCGAGCGGCTGGCCGGGGAGGAAGAGGTTCGCGCGCAGCACGGCGTAGATGCCATTGGCCAGCCAGTCCGGGCGCAGCACCGTGGTGTCGCGCAGGCGCTCGTCGCGGGCGTAGTTCATCGCCACGCCGAGGTCGTGCATGAGCGCGGCCACCTCGGCCTGCTTCGCCGGGTCCGGCTCGCCGCGCGCGGTGCATTCGCGGGAAAAGGTCTCGTAGTCGAGGTAGTTCGTGCCGTCCTGGTCGAGGCCCTCCAGCCAGTCCTTGATCTCCACCCATTTTTTGGGAAAGCGCTTGCGCGGCTCGGGCATGGTCGGCTCCTCCGCCGCCGCGGTGAGCGCGGTGCGCAGCGCGGCGATGGTCGCCTCCGCGCCGGGGCAATCCGCCTCCGGCAGGCATTCCGTGGGCACCCAGGCGAGGATGGGGCCGTAGAGCTGCTCCAGCGATTCCCGGTCGATCGGGCGCTCGATGCCGCGGCTCTTGTTCAGCGCGATCACCACCGGCGCGCCCGGCGCGTAGGTGCGGATGAGGTTCAGCCAATACTTCGCATCCTTCTCCGCCTGGTCTCCGCGCTGCTCGATCACCAGCAGGTAGAGGCTGCGCGCCGTGAGGAAGAACTCGTGCATGGAGTGCAGGATCACCTGCCCGCCGAAGTCCCACACCCGCGCCTTCAGCCCGCCATCCGTGCAGTGGAGATCAATTGGGCGGATCAGGATGCCGTGCGTCTCCCGCTCTGTCGGGTCCATCGGCTCCCCGGCCAGGCGCTTCACCAGCGTGGTCTTCCCCGCCTTGCCCCAGCCCACCACGATCAGCTTCATCTCCCGGAGCGCCACGCCTTCCCCACCACGGGTGGAAAAGTAGTAGTCCAGGATTTCCTTCGGCGGCTTCGGCGTCGCCTTGTTACCGACATCCTGCCATGTCGGGCCCAAGGCATCTTCGGGAATCCCAAGCGCGGGATTGTCGTGAAGAAAGAGCCGCTCCAATTTCGGCAACCTCCGCAGCGCCTCCGGCACGCTCGTGAGCTGGTTGCTGAAGAGGAAAAGCATTTGCAGCGAGGTCAACTGCTCCAACGCCTCCGGCACGCTGGTGAGCTGGTTGTCGGAGAGGTTAAGCCAATGCAGCGCGGTCAACTGCCCCAGCGCCTCCGGCACGCTGGTGAGCTGGTTGTTGCCGAGGTTAAGCAAACGCAGCGCGGTCAACTGTCCCAGCGCCTCCGGCACGCTAGTGAGCTGGTTGTTGTGGAGGCGAAGCTCTTGTAGCACGGTCAACTGCCCCAGCGCCTCCGGCACGCTCGTGAGCTGGTTGTTGGCGAGGGAAAGCGTTTGCAGCGCGGACAACTGCCCCAGCTCGTCCGGCACGCTCATGAGCTGGTTGTCGGAGAGGGAAAGCGTTTGCAGCGCGGTCAATTGCCCCAGCGCCTCCGGCACGCTCGTGAGATTCAGCCCTGAAAGGTCGAGCACGGCGCTGCCCTCGCGCCGCGCCGTCTCGATCCGCTCCCGCGCTTCCACCATGCCGTGAGAATCTTCGCCGGCATCGTCAGTCTTGGACCACGGAAAGCGGATCGGCATGGCGGCGAGTGATGGCTCAGAGACGACGCGACCCAGCCGATCCCGTGAACCGGCCCGCGGTCCCGCCGCCCGCAGGCCAACGGCCTGACCCAAGCCAGCCCAGGGCAAGGCCGCGCTTCGCGCGGACGCCGCCCTGGGGATCGGACCCACCAAACGGCCAGCCCTGAAAGGGCGGGACCATCACGCAAACGTCCCGGTGTTCCGCCCCTTCAGGGCTGGCGCATTTCGCCTCCCCAACCCAGGGCGTTGCCCTGGGCTGGCTTGGGACGGGCCTTTGGCCCTCGGGTCGCCGCCGGGCGAATTCATTCACCTTACGTGCGCGGTTTCCTCCAGACATGGCATGGCCCTCCCCTACGGCTTCGCCGGTGGAACGGGCGGCGTGGGCGGCTTCGGCGGCGGCGGGGTGTAGGTGGTGGGGATGGTGCCGCGGATCATGTCGCCCTCGGGCGTGCCGGCGGGGAAGGCGCGGGTGGCGTCGGCATACCAGGCCTCGTTGAGGTCTTCGAGGTCGCGGCCCAACTGCGCGAGCTTGCCGGATTGCCGGCGCCACTCGGCGCGCCGCTCGGAGTAGGCCGTTTGCAGCTCCTCGTTGCACTGTTTGCGCAGGGCCTTGAAGGCGGTGAGCGTATTCGCCGGCATCGGCGCCCATGCGGGGTCCACGCTGGCCCAGGCGGATTCCCAGGCGAGCGCTTCGGCGAGGGTCTCCGTGCGGCTGTTGCTGTCCGCGGTGAGGCCCGCGAGCTGCGCGAGTTTGGCCGGGTCGTTGCGGAAGCGATTCCGGGCCATACCCACGCCCTGCACCGTCCAGCGGTGGAGGGTATCGAGCGGCCCATCCCACGCGCCGCGCGCGGCGAGCATGCCCTGCTCACTTTGGCTGACGGTTTCCTCCAGGCCCGTGACGGGCGGTTTCGCGTCCTTGTCGCCGATGATGGCGGCGAGGGCTGACTGCATTTCGGCAATGCTTTTTTCCTGCCACGTCCAGGTGGCGGCGATCTGCGTGGCCGCGCTGATGGTCTTCACCGCGCGGTCTTTGATGAAATCAAGGCTCAGTCCCATGGGTGTGTCTCCTTCGGTTTTGGTTTCCGGTCTCGGAGTCGAGGAAACTCCCGCGAAGCCGGCAGTGTCAATCGCCCATTTTGCCCTTTCCGCCGCCTCCGGGAGACCGGCGCGGGTGCCCGGCGCCGCCGCGCGCAGGCCCGGCGTGCCGGAGCGGCTTTCCGGCGCATCGACCTGAATTTCCGGTGTCTCCACCCAAGGCTCCGGCATATCGACCTGAGGCTCCGGCGGCGCCGGAGGTTGAGGTGGAGAGCCCGGCGATCGAAGCGGCTGCGCCGGAGGCCGCCGTGCCGATGCCGGTGAGCGTGGCGGCGGCAGTGCGCACCACCGCAGATCTAAAATTACGCCAGCAGCGGCCTCACCACCTTGCCGTGGACGTCGGTGAGCCGGAATTGGCGGCCTTGGAAACGGAAGGTGAGGCGCTCGTGATCGATGCCGAGGAGGTGCATCACGGTGGCTTGGAAGTCATGCACGTGGACGGGGTCCTTCACCACGTTGAAGGCGAAGTCGTCGGTCTCGCCGTGGATCGTGCCGGGCTTGGTGCCGCCGCCGGCCATCCAGGTGGTGAAGGCGTAGGGGTGGTGGTCGCGGCCCCATTTTTTCGTGTCGGTGATATCGCCTTGGATGAAGGGGGTGCGGCCAAACTCGCCGCCCCAGATGACCAGCGTGTCGTCGAGCAGGCCGCGCTGCTTGAGGTCCTTCACCAGCGCGGCGCTCGGCTGATCGGTGTCGCGGCACTGGATCTGGAATTGCGTGGAGAGATTGTTGTGATGATCCCAGCCGGCGTGGAAGCACTGCACGAAACGCACGCCGCGCTCCACGAGCCGGCGCGCCATCAGGCAGTTGTAAGCAAACGAGCCCTGCCGCTTCACGTCCGGGCCGTAGCTCGCGAGCGTCTCGGTGCTCTCGGTGGAAAAATCGATCAGCTCCGGCACGCTGGCCTGCATCTTGTAAGCCATCTCGTATTGCGCGATCCGCGTCTGGATCTCTGGATCGGCGAACTCCGCGTAGTGCTCCTCGTTCAGCTTCGCCAGATCATCGAGCAACCCGCGCCGCACCTCGCGCGACATTCCATCGGGATTCGACAGATACAACACCGGATCTCCGCTGCCGCGGAACCGCACGCCCTGAAACTTCGACGGCAGAAAGCCCGAACTCCAGTAGAAGTCGTAGAAGATCTGCCCGCATGACGCCTCCTTGTCGCGCGAGGTCATGACGACAAACCCCGGAAGCTCTGCTGACTCCGTCCCGAGCCCGTAGGTCGTCCACGCGCCCATGCTCGGCCGGCCGGGCAGCTCCGCGCCAGTGAGGAAGAACGAGATCGCCGGCGCGTGATTCACCGCCTCGGTGTGCATCGATTTGGTGATGCACAGGTCGTCCGCGATCGACGCCATGTGCGGAATGAAATCGCAGAACCACGCGCCGCTATTGCCGTATTGCTTGAAACCCGTGAAGTGCGGCAGCACCAGCTTCTGCTTCACGTTCTGCGTCATCGTCGAGAAGCGCTTGTCGCCGAGGACCGACGCAGGGATCTCCTGCCCGCGGAATTTTTCCATCTCCGGCTTGTAGTCGAACATGTCGAGATGCGGCGGCGCGCCGTTTTGCAGCAGATAGATCACGTGCTTCGCCTTCGGCGGAAAATGCGGCAGCCCCTCGAGTCCGCCCACGCGTTTGGTGGTGCTATTCGTTCCCGCACCGAAGCCGTCGCGCTCCAGCAAGGACGCCAGCGCCGCACCGCCGATGCCGGTCGCGGACTTCGAGAAAAACTGGCGACGAGTAAGATGGGCGGCGCGCGCTTCGGAGGGGGGCATCATGGAAAGCGAGCGGAAGATAATCCGCGGAAAACACTTCGTCGAGCGTGAGTGAATTCTTCACCGAAGCGGAGTTGACCGCGGGGCGCAAAGCACCAAGGTGGAAGCCGATGAAAACCGAAATTTCGACATTCTGTGAAGCGGGTCTCGAACTGATGAGTTCCTTCCCCCCAGCGCTTTCCGCCGCAGCGGAAAAGATGGACGCCGCCTCGGACAAGGAACTCCTCCACGAGCCGCTCGCCGCCCTCAATGACATCCGCGCGCGCTTGCGTTCGCTGTGCGAGAAGCTCGCGAACCAGCAGGCGTATCTGCTCATTTTCGGTCCGCTGAAGAGCGGGAAATCGACGCTGATGAATGCGATCAGCGGCTCGTATGTGAGCGAGGTCACTTCACTCCCCGGCTATCCCTGCCTCGTCTATGTGCAGCATGCGGAAGAGCCGCATTTTTCGGCGACGCGTTACAATGGCCGCGAGACGGTCTTCGCCGATGCGAACGTGCTGCGCGACATGGTCGCCGACAGCCACGTGGCACTCGCCCAGCAGATCCGGGCGACCGAGGAGCGCGGCGCGGAATTCAACCCGCGCACCAATTTCACCGAAGCCATCCGCCGCATCGACGTGAAGCTGCCAGTGGCCGCGCTCGGCGAGTCGAGCACTGTGCTCGTCGATACTCCCGGCCTCTACAGCCGCATGAATTTTGGCTACGACGTGCTCACCCGCGAGTTTCGCGACAGCGCGGCGTGCGCGGTCTTCGTCGTGAAGACCGACAATCTTTTCCTCGAGCAGGTCTTCGCGGAGTTCAATCAACTGCTCAATCTGTTCAGCCGCATTTTCCTCGTGATCAATGTGGACTCCAGCAAACGCGACCTGCATTCCGACGGCACGCTCAAGCCAAGCGCCGAGAGCCAGCATCCCGAGCGGATCATCGAGGCCTTCCGCACGCTCTCGATGAGCGGGCCGCTGCGCGAGGCGTATCAGAAAGATCGGGTGCGCATCCACGCGGTGGATCTGCTCAGTGCGGCGTCGGCCTTTCTCACCACGGCGGCCACGGGCGGAAATGGCAACGGGACCAACGGGGAGCACGCGCAAAAGGCGGCGTTCGATACCTTCCTCCGCGATCTCACCGACTATCTCAACAGCAGCGACTACACGCAGGAATTCATCCGAGACAGCCTGAAGCAAGGCCACACGCTTTGCACCGAGGCGCGCGCGGTGGCGGAGCGCGGAGAGGTTCGGCAACTCCGCGACACGCAAACTCGTGTCGAGGCGGAGATGCGTGAGATCGACGACAAGCTCGCAGCGGTGGATCGGCTGCTGCAGGTCGACTGGGAAGCGGCGTTCAAGCTGGCGCGGACGGAAAATGCCACGCGCTGCGAAGGCGCCGCGCGCGGCAAATCCGGCGAGGTCGCGAAGTCGATGCGCGACGCGCTCGATCGCTGGTACGCGGGCAACGGCAGCCTCCAAGCGCTCGAGCAGGAGCATTGGAATCGGATCATGGTCGAAAGCGCCGACGCGCTGGCCATCGAGACGCGCGCGCGTCTCGGTCGCCTGCTCGGCGGGACGCTCGGCGGCGCGGAGCCCGCTGCCGCTACGATGACCGACCTGCATGCCATCGGCTTCAACCTCGGCCGAATCGCGAGCGGCGCGCTGCCCGGGCTCGATCAGCGCGAAGCCAGCAACGCGTATCAGTTAAAGATCAACGTGGAGGAGCTGCCGGTGCGGAAATCCTTCGTCGATTGGATCCTTTTCCGCGGCGCCGCCACGGTGCGGCGACGCCTCTTCGGCGAAGATCTGACGCAGGAGATCGCCCCGGAGCTGAAGGCGAAGCGATTGCCGCAGAGCAGTCGCGAGGTCCTTGAAACGATGATCGATGCGGGCGTGAAGGAGAAATTCCACAAGCTCCCCGCGAAGTATTCCGAGGAACTGCTCACGGCCTACGTCGCGAAATTCCGCGCCGACATGCTGGAGAATCTCCGGCAGCACCGCGAGCAACTGGCGAATGAACGGGCCGCGCGTCAGGCGCCGTTTGAGTCCAATGCCGCCGCGCTCACCGCGCTCGACCAGCTCAGCGAGCAGGCCGCGAAAGTGGCCGCCGACATCCGCGAACTCGCGAAGAAGGAGAACGTTCTCCCGCCCGGCGACGAAGTGGTGGAAGCGCCCGCGCCGTCACCGGCCGAGATCGCGAGCGCGCCTGCCGATGCCGCGGTCGAGAGTGTTACCGCCGAGCCCGCACCGGTGCTCGCGGCCGTCTGAGCGGCCCGCTACTTTTTGCGGAGATCTTTCGCGCAGCTCTCGTCAGGCGGCACCGCGCTGCCGACTTTGTCCACGGGCTCGTTGAAGAGGTAACGCCACACGTCCTCGTGGACGAACTTGCCCGCGGCATCTTTCACCGATGCGCTGCCGGGCGTGACCGAGCTATGCGCGCGTTTGGCGTCGCCTTTCACGTCGCCGTCAGTGATAAGCCGGCGCGTATTGCCATACGGTGCGGCAGCTTTGTCCACGTTCACGATGGGGCCGAACTGGTGCAGCCCAAGCAGCTCCCACGAGCGGCAGTAGTGCCCGCCGGTCCAGCCGCTATCGAGCACATGGCTGAAGCCGAAGAAACGATTCGCCGGTGTCGCGGAGGGCAGGCCCTGCCACGTCTCGTACTGATCGCGCGGACCGCAAAACATCACCACGCGATCGACCTTCTGGTGCTTCGCAAAACGCGCTGCCGTCGTCGAGCCGTGCGAGCTGCCGCTGATGATAACGCGATCCCAGCGCAGGCCGTTCTTGTCGTCGCTGAGAAAATAGTCCCAGCGGCCCTGCGGGTTTTCCTTCGCGAGCCATTTCACAAACTGCAGCGCGCGTTCCATCATCCCGTCGGGCTTGGGAATCTCCACCTGATCGCTGAAGTCCTCGCCCGTCGCGGCCTCGAGCCGGATTTTGCCGAGAAACTTGTCGTCTGCCGGTGGCGGTTCTTTGCCGAATTTCCCGAACCATCCATTCGCGTAGTGAACGCGGATCGCGTGCAATCCGTAGCTGTTCAGTCGCTCGAAAAGCGGTGCGCTGTTGCCCATCAGCCAGATCACCAGTTTGCCCTGCGGCGCGACGCGCGTGTCCACATAGGCGTTCTCCACATCCTGTGGCTTGCCGCCTTTCTCGAAGACAAAATCGATCTCCGGATGCGGCTTCGCTCGCGGATCGATTTCACTCGCGCGTGCTGTCAGTTCGTAGCGCTTTGGCGAGGGATCGTTGAATTTCAGCGGCGTGTCGGCCGCGGGGAGCGTCGTCGCGGCGTGGGCGAACAACAGTGCGAGAAGAATGGGCGATTTGTTTTTTTGCATGAGCGTCGTGTTATTCGTTGGGTTTCTTTTCCGCGGCAGCGTCTGGCTTTTTCACCCCATTCGCGTCTTCGCCGGCCTCACCGCCGAAAGCTTTTGCCTGTTTCACAAACTCCTCTGGCCGCGGTCCCTCGAATTGCATCAGGGCCGCCGCGAGTTTCGCTTTCACCGCCTTCGCGTCCGCATCCAGCGCGGCATCGGCGAGCGGCGACTTCTCATTGTCGTCCTTCGCCACGTCAAAGAAGCGCCCGTCGGTGTAGAGCTTGAACCGCGCGTCGTGCGCAAATTCCGCCTTCGCAGTCGCGCCCCCGCTCGGGTTGTACCACGCGTAGAGCCAGTCGCGCGGCTGACCCTTTTCCCCGCGGAGTTGCGGCAAAAAGCTGCGCCCGTCGATCTTCAACTCCGCCGGAATCTTCACTGCGGCACCCTCGCAGATCGTCGGCAGAAAATCCGTCGCATCGATCAAGTCACCATACACTTTCCCGCTTGCGAAATGGCCGGGCCAATTCCCGATCGCCGGCACATGCGTGCCCCACATCGTCGTCGTTCCTTTTCCTCCGACCACGTCGCGTCCCTGAAAGCGCGAGGGCGTGCCGCGCCCCGTGCCGTTGTCGCCGAGAACGAGCACCAGCGTGTTGTCGCGCAGCTTCAGCTCTTCGAGCTTCGCGATCATTTTACCGATGAGTTTGTCCGCATACGCCACCATGTCGGGAAAGTGACTCGGCGCGTTCTTCCCGCGACCCTTCGCTGATTTTGCTTCGATGTAATCCGCGCTGTCCGGCGTTGCATCGTAAGGCCCGTGCGTGAGCATCATCGGGTAGTAGAGAAAGAACGGCACGTCCTTCTTCCGCGAGATGAAGTCGAGCGCGTAGTCGCTCACCAGATCCGGTCCGTATTCGTTCTTCGTGTAGTCGTATTGGACGCCGTTGATCTCGAGCCCGGGATTTTTGTAGCGGCCGGGGCGGCGATTGAGCTGCCAGAGCGCATACTCGTCGAAGCCGAAATGCGCGGGCCCCGCGAAGTCATTGCTCAATTGCCACTTACCGGTGACGCACGTCGCGTAGCCCGCGTCCTTCAACAGGTTGCCGAAGGTCTTCTGCGACGGATCGAGGTGTCCGAAGTGGGTGTAGTTGCGGCGATTGCTCATGCCGGTCATGAGCTGCACGCGGGTCGGCGTGCAGAGCGGCTGCACGTGACATTGCTCGAAGCGCACGCCGGTCGCGGCGAGCTGGTCCATCACCGGCGTCTGGTAACTTTCGCCGCCGTTGGCGGTGACGCATTCGTAGCCGAAATCATCGATCAGAATGAGCACGACGTTCGGCTTGCGTTCGGCCGCGCTGGCGTCGCTCGCGCAGCACAGCATGAGCATCGATGCGGCGAGCGTGAGGACGAGGAATTTTGGTTTCATGGGGGGTTTGTTTGGAGATCGGACTACTTCAGCGCCGATTCGATCGCACTGGCAACCTGCTGGCCGAGCAATTCATAGCCGTCACCGTTGAAATGCACGTCTTTCGGATTCTGCACCTTCGCGAGATGCGGCGTAATGAAGGTGAAAAGATCGTCCGTCGTGACGCCGTTCTGCTGCATCACCTCCGCGGCGATCTTGTTTTTCGCAATGATCGCGTCGGTCGCGGCTGGACCGTCTTTCGTATCCGGCGGGATCGGCGTGGTGCTGGCCCAGAGGACTGTTTTCGCAGCCGCTTTCAGCCGCGCGACGATCGTCTCCAGCCGTTGCCGATAGTCCGCTGCCGGCGTTGCGCGATCGTGAATGCCGAAATTGAAATGGATGACGTCCCACCTTTCACCGGCCAGCCACACATCGAGTTTCTTCAATCCGTTCGCCGTCGGGCCGCAATTCTCCGGCGCGCGATGCACGTTCGCCTTTCCCGCGAGCGCCTTGCGCGCGGCGAGCGTGTAGCCGCGCGACACCGAATCGCCGATGAGTAGCACGCGCGGGAGCTTTGGATCGTCCGGCAC
>JBAVML010000287.1:0-4380 GCA_049690035.1 Chthoniobacteraceae bacterium
GCGCAGGCCCAGCCGCTTCATGATCTCGCGGGCGCTGAGGCGGCGCAGCGCGGGCAGTTCATCTTCCGACACCGGATGCAGGTGCATCTCGCGCGCGACGCCGCGCATTGCTTCGAGAAAGCAGGGAAAGGAATCGGCGAGGGTGCCGTCGAAGTCGAAGATAATGAGCTCGTAGCTCACGTCGGCGCGAGCGTCGGAAGGTCAGCGGAACTGCGCGAGGAAGCGCTGGTCGTTGTCGGTAAAGTAGCGGATATCGGGGACGCCGGCCATGATCATGGCAAGCCGGTCGAGGCCGAAGCCGAAGGCGAAGCCGGTGATGCGTTCCGGGTCGAAGGCGCGGTCGCCACGGCGCGCGTTCACGCTTTCGAAGACGGCGGGATCGACCATGCCGCAGCCGGCTATCTCGAGCCATTTGTCGGCGGCGCCGAGGGCGGTGGCCTTGATGTCCACCTCGAAACTCGGCTCGGTGAAGGGAAAGAAGTGCGGGCGGAAACGGAACTTCGCTTCGTTGCCGAAGAGTTCGCGGAAGAAGAATTCCACGGTGCCCTTGAGGTCGGCGACGCTCACGCCTTCGTCCACATAGAGGCCTTCCATCTGCGTGAACTGCGCGAGGTGCGTGGCGTCGATCTCGTCACGACGATACGCGGCGCCGGGGGCAATGATGCGGATGGGCGGCGGCGTGGCTTCCATGGTGCGGATCTGCACGGTGCTGGTGTGGGTGCGCAGGAGGCGGCCGTCGGCGAAATAGAAGGTGTCCTGCTCATTGCGCGCGGGGTGGTCGGCGGGCGTGTTGAGCGCGTCGAAGCAGTGGAACTCGGTCTCGATGTCCGGTCCATCGGCGAGCGCGAAGCCCATGCGGCGGAAGATGCCGACGGCGCGATCGAGGAGTTGGGTAAGGGGATGCAGCGTCCCAAGCGCGGGCGCGGTCCCGGGCAGGGTGACATCGACGCCGGCGAAGGCGGCGGCATCGGCGTGCGCGAGCAGCGCGGCCTTTCGTTCATCGAGCGCGGCGGTGACGGCGGTGCGCACGTCGTTGAGGAGCTTGCCGATGCGCGGCTTGTCGTCCTTCGACACGTCCTTCATGCCTTTGCTCACCGCGGCGAGCAGACCGGATTGGCCGAGGAATCTCACCCGCGCCTGTTCGACGGCGGTTTCATCGGCCGCGGCGGAGATGGCGGCGAGGGCTTCGGTGCGGAGGGCTTCGAGTTGTTGATCCATGTGTGAGACTTGCGATTCGGCGGGCGGGGAGAGTGCGTCGCGCGGGCCGGAAATTCAACCGGCATCCCGCACAACAAACAGCCTCGAACACGCGGGGCGCATTCGAGGCTGTGGAAGACGTTTCGGTTAGTGAGAAATCAGGCGGCCTTGATGGCAGCGTGCTTGGCGTCGAGCGCGGCTTTGACCTTGTCAAAGATGCCCTTGAAAGCGGCTTCGTCGGTAACCGCGAGGTCGGCGAGAATTTTGCGATCAAGCTCGATGCCCGCGGCCTTGAGGCCTTCGATGAATCGGCTGTAAGTGAGGCCATTCGCACGGGCGGCGGCGTTGATGCGCTGCTGCCAGAGCATGCGGAAGTTGCGCTTCCGGGTCTTGCGATCGCGATAGGACCAGTATTTGGCCTTCGTGACGGCGTCCTTCGCGTAGCGGAACAGTTTGGAGCGTCGGCCGCGGAATCCGCGGGCTTGATCGACGACTTTTTTGCGGCGCTCCCGGCTGGCGGGAGCATTAGTGGCGCGTGCCATGTGTTTTGTTTCTGGTTGTTCGGCGAGTTGTTCTTTTTAGTGGAAGATCCGGCCTGGCCTCACTCACCGAGGCGCCCCGCAACAAGCGGAGCAGGCGGCTGGATCAGGTGTCCGCTGCTAGTGGAACGGCAGGCACTCTTTGATGCGCGCGACCATGGTCTCGTGGACCTGGCCGTCTTTGCCGAGCTTGCGCTTGCGCTTGGAGCTCTTGCTGGAGGCGAGGTGGCGGAGGCCGGGTTTGCGGCGCATAATCTTGCCGGTGCCGGTGATTTTTACACGCTTGGCGGCGGACTTTTTCGTCTTGCGACGTGCAATGGATCGAGGCATGGGGCGCGCAAAGTAGCAGGCGAACTCTTTTTGGCAACGCCTTTTTCCGTCGGGGTTGCCGTTGCGCAAAATACCGCGCTTGCGGGTCTTCAAATCGGAGCCTTTCGCGCCGAGCGCCGCCACCGTCCATCATCTTCGAACAGGATCTGAGCACGATGCAGAACACTCTCCGCTATCCGAACTTATGGCATGATCTCTGCACTGCATGGCTTCAACTTGCGGCATGATTTTGCCCCAGCAGTCCCATTTTGCCAGCCGTCCCATCATGAGCCAAAAACGCATTCTCGTTGTGCAGGAAGATCGCCTGCTCTCCAATTTCTACCGTGAGCATCTCGAAAATGGCGGCTTCGTGGTCGAATCCGTCCGCTCGGGCGATGCCGCGTTGCAGGTGGTGCAAGATCGACAACCCGACGCTGTGGTGATCGATTCCCTGACTCCGGGACGCGAGGCTGAGGACGTAATCCGCGAAATCCGTGCGAGCACGGCGACGAAAGATCTTCCCATCGTAGCTTTGCCGGGCACGCGGGCGCCGATGACGAAGGCGGTGCATCAAGCGGGTGCCACGCGGGTTCTCTCGCGGTCGATGAACATGCCGGCTGAACTGACCGATGCAGTCCAGGCCATGCTGGGCCGCGATCGCACCGAAATTGTTCGCCGCTGCGTGCCGCTGCAGGCGGACGAAAGCTGGGTGAGAATCAGCTCATCCGAAGCCCCTGAGACGCTCAACCTCATGCGACGCTCGCTGCAGGCCGCCATGCGCGACTCCAATGACCGGGCCGCCATCCGCTCACTGCTTCAGGAGGTGCATGGTTTGACCGAGCGACTCGCGCTTTTCGGCCAGCGATCGCTCTTCACCTTTGCCGCCGCGCTCGAAGCGCTGATTTTCGATCTGAACCGATTTAGCGAGCAATCGAATCCATCGACGCTGCGCACCATCGGTCAGGCCATCGACTTCTGCGCGATCCTGCTCGAGGAAGGCAACCGGCGCCAGATCAAGGATCCCGCCAGCGGGCAGATTCTCATTGTGGATGATGAGGACGGCGCTCGAAAAATCGTCATGGCAGCGATGGGGATGGTAAATCTCCGTTCCCTCGCGACGGAGACGCCGAGCTCTGCGCTTGCCGCGATGCGGAACCAGACCTTCGACCTCATCTTCCTCGATGTCGGCCTCCCGGAAATGAGCGGCTTCGACGTCTGCACGCGGGCTCGCGCCATCGCTCGCAATGAAAAAACGCCGGTCGTCTTCATCACCGGCATGACCACTTTTCAAAACCGCGTCCAGTCGAGCCTGAGCGGCGGCAACGACTTCATCGGCAAACCCTTCAACATCCCCGAACTCGGTTTGAAAGCACTGATCTGGGTGTTCAAGGGTCAACTCGCGTTGATCTGAACGTGGCCGGCAGGTGACGCCGGAGTGCCGCGCTGCGAGGCAGCGTAGAAGAATCCGGCGACCTAATAATGGCCGAATTTTGCCGATGAATTACCAAAAAATCTGTTGCCGACTAGGCTCGGTACCGTAAGAAAGAAAAATGCGCTCTCCCCTAGAATCCTCGCTCGCGATCGCACTCGTGGTGTGTTCGATTTTCGCCTCATCCGCACCTGCGCAAACACCGACGGCAGCAACTGATCCAGTTGGATTTATCTCGGTCAGCGTCGCGCCCGGTTCCGCTGCTTCGCCAACGCTTTCGCTCGTTTCTCCTACATTGATGCACGCCGTCGAATGGCAGGGTGCGATTTTGACGATCTCGGGGACCGCGATCACCGTTGCGGGAACTCCTTGGACCACCGGTCAGTTTGGGACAAACGGACAGTATTTCGTTGAAGTTTCTTCTGGCGCGAGCGCTGGTGCTTGGACCGACATTCAATCCTCGACTGCCACCGGGTTGACGACGCTGGACGACCTGAGCGCGTTTGCAGGCGCCGGGACATCGATCCGCATTAGGAAACACACGAAGCTGACTGACTTCTTGGGCGTCAACAATTCGGCGGGATTGAAGGGCGCGGCGGCGCTGGCAAACGCGGACGAGGTGACCGTGTATGACGGTTCCAACTCGACCGTTTACTGGTATTATGACGCGAGCGATGGGCTAGGATCCGCGGGCTGGCTCGATTCGCTTGGCCAGTCGGCCGCAAACGTCGTGATCGCACCGCACGAAGGGGTTGTCGTTCGCCGCAAGGTCGGCTCGCAGGTAAGTTTTACCTCGATGGGAACTGTGAAAACGGGAAACACGTTTTACCCGATCAAGACAGGCCTCAACGTTCTGGGCACCGTTTCGGCAAAGGGCCTTACTCTCGCAACCTGCGGACTTTATAC
>JBAVML010000288.1:0-3560 GCA_049690035.1 Chthoniobacteraceae bacterium
GAGCGACTCTAAGCTGATAGCGATATCAATCACCTTGTCGTGGTCGGCGCCCCTAAGCTTCGCCGAGTTAAAACGGCTTAACGTAATGCGAAACGAAGAATGCTTTTCAACCGCGGTATTCAACACCTTAAAAAGGTCAATAATCTGTTCCGGTTTGATACCCGCGTGAAACGCGAACGGCGCCGCTACCAGCTTGCTGTAGTCACCGAGCACAGGGAGGAGCAGCTTCTTTTCAACGACGCCTTTGCTTGTCCCCGTCGTGGAAATTACGACCGCATGTGAAAGGATCAGAGGGGTGGAGGAAAAACTCGCGAAGGCAAATTGGATTTTCGACGCGATATCGTCAGCCGCAAGACCCGCGTCTTGATCCGGCTCCAGATCCGCTACGATGCACTGCTGATTGATGCTGACGATCGAGACAAACATCTCATCGTCACGGTGTAGCGTGGCGTAATCTTCGTCGGATATCTGATCAACTCGAAGCCGCTCGCTCAAAAACCAAGGCGACAGCTCAAAGAAAGTCTCCGTTCGATTGCGAATCGGGAACACTAACCGTTTTTTCACCGCAGCCTTCTGCGTCGCCGGTTCGTGGACTATGTCTTTGTCGGACGCCATATAGGTTCGCGTGACTTTGCGCTAGGTCACGCCTTCGCGTAAACCTCCGCTCCCTTTTCCACGAACTCCTTGCTCTTCTCCTCCATGCCTTTCTTCAAGGCCTCTTCCTCGGTGATCGCCTGTTCGGCGGCGTATTTGCGGACGTCTTCGGTGATGTTGACGATGCTGCGGCCCCGCAGCATCGCCCTGCGGGCAACGCTGCGCGTTGTCTGTCTCGCTTTTCCTCTAAAAGCTCGGCTCATCGAGCAGAAGTGCGGGCCGCACATGCTGCAGAAGTGGGCGGTCTTGGCGCCTTCATGCGAGCTTATCGCTCATCGCCGGGTTGCGGCGGGACGGCGGGGACGCGGGCGAGGATGGAGTCCACTTTTTCCCAGTCCACGCGTGCGGCACGCTCCGCGATGGTGGGACGACGCGGGGCGTGGTCGATCGTGGCCGCGAGGGAGGAGGCGATGAGCGCGTCCACGGTGGTGTGCTCGCGAGCGGCAAGTTCGCGGGCTTGCGCAGCGAGAGATTCGGGCAGATCGACGTGAAGCTTCATGGCGCAGGAAGCATGGCCGCGAACTCCCGTGGCGGCAATACCTCGATGCCGAGAGCGCGGGCTGGCGCCAGATGGCGCACGTTATGGGTAACGATGCGACGGGAAGCCGAGTCGTAGGCGAGCTGAACGAGCGGTTCGTCGTCGGGATCGAGAAGGACGGGAATCCAGCCGGGAGTGAGCTGCCACTCCTCGGCGCGAGCGCAGATGGCGTCGAGCAAGGTGTCGATGTCGGCCAGCGCGAGCCCGAGTTCGGCGGCGTGGGCTTTGAGAATCTCCTCGTATTCGTGAAGCAGATGATTGCTCAAGACGGCCCGCCAGCGGTCGTGGCGAAGCGCGAGGAAGACATCGAACGATGCACCGAGGCTCGAGCGCAACGCCGAGAAGAGGACGTTTGTGTCCAGGACCGCGCGCAGCATAGGGCGCTACGCCTTCGCGTAAACCTCCGCGCCTTTCTCCACGAATTGACTCAGCTGCTCCCGCAGCTTCGGCCTGCGGCCTTTTGCTGCGCAAAAGTCTTCTCGCTCGCCTCCGGGCGGCTCGAATCCTTCGACTTCAGGCCTTGGCATAGACTTCGGCTCCTTGGCTGACGAACTCCTTGCTCTTCTCCTCCATCCCCTTCTTCAAGGCCTCTTCCTCGGAGATTGCCTGTTCGGCGGCGTATTTGCGGACGTCTTCGGTGATCTTCATCGAGCAGAAGTGCGGGCCGCACATGCTGCAGAAGTGGGCGGTTTTGGCGCCTTCCTGGGGGAGGGTTTCGTCGTGGAACTCGCGGGCGCGCTCGGGGTCGAGGCCGAGATTGAACTGATCTTCCCAGCGGAACTCGAAGCGGGCTTTGCTCAGGGCGTTGTCGCGGTATTGGGCGCCGGGGTGGCCTTTGGCGAGGTCGGCGGCGTGGGCGGCGAGTTTGTAGGTGATGACGCCCTCTTTCACGTCCTGCTTGTTGGGCAGGCCGAGGTGTTCTTTGGGCGTGACGTAGCAGAGCATGGCGCAGCCATACCAGCCGATCATGGCGGCGCCGATGCCGCTGGTGATGTGGTCGTAGCCGGGCGCGATGTCGGTGGTGAGCGGTCCGAGGGTGTAGAAGGGCGCTTCGCCACACCATTCGAGCTGCTTGGCCATGTTTTCCTCGATGAGGTGCATGGGGACGTGCCCGGGGCCTTCGTTCATGACTTGGACGCCTTTGGCCCAGGCGCGGCGGGTGAGTTCGCCCTGCGTTTCGAGTTCGCCGAATTGCGCGCGATCGTTGGCGTCGGCGATGGAGCCGGGGCGCAGGCCGTCGCCGATGGAGAAGCTGACATCGTAGGCGGCCATGATGTCGCAGATGTCGTCCCAGTGGGTGTAGAGGAAATTTTCCTGGTGATGCGCGAGGCACCACTTCGCCATGATGCTGCCGCCGCGGGAAACGATGCCGGTCATGCGCGAGGCGGTGAGCGGAACGTAGCGCAGGAGCACGCCGGCGTGGATGGTGAAGTAATCGACGCCCTGCTCGGCCTGCTCGATGAGGGTGTCGCGGAAGAGTTCCCATGTGAGGTCCTCGGCTTTGCCGTTCACTTTTTCCAGCGCCTGATAGATGGGCACGGTGCCGATGGGCACGGGCGAATTGCGCAGGATCCACTCACGGGTGGCGTGGATGTTCTTGCCCGTGCTGAGGTCCATGACGGTGTCGGCGCCCCACTTGGTGGCCCAGCGCATCTTTTCCACCTCCTCCTCGATCGACGACGCGACGGCGCTGTTGCCGATGTTGGCGTTGATCTTCACGAGGAAATTGCGGCCGATGATCATCGGCTCGAGCTCGGGGTGATTGATGTTCGCAGGGATGATGGCGCGCCCGGCGGCGACTTCGTCGCGGACGAACTCAGCGGTGATCTGCGCGGGGATGCGCTGCGGGAAGCGGGTGAAGACGGACGGCGTGTAGACGTTGTCCGGGTCCTGCGCGGAGCCGGCGTGCTGCTTGTGCAGATCGCTGCGGAGGATGTCTGCGCTCAGGTCGGCGATCTTCGCGCGGCCGAGGTTTTCGCGGATGGCGATGTATTCCATCTCCGGCGTGATGATGCCCTGCCGCGCATACCAGAGCTGCGTCACGGGATGCCCGGCGCTGGCACGGAGTGGACGGCGGCGCTGGCCCTTGAGGCCGGGGAATTCAACGAGGCGATTGCGCTCGGCCTTGCTGGCGTATTCGGCGTGTTTGCCGCTGAGGTAACCGTTGTCCTGCGGGAGGACTTCGCGCCCGTCGTAAGGCTCCACATCCGCACGGTCAGCGACCCACTTCGCCCGCGGAGTCGGCAGGCCTTCATCGCTCGTGCCGGTGAACTCGGGATCACCCCACGGGCCGGAGCAGTCGTAGACGCGGACGGGCGCATTTTCCTCCATCGTCCCGTCAAAGCGCTTCGTGGGCGATTGGCTGATC
>JBAVML010000289.1:0-6701 GCA_049690035.1 Chthoniobacteraceae bacterium
GGCCACGGCGAGATCGATCTCGTGCTCGCGAATCATGCGCTCGGCGGCGTGCTGCGTGGCTTCGCGCAAGGTCACGCGCAGGTTCGGGATTTGCCGTGCGATGTTCTTGAGCAGGGCGGGCAGATGCTCGCGCAGGACGCTGGCGCTGGCCGCGAGGCGGAGGTGTTGCGCCGCTTCCCCGCGCACCCGCACGGCGAGCTGTCCGAGGTGGCTGAAGAACGGAGCGATGTGTTCGAAGACCTCGTGACCGGCGGGCGTGAGCGAAAAGGGGCGCCGCTGGAAAAGCCGGGTGCCGATGGATTCCTCCAACTGCGCGAGCTGCGAACTGACCGCAGGCTGCTGGATGCCATACGGGATCAACCGCAGGCCCGGGGTGATGCCGCCCGCCCGCGCGACGTAATAGAAAAGTTCGAGGTGATGGACGTTGAGCACCCGGGCAGGCTCGCTTTGTGCATTGGCGAAATCAATGTTGCCGCTGGATTTATCAATTAAGACCCGCGCCGCGAGCGTGGCACCATTGCACCCATGAACTCAAAATACCGTTTTGAATTCGGGCAGATTCGCGAAGATCAGGCGCGCCTGCACCGGGTGATGCGCGACCTCGACGCGCACCTCGACGGGCTGGAGCGCCGTCTGGAGGAGCCGGTCGTCGCCCCCGCTCCGGTCGAACCGCTCAAAATTTCCCCAGCCCTCCCGCCACCGCTGCCCCGCGCCGCGATGCCTCCAGCCTCTGTGGACGTGCCACCACCCATTCCCCAGCCTGCACCGATCGCCCCGACCGCGCCCGTCGCGCCGCCATTGGCCGCGATTCCTTCCGTTCCGCCGGCACTTCCGGTTGTGCCGCCGCCGTTGATCGTGCCGCCCAACGTCGTCGAAACGCCGGCGGTCGAGCCCGGTGCTGTCCTGCGCAGCGTCGCGTCAGCCGCCGCTGAGAGGCGGAAAGAGTCCGCACCTTCACCCGCCGCGGAAAGCGCAACGCCCGTCCCGCCAGCGGAGGCGCCGTCGCTGGAGTTGCGCGTGGGCACCTATTGGATGGCGCGGATCGGCATCGTCATCCTGCTTACCGGCTTTGTCTTCCTCGGCAATTACGCCTACCAGCTCATCGTGCCGATGCTCGGGCATTGGGGAAAACTTTCGCTGCTCGCGCTGGCCGGCGTGGCGCTGGGTGGGGTGGGCGTCTGGCTGGAGCGGTCGCGGGAAAGCATGCGCAACTTCGGCCGCGTGCTGCTCGCGGGCGGGGCGGCGACCATCTATTACACGGTCTATGCCGCGCACTTCGTCGCGGCGCTGCGCGTCATCGAGAGTCCGGTGCTCGGCGGCGGCTTGCTGCTCGCGCTGGGCGTCGGATTTCTCTGGCACGCGGAACGCCGCCGCTCCGAGGCTCTCGCGCTGCCGACTGTGCTGCTCGCCTATTTCACGTCGTCGATCAACTCGATCGGCGGCTTCACCCTTTTTTCGAACCTGCTCCTCACCGCAGCCGCGGTCTTCTTTCTCGTGCGGCATCGCTGGACGAACCTGACTTACCTCAGCCTCGCCGCGACCTACGGCAGCTATGCCTTCTGGCGCTTCCATCAGGTCGTGCAGACGGGCGGGCCGGGCAGTGAATTCGGAATGGGCCTGACCTTCCTCGCCGGCTACTGGGTGCTGTTCACCGCGGCGGTGTTTCTCTCGGCGCGTGAGGCGATGCGCGGGGCCGATCGGATGGCGTTTCTCTCGGTGAATAATGCGGCGCTGTTTGTCTTCGCGGCGCATCACTTTGCCATGCATCGGCCGCAGGAATTTTGGATCTTCGCGGTCGGCTACGGCGCGGTGCTGCTCGGGCTCGCGGCGGTGGCCGCGTGGTGGCGGACGGAAGATCGCGAACTCGACGGGGCCTACCTCGCGCAAGGACTGGGCGTGATCACTTTCGGCCTGGCGGCGAAGCTCACCGGGCCGCGGCTCGCGGTGGTGCTCGCGGTGCAAAGCACGGCCCTGCTCGCGGGTGCGCGGCGCCGTCACGGCTGGATTTACGAAGCCGCCGCCGGGCTCTGCGCGGTCGCGGCGTGCGGGCTGACGCTGATGGAATTGGGTTACCGCACGTCGGCGCCCGTGGCCCTCGGCGCACCGATCGCGGCGCTCTTTTTCTTCAATGCCTGGTGGGTCAAACGGCCGCGCGCCGCCGCCGAGGCGGAGGCGTTCTGCGGACGCGCGCTTGCCTTTGCGTTGTTGGGTTTTGCGGTGGTCAGCACGCTGCTCTGGCAGACGGTGGATGCAGCGTGGCAGCCCGCTGCTTTCGCCCTCGCCGCCGCCGTGAGTCTCGCGGCGCTGCGCGCGCGGCTCCGCGAGGTCGCGCTGCCCGGACAGGCGTTTCTCTTCTTCGGGCTCGCGCTTTTCCTCACCCGCTCGGCGGAAGTGCTCCCGGCGCCGTGGTGGAGTCCGCTGCCGCTGGTACTCGTCGCCCTCGGGCTGATGCATTGGTGGCAGCGGCAGCAGACGGTGGCGCTGGACGCGAGCGCGCGCATGCTGGTGGAACTGGCCTTCGCCGGCGCCGCCGTGGTGGCGGGTTACTGCTGGATGAGCGATTTCTGCCACGGCGATGCGTGGCTCTGGGCGGCGAGCGCCGCGGCGCTGGGGACGCTGCTCTACGGCTGCCTGACCAAGGCCGGCCCGCTGGCGCTGACTGGACAAGTTTTCACCGTGATCGCGAGCTGCTCGTTCGCGGGAGCGCTAATCGATGGGCATCCCGCCTGGCACGCCGCGCTTGCGCCGGTCTTGAATCTCGCGCTGACCAGCCTGCTGCTCTCGCGCCTGCCGTCCGCGCGCCTGGCCCTCACCGGAGGCTGGCCGCTGCCGCGGGTCGCGCAGTTCTATCGCTTCGCCGCGATGGCGGCGCTCAGTGCATGGGCGATCGAATACGTCGATGCGGCTGGCCGCGTCGCGTTCTTTGCAGGCGTCGGCGCGTTGCAGATGTTCTTCGGCGCGTGGTCGCGCAGTCGCGAGCGCACCATCTTCGGCGCGATCTACGCCACCGCGGGGCTCGTGCTCTTCTGGGTCCGGTTTGACGTGCCCGTGAGCTGGCTGAACGCGTTCGCGATCATTGCCGTTCCCGCGAGTTTGCGCCTGGGCCGCTGGACCACGGGCGAAGATGCGCTGCCCGTCGAGGTCCGCAATGGCCTCGTGGGCGCGGCGATGGCCAGCGTGTGGCTGTGGGTCACGCGCTGGGTGCATGAACAAGGCGCGCCGGAGCAACTGACGATCGCCTGGGCGGTGCTCGCGCTGCTCATTTTCGCCGCCGGCCTCGGCCTGCGCGAACGCCTTTACCGCATCGGCGGCTTCGCCGTGCTCGGCCTCGCGCTGTTGCGCCTGTTCGGCGTGGACGTGTGGCGTTTCGACACCCTGCCGCGCATCGTCAGCTTCCTCGTGCTGGGCGCTGTATTGCTCGTCCTGAGTTTTGTTTACAACCGATTTGCGGAGGCGATGCGGCGCTGGCTTTGAGCGGTCGGGGAGAAAATAAAGCCATCTCAAATAAGTCGTTGCCAACGGCGCAAACCGGGCGATACGGTGACACCGGTCATTACAAAGTAATTCTTTTATGCTCGAAATTGAGGTCTATGCCGCCGGGATCCGTAACGTGGACAAAATCCTTGCCCTCGATCACGAGCTGGAGGCGGTGGCCGGGCTGCGTTACAAGGTCGATAGCAACCACGACATCGTGTATCTCGATTTCGACGAACCGACGCTGACCATTCAGGAGATTCGCGGCATCTTCCGCCGGCTGGGACTCGAGGCGCGGATCGTGGGCGCGGTGCCGCCAGAGCTGAATCCGAAGAGCAAGACGCAGCCGCTGCGGGTCAACCGTTGACGCTGCGTCACGGGAGTTCGCAGGCCCGGACGCGCGCGGTGGACAAGAAGAGTAGCCGCGCCTAGTCTCTGCGCTCCGCATGGTTACCAAGCTCGGACGTTCCGTCCTCTCGCTCGTAAAGTATCTCGGTGAGCTGGCGCTGCTGGCTTACGACACCGGGTTGTCGGTCGTGGTCGCGAAGCTGCGGGTGAAGCTGCTGGTGCGGCAGATGTTTGAAGTGGGCTGGCGCTCGCAACTCGTGGTGATCGTGACCGGGATGTTCACCGGTGCCGTGCTCACGGCGCAGACGTATTTTCAGTTTTCCAAGCTCGGCATGAAGTCGGCGGTCGGCTCGGTGGTGGTCGTCGCGCTTTTCCGCGAGCTCGGCCCGGTGCTCACGGGCCTGATGGTCGCCGGTCGCGTCGGGGCGTCGTTCGCCGCCGAGATCGGGACCATGAAGGTCACCGAACAGATCGACGCGCTGCGTTCGCTTGGGGTGCATCCTACCGACTATTTGGTCGTTCCGCGCGTGCTCGCACTGCTCTTTTCCATGCCACTGCTGGTCGCGGAAAGCGTCGGCCTCGGGATCATCGCCAGCTATTTCGTCGGCACACAGGTGCTCGGGATTTCGGCTCCGTATTACGTGACCAATATGCTGCACTATGCCGGGACGCGAGACATCAAGATGGCGCTGGTCAAAGGCTTCGCGTTCGCGATCGTCATCGCCTTCGTGAGCTGCCACCAGGGGCTCAATGCGAAGGAAGGCGCGGTAGGGGTCGGCCGCGCGCCTACCGAGGCAGTGGTCATCTGCTCGCTCGCGATATTGGTGAGCAATTTCTTCCTGACCTTCGCCCTCCAGATCATCTTCCCCTACGGCGCGTAGCGAATGATTTCGGTGCGCAATCTTTACAAGACACTCGGCACGCAGGAGGTGCTCCGCGGCGTCGATCTCGAAATCAAGCGCGGAGACACGTGCGTGATCCTGGGCCGCTCCGGCTGCGGAAAAAGCGTGCTGCTAAAGCATCTCATCGGCCTCTTCAAACCGACCTCCGGAGAAGTGTGGGTGGACGGCGAGGAGATTACCCATCTCGAAGAACGCAAGCTCGGCTTCGTGCGCAAGAAAGTAGGCATCCTCTTTCAAAGTGCCGCGCTCTTCGACTCGATGAACGTGGAGGACAACCTCGCTTTTCCCCTGCGCGAACACGGCGTCAAGGATGCGGCGGAAATCCGCGACCGGGTCGCCGAGGCGCTGGAAATGGTGGACCTCGCGGGCGAGCAAAAGAAAATGCCCGAGAATCTCTCCGGCGGCATGCGCAAGCGCGTCGGCCTCGCCCGCACCATCGTCTCCCGTCCGGCCTGCATCCTTTACGACGAGCCGACGACTGGTCTCGACCCGATCGCCAGCGACTCGATCAACCACCTGATTCGCCGCTTGCAAAAGAAGCTATCGGTGACTTCCGTGGTCGTGACCCACGACATGAAGACTGCCTTCAACACCGGCGACCAGATCACTTACCTCTACGAGGGAAAGATGTACTTCGACGGCACCGCGGACCAGCTCCGCTCTTCACAGGACGCGACCATTCAGGACTTCATCCTCGGGCGCTCCGGCGACTCCGATTAGCCGCTGCCGCCTTCTCTGCATGACCACCGAACACAAAGGAATCGAGTTTTTCGTCGGCCTGTTTCTCCTTCTCGGGTTTGGCGTGCTCGCGACCATGGTCGTGATCTTTGGCCGCTTCTCGGAGGGAATGTCGAAGTTCTACCCGATCATCGTCGAGTTCCCCAACGCGAGCGGCCTGATCAAGGGCGGCGACGTGCTCCTCTCCGGTGCCAAGGTCGGCTCGGTCGCCGACTCACCGCGCCTCACGGGTTCGAACTACGCGGTCGCCGTGCAGTTGAATATCAAGGACCGGGTCGAGATTCCGCGCACTTCCACCTTCCTCGTGCGCATCAGCGGCCTGCTCGGCGACGCCTACGTCGATATCGTCCCTCCCACGAAATACACCACCGCCGATTTTGCGAAGCCGGGGGAAATCATTGTCGGCGAGAAGGTCGGGGGCTTCGATGAACTCAGCGCGAAAGGCGGTGAACTCGTGGACAAACTCAACGGCGAAATCCTCGACAAGCTGAGCAAGAACCTCGACGAGATCAAAACCGCCACAGGCAATCTCAATACCAAGCTGTTGACCGAAAAAAACATGAAGAACGTGGAGGAAACGTTCGAAAATCTGAAGCAAGTCACCGATGGATTCGCGAAGACGTCCAAGGATCTCGATGGAGTCATGTCCAAGGCACAGGAGGCGATCGACGCCGTGAAAATCACGATGAAAACGGCCGACGCCTCGGCGGCCGAACTCAAGCTCGCTCTCGGGGACCTCCGGAAGATGGCCGATTCGGCGACCAAGACGGTGGATTCCACGAAGCTTTTGATCAACAAGGCCTCCAGCGGCGACGGCACCTTCGGCGTGCTCATGTCCGACAAACAGATGGCCGCCGACCTCAAGGCGCTGATCGCCAACATGCGGCGGTCCGGACCGGTCTTTTACAAGGACCGCGGCGGGCTCCAGGCAACGCCCGCACCGGCGCCACAGGCGCCGAAGACTCGGCGCTGACCCCAAATCATCGTCGGAGTCTGCTCGATTTTCCCCGTCGCGGGAAAACCCCGACGCACCGTGGTTCGCGCCTTGCTTGGACAAGAGAAAGCCATGAACCCGCAGGTCACCGTCAATCTTTTGCGCGCGCTCTTCGTAGCGTTCACGACGTGCGTGGGCGTCATGATCGGTGGTGAAACGCTCGGTTCGGACGCCGTTGGCGGCATGCTCGGCGCGGCCTTCGGCCTGGTCATCGTGCTCGTGGACCGCCTTCTGCACGGGATCAC
>JBAVML010000290.1:0-1503 GCA_049690035.1 Chthoniobacteraceae bacterium
GTGCAGCTCGAAGGGAAGCGGCGGATGAGTGCGGGCGAATTTCTTCGCGGACATGCGATCGCCGTGGGCACCCGACTCGGCGGATCGTGAGCAAGGGAATGTCTTCCACACAAAAGCAGCTCGACGATCACGTCGCGAGCCTGCTCGCGTGCCGGCTGTGTCCGAAGATGCAGCGGCCTCCGGTCTCGGGCGGCGCGGTGTTTTCCAAAGTGCTCGCCATCGGCCAGGCACCGGGCGTGAAGGAGCCGGTGCTGGGGCGCCCGTTCGCGTGGACGGCAGGCAAGACGCTCTTCGGCTGGATTCACCGCGCGTGCGGCATGAGCGAGGCGGAGTATCGCGCGTCGGTGTACATGGCCGCGGTCGGGCGCTGCTTTCCGGGAAAAACGAAGGCCGGCGGCGACCGCGTGCCCGACGCGCAGGAGATCGTGAACTGCGCGCGCTGGCTCGATGCCGAGTTCGAGATTCTCCGGCCCGAACTCGTCATCCCGATCGGCAAGCTCGCGATTCTCCAGTTCGTCGCCTTCGACAAGCTCACGGACATCATCGGGAAAAAAGTTCACGCCACGCATCGCGGTCACGCCTTCGATCTCATCGCACTCCCCCACCCTTCCGGCGCGTCGCCATGGCATCGCATGGAGCCGGGGAAAACGCTGCTCGACCGCGCCCTGCGGCTCATCGTCACACACCCCGCGTGGCCAGCGACGGCGTGAGGCGGATGGCCCATCCGCGCTACGTGGCCTGCCGCCAGCAGTAGTCGAAGATCGCATCGAACTCGAGCCGCTGGAGCTTCGCCATCTCGCTGACGAGTTCTTCCGCGGCGTGGCGCGCCTGCTCGCATTGGCCGGTGAAGAGATACGGATCCCAGTTCGACTGCCGCGCCATATCCGGCGAGACCTCGCTCGCGGCCCCGTGCAGCGCATTGAAAAAGGGCAGCGCTCCCGCGCGGCGAAACCAGTAGCGGGCGTTGTCGAAGTCCGCCTCGCGCCGGTGCATCATGCCGTGCCAGTAGGAGCCGAGATCGCCGTGCGCGTCCTGGAAAATGGCGTGCGCGGTGTCGAGAGAATCGAGGGAATACAGCAGGCCGCCGCGGACCAGCGAAAAGATCGCCGGCGACCCGATCGTCTTGCCGCCGGCGATCGTGGCGTCGTCGGAGTCGCGGACCTCGCGGGCCAGCGCCCGGTCGAGCGGCTCGGAAGGCGTGAGTTTTTCGAGGAGTTTTTCGGTGCGGAAAATGCGATCGATGAATTCCGAGTAGCTCTTCATTTCCGCAGGTTTGCCGCGAAGATGCGCCGCCTCAAGAAATATCCGGGCGCTTGGCAAGGGTGCTGCTGAAAAGCGAGGTTGCCATGAAAACGATCGTCATCCATCCGGAGATCATCGCCTACCACAACTCGTCGTTCCGCCAGCATCAACGACCCGTGAACAAGGCGCTGGTTGCCTGCACCATCCTGCTGCCCATCGTAGCCCTCGGCGGATGGCTCGCCGGGCGCACCACCTCCGCGC
>JBAVML010000291.1:0-10035 GCA_049690035.1 Chthoniobacteraceae bacterium
ATCGTGGAGGTGGCGGCGGCAACCGCGGCGGACGTTCGCGGTAACCCGCTCCGACGCGGCATCTTGAAATTCTCCGCAACTCGTCGCGCCGCGCCGGGTTAAGGGCTGTTTGGCAATTTCCGGGCTCGAAAAAGCCCGCCAAAATTTCCGCTAAGGAACGCTCCGACACGGCCTTACAACGTTAGAATTAAACCCACCATGGACATTACCCAACATCAACCTTGCGCTGACGATTTCTGCACGACGCGCCGCCAATTTCTGAACCGCTTCGGCATGGGCTTTGGCGCGCTCAGCCTCGCCAGCCTGCTGGGGAATTCGCTCGGTGGCGCGGCTCAGGCCTCGCCGAACCTTTCCCCGCTCGCGCCGAAGGCACCGCCGTTTCCCGGCAAGGCGAAGCGCGTCATCCACATTTTCTCGCAGGGCGGGCCGTCGCACATCGACACCTGGGATCCGAAGCCGGGCATCGAGAAATACATCGGCAAGGATGTGAAGGAGATCGGCGGCATCCCGCTGCCGACGCAGTTCAAATTTACGAAGAAGGGGCAGAGCGGCGTGGAAGTGAGCGAGATTTTCCCGCACATCGGCGAGTCGATCGATGACATCGCGGTGATCCGCTCGATGGCCACGGACATTCCGGCGCATGACTTTGCGACGCTGATGATGAATACGGGCTCCGGCCGGCTGGTGAAACCGTCGATGGGATCGTGGGTGCTCTACGGGCTCGGCGCGGAGAATCAGAATCTGCCCGGCTTCATCGCGCTCGGCGGCGGGCTCGGCGGCGCTTCGAACTGGCGTTCGGCGTTCCTGCCCGGGGCGTTTCAGGGGACATTGGTCGGCACGGTGAGCGGCCCGGCGGACAAGATCATCGAGAATATTCGCAGCCAATTCGCGACGCGCAGCCAGCAGCGCCGGCAGCTCGATCTGCTGAAGACGATGAACGAATTTCATTCCGAGCAGCTCGCCCGCGAGTCTGTGCTCGAGGCGCGCATTCAGTCGTTCGAGCTCGCCTTCAAAATGCAGACCGAAGCGACCGATGCTTTCGACGTAATGAAGGAACCGCAGAACATTCGCGAAATGTATGGCGACAGCGAGACCGGCCGCCGCATGCTCGTGGCGCGCCGCCTCGTGGAGAATGGCGTGCGCTTTGTGCAGGTCTGGGCGGGTGGCTGGGATCACCATTCGGACGTGAAGGGAAATCTGATCAAGCAGGCGGGAGACATCGATCAGCCGGTCGGCGCGCTTCTCAAGGATTTGAAGCAGCGCGGCATGCTGGAGGATACGCTCGTGGTCTGGGGCGGCGAGTTCGGCCGCACTCCGCGTCACGACAAGGGCGCGCGCGGCGAACCGGGACGCGATCACCATCATCGCGCGTTTTGCTCGTGGATGGCCGGCGGCGGCATCAAGGGCGGTCAGGCCTACGGCGCGACCGACGAGTTCGGCTACGACGTTGTGGAGAACAAGGTCCACGTGCATGACCTGCATGCCACGATCCTGCATCAACTCGGATTCGACCACGAGAAGCTGACCTACCGCTACAACGGCCGCGATTTCCGTCTCACGGACGTTTACGGCAATGTGGTGAAGGGGCTCATTTCCTAAGTGACTTCCATGCGTCTAAGTCTGAAGCGCGTCCACATCCTCACCGCCGTTGCCTGGGTCGGCGGCGCTCTTGTCGCCAGCGCGGCGGCGCCGTCGGATCTCGTGCAGCTCGATTTCTTCGAAAAGAAGATCCGCCCGGTGCTCGCGCAGGAATGTTACGAGTGCCACAGCGCAACGGCCAAAAAGCTCAAGGGCGGTTTGTTGCTGGATACGGCTGACGGCCTGCTCACGGGCGGCGACAGCGGGCCGGCGATCGTCCCCGGCAAGCCGGACAAGAGCCTGCTCCTTTCGACGATGAAGCACTCCGATGCGGACGCGGATCTGCACATGCCGCCGAAGAAGGACATCCTGCCGGATCAAGTGCTGGCGGACTTCGAGCAGTGGATCAAGATGGGCGCGCCCGATCCGCGCGATGGCAAGGCGACGCGCAAGCTCGCCTGGGATGACACGACGGCGAAGAGCCATTGGGCTTTTCAGCCGATCAAGAATCCGGCCGTGCCGACGCCCGCGGACGCGAAGAAATTCATCACGAACCCGATCGACGCGTTCGTGCTCGCGAAGCTCACCGAGAAGAAGCTCGCGCCTTCCGCGAAGGCGGACAAAGCAACCCTGCTCCGGCGCGTGACCTACGACCTCACCGGCCTGCCGCCGACTCCCGCGGAGATGGACGCTTTCCTCGCCGACAACTCTCCGGGCGCCTACGAAAAGACCATCGACCGCCTGCTCGCTTCGCCCGCCTACGGCGAACGCTGGGCGCGTCATTGGCTCGACATCGCGCGCTATTCCGACACCAACGGCGACCGCCTCAACGGCAAGCGCCAGCCGCTTTTCCCGTATGCGTGGACCTACCGCGACTACGTGATCAACGCGTTCAATGCGGACCTGCCTTACGATCAATTCATCGTCGAGCAGATCGCGGCGGATCGCCTGCCCGACGCGCAGAAGGACAAGTCGAAGCTGGCCGGACTCGGTTTCCTGACTGTCGGCAAACGGTTCATGGGAAATGAGAACGATGTGCTCGACGATCGCATCGACGTGGTGACCAAGGGCCTGATGGGCCTCACCGCATCGTGCGCGCGCTGCCACGATCACAAGTTCGACCCGATCCCGACCAAGGACTACTACTCGCTGCACGGCGTCTTCAACAGCTCGACGGAGCCCGACGAGCAGCCGGTGATCGCCGAGTTCGACAAGGAAAGCGCGGACTACAAAGCCTATCAGGAGGAGATGGCGAAGGTGGACAAGGAGATCGACGAATATCGTCGCACCAATGCCGCGCGGCTCGTCTCGGGAATGCTCGTGAAGTCGGGCGACTATCTCCTCGCCGTGCACGACGCGGGCAGCTCCATGGATTCGAGCAAGAAGGGCGACAACTTCCGGCTCATGGCCCGCCAGCGCGGACTGGAAGCGGAGGTTGCCTTCATCTGGATGGACCGCATCAAGGCGGCGAAGAAGTCCGATCCGGTGATCGGGCCGTGGATGAAATTCGCCGAACTTCCCGCCGATCAATTCGCAGAACGCGGGCCGGTGCTCGCGAAGGAAATCGCCGCAGCCGGCGACGCGCAGCCCGCGCTCGCCGCGGCGCTCGAGGCCAAGGCTCCGACGACCTTGAAAGACGTGGCCGCGGTTTACACCGAGATCTTCGCCGAACTCCGCAAGCAACTCGATCTGCCCACCTACCTCGGCTACAAAGGCGCCGGTCGGAACAACAAATTCCCGCTCGCCAAAGTGGAAGCGAAACTCGACGGGCCGATGGAGACCCTGCGTCAGTGCATGTTCGGCGGTGAATCGCCGGTGCTGCCGGACGAGAAGCTGATGAGCCGCGCCCTCGGCGTGCAGTTCACCAATCCGGAGACCGCCATCCGCGCGAAGTCGGTGAGCGTGGACTTTGCGCATCCCGGCGCGCCCGTCCGCGCCATGACACTCGTGGACAAGCCGAACCCGAAAGACTCACCCGTCTTCATCCGTGGCGAAGCGACTAACCGCGGACCGATTGCCCCGCGCAAGTTTCTCACCGTTCTTTCGTACGGAAAAGACGAGCCCTTCAAGGACGGCAGCGGCCGCCTTGAACTCGCGCGGCGTATCGCCAGTCGCGACAACCCGCTCACCGCGCGCGTCCTCGTGAACCGCACCTGGCAGTGGCACTTTGGCCAAGCCATCGTGCGCACAGTCAGCGACTTCGGCACGCGCTCCGAGCCGCCCACGCACCCCGAGATGCTCGACTGGATGGCCACGTGGTTCATGGACAACGGCTGGTCGGTCAAGAAGCTGCACAAGCTCATCCTGCTCTCGTCCACCTACCAGCAGGACAGCGTGCCCAACGAGCGCGGCATGGCCGAAGATCCGACCAACCAATGGCTCTGGCGCGCGAATGTTCAGCGCCTGGATTTCGAGCAAATCCGCGACACGATGCTCACCGTCGGTGGCAAGCTCGAGCGGGACCTTAATGGCCGTCCCTTCGCCATGGCCTCCTCGGCGGCGGGCAACCGCTACAAGGGAATGGTCGCCGATGCGCTGCAGCCGAAGACCAGCCCCGATCGCCGCACTGTTTACGCGATGATCGACCGCAATGCGCTGCCCGACATGTTCGGCACCTTCGACTTCGCCAATCCCGACATGAGCACTGGCGAGCGCATGCTCACCACTGTGCCGCAGCAGGCGCTCTTCATGTTGAACAGTCCCTTCGTCGTCGAGCAGGTGAAGAATCTGCTCACCCGCGAGGACTTCCCGAAAGACGCGCTCGACGAGGAAAAGGTCCGCTTCATTTTCCGCACAACGCTGCAGCGCCAGCCGACGCCCAAGGAACTCGAACTCGCCCGCGACTTCCTCTCGAACGATCCGCCCGAACCGCTGCCCGATCCCGCGCTCGCCCCGCAGCCGGGCGACGACAAGAAGACAGCGCTGCGCAAGGCGATCGCGCTGAAAGCCAATCAGCCAGCCAAGCAGCTCAACGTCTGGGAGCGTTACGCGCAGACCGTGATTCAGACGAACGAACTGATTTATCTCCGATAGGCTGAAATTCGCACCGTTCGAAATTAAGAAAAACCTCGGAGCCAGAGACGGCTCCGAGGTTTTTTGTTTCGAACGGCGAACGCCGTTTACTTCGAGTAGCCGGTGCTCGTCGTGGACGAGTAGCTGCTGCTCGCCGGTGCGTTGTCGTGGTGGGCGCACGCGCCGAGGGTGAGGCTGAGGGCAATGATTGTGAGGCTGAGGAGTTTCATGGTTTTCAGGGGAATCTTCGCTTTCGGCGCGGGCGGTGGTCGTATCGAAAAGGCGTCGCCCGGTGGAAAATTTGCCGCTGCAAAATCCCCCGGGCCGATTACTTTCGCGGCCCCATGAATGCGCCGACCTCGACCCGCGAACTCTACGAACGCTACGTCATTCCCACCTACGGTCGCTTCGAACTGAAGCTCGCGCGCGGCCGCGGCAGCGAAGTGTGGGATGAAGACGGCAAGCGTTACCTCGACTTCGGTGCGGGCATTGCCGTCACGTCCATCGGTCATTGCCACCCGCGCGTCGTGCGCGTGATGCAGGAGCAGATTGCCACGCTCGTCCATACCTCGAATCTCTACTTCACCCGCCCGCAGGCGGTGCTCGCCGAGCGGCTCGTGCGACTGACATGCACACCGCAGGCGCCGCGGGGAAAAGTCTTTTTCTGCAACAGCGGCGCGGAGGCGAATGAGGCGCTCTACAAGCTCGCGCGGAAATTTGGCAATGAAGGCGTGGCGCCCGCGCCGAAGCATTCCGTCGGCGAGCTGATCGCGGCCGAGCAGAACCGGCACACCGTCATCACCATGGATGGTTCCTTCCACGGGCGCACGCTCGCCGGCATCGCGGCGACCGGGCAGGAGAAGGTGAAGAAGGGATTCGAGCCGCTGGTGCAGGGATTCGTGCAGGTGGAATTCAACAACGGCCCCGTGCTGCTCGATGCGGTGCAGGATCCCGGCACCGTCGCCGTGCTCCTCGAGCCCGTGCAGGGCGAACGGGGCATCCATCCGGCAACGCCGGAGTTTCTTCGGCTTGCCAGGGAACTTTGCGATCGGCATCAGATGCTGCTGATGTTCGATGAAGTGCAGTGCGGCCTCGGGCGCACGGGCGATTGGTGCGGCTGGAAGACGCTCGTCGATGATGTGATGCCGGATGCTGTGAGCTGGGCCAAGGGCATCGCCGGCGGCTTCCCGCTCGGCGCGATTTGGGTCAGCGACCGGCCCGTGACCTTGAAAAGCGGTGCGACCATTCCGCTCTGCGACCTGCTCGGGCCCGGCTCACACGGCACGACCTTCGGCGGCACGCCGCTGGTCAGCATCGGGGCGAACGAAGTGCTCTCAGTAATCGAGGAGGAGGGGATGCTGGAAAATGCGCGCGTCCTAGGCGTCCATGCTAAAGCCGCGATCGAGGCCATCGCTTCTCCGCTGATTCGCGAAGCGCGCGGTGTCGGCCTGATGCTCGCCTTCGAACTTATTTCCGAATTCACCGAGCGCGTGCCCGCGGCGAAAGCTCGCGGGCCGAGCCTCCACGTCGTCGATCGCCTGCACGAAGCCGGACTGCTCACCGTTCCGAGCGGTACGCATGCCATCCGCTGGCTGCCGCCGCTGAACGTCAGCCGTGCCGAGATCGACGAAGCTGCTACGATCCTCCGCGGCGTGCTGGAAAAGCTGGCGACCTGAGCCGCGAGGTCGGGTCAGGATGCCCGTGGATGGGACTGCTTCCAAAACTGCCACCAAGGGCCCGCCGATTTCGGCGGGGCGGCAGAGACGGCGACCGGTCGCGGCGTCGTGGCGGCGAGGCGCTCAAAGCTCGGCGTGTAGCCGAAATACTCTGCGTAGCAGTGGCCGGCGTCGGATTCGACGGTGGGGTTTTGGAATGCCGCGAACCGTTGCACCGGTGTTCGCGCGGAGCTGTTGGTCGTCGCATCGAGGAACTCGGCGAGAGCGATCCGAACGGCGGCATTTCCCCCGGGCGAGGTCATCCCGAGCGACTCGGGCACGGAGTAGCCAGGGACGCGCATGATGAACCCGTGGTAAATGACGGCGACCAGAGCTCGGCGCACGTCCGCGCTGGCGAGTTCCGGATGTTCTTTCCGGATGTCATCAAGGCGGTCGAGGAGTTGTTTCAGGTCAATCTGCATGGGTGGGAGCGGACTCGGCGGAGTATGACCAAACGGGCCGCTAATGCGTTCATTCCTACCGTGCCGCAATTTTTGCGCGCGTCGTTTACCGTGCCTGCCGGGGGAGATTGGCGAGGCAGCGCTGGTCCATTCATGCGTGGCCAGCCAGGCTGCCTTGGCGCGTGCGCCGGAGATTGGCGACGAGGAACCAGACGATCGCGAGGTTCGTGAGGAGCACCGCGAGGATCGCAAAACCAAAATGCCGGGCCGTTTCGAAAAGCTCGAGAGGCACGAACGACGAGGTGACGACGATAGTGAAATACTTCGCCCAAGTTTGCTTGAGCAGGAGGCCCGTCCCCTCGGTCAGGAACAGCCCCGCGTAGAGAAAGGTGAGTCCGCTCATTCGCCAGAGCTGACCATCGGTGACGAGATCGAGCCGTTCGAGCAAAGCGGCGATGTGTCGATTCTCCAAATCCATGCGGAGGAGGGTCATCCAGTTTCCAACGATGGTATCGACGTCCTTATGCAAAAACTTGAGAAGACCCACGGTGAGGCCGAGCAGGATCAGCCCTTTGGCCAGATTCAAACCGGCGATCCAGCGCAGATAGCGCATATCACTTTCGGGAAGGGTGGGGGAGTTGATGGGCATGCTTCAGAACCCTCGCATATAGCGAGAGGCGTGATGGCTTTCAGCAGAAAGCGAGCGCGCCGCGGCGAAGGTGGTTCAAGGTGCCAGACATGCGCGTGAACGCAAAGTGCTTCCTCGGGTCCATTCGGCTCCTGCACCGCTTTGCGCGGTGATGAGGCTGCGGCCTCATGGCTCCGGGCGTTTCGCTTCCTACCGCAAGATCGCACCGGTGGTTACATTCCCCGGAACGTCGAGAAGCTGGATCTGGTTGATCGTCTTGAAGTGCGCGTGGTCGTCGAACTGCCAGACGACTTTCTTCTCGCTTGTCACTTCGATCACCTGCGGCTGTTCGCCGAGATGCCCGTGGCCGAGGTAAACGCAGAACACGGTGTTGCCGCTCGGCAGCCGCTGGCAGCCGGCCATCAGCCGGAGCGGATTGCCGGGCAGGTCGTTTTCGTTCAGCTCCCAGACGGTCTTCGCGTCCGCGTCCACCTCCACGACCTTATGGCCGTCGCCGCAGGTGATAAGCAGGTGGCCGTCCGGAAGTGGTACGACTTCGTGGCAATCACCCGGCACCTTGATTTCCCGAAGCACTTTCCCGTCGCCATCGAGTTCGACGACCTTGTTCTCGCCCTTGAAGCAAACGAAGTAATGCCCGTTGGCGGTCTTGCGTGTGCCGCGGAATTGATTGTGCAGCTTGATCTCCGGCGCAGTGACCAGCTTGATCTCCTTCGCGATCTTGCCTTCACGATCCACCTCGATGATGCGACTCGTGCCGCACTCCGTGATCATTACTCTACCGTCCGGCAGCGGCTGGCAGGCATGCACCTCGGTCTTCTCGGGCGCCTTGTATTCCCACACCACTTTCTTGTCGGGGGTTAATTCCAGCGCGCCGGTCGCGAAGCAGAATAGCGTGTTGCCATTCGGCAGACGCCAGCAGTCTTGCGGACTCTTGCAATCATACTGCCAGGTGATCGCGCCCTCGGCGGAGACTTCGCACACCTTCCCACCGCCGTAGTCGCAGCAGAGGAAGGGATGCGCGGCCAGGCTGGTGATGGCGCTGGCGAGGAAGACGAGGGCGGTGCGAAGGGCGGTGGGAGGAAACATGCGCGCGAGTGTGCCCGACTCACTTTCGCCACGCACCGAAAAACGCGTGCGGACGCGAAATGGTTACAGTGCGGTGTCGGCGATGGTGACCGGCGGAGCGGGCTTGTTTTCCCGCAGCAACTGGCGGATTTCCGGCGGCGTGAGCGCGCGGTCGGCAAGGAACAGTTCGTCGATCGTGCCGCGGAAGGATTCGCTCGCGCGGCCATCCCGCGCGGGCGAGCCCCCGATATTCAACATCGCACTGGCCTTCTCCGCCGCGGCTCCGGCGCGAGCGCGGCGCTCGTTGTGCGGCACTTTGAAATGTTTGGCAGTCGCGGTCTCCAGTCGGCCATCGAAGTATTGCCGGGTGCGTCCGCCAGGGCTGAGCACGACGGCGATGTGATGCCAGCGGCCATCACGCAGCGATGCCGTGCCGATGATGCGACCGCGTTCGGTGTCGGTGCGCAGTGCCCCGAGCGCGCCCACCGTCGGGTCGCGGTTCCACGAGACCGTGGTGAAGCGCCCCCCGCCGAGCGCGATCATCGGCCCCGCCTCGGTCAGAGCGGCGTCCTCCGGCACGCGCACCCAAAACGCAATCGTTGTCCCCGCTTTCGTCGCGGCTGGCACCTCGGTGCTCGCCAGTATTTCCCCGTCGCAGACCAACGCCCGCCCGCGGTGCCCTTCCACGCGCTTCATCTCCGGGGGAACGACTGCCGTCTCGAGCGCGCCGGTTCGCGCCAACCCGATCAACTCCGCGTGCATCGCTGCTCCGCCCGCCTCATCAAACGACCAGTGCGCGTACCCTGCCGGGCGGGTGAATTGCGCCAGCTTCGACTTCACCGCCCAGCGCTTCAGCTTCTGCTCGCGGTCGCGCACCTCGCTGATCCGCGCGCGGTCAAAACGCCGTGCCTGCTGCTCACGCAGCGTGATCGGCTGGGCGCGGCCTTCCGCGCTTGCCTCGACGGAGCCCTTGAGCACGAAGACCTCGGTGCCGCCCTGCTCGCCCGTCACCATGCTGAATTCCGTCCCGAGATCCGTCACCTCCACATCCGGATTCGAGATGCGAAAGCCTACCGCTTCCGGCGGCACATTCGCCCGCAGCGTGCCGCGTTGCAGCACCGCCTCCCACGCGGAGGTCAGGTCGAGCAGCGCCGGCCCTTCCAGCACCACCTGCGCGCCGCTGTTGAATGTCACTTCGGCGAAGCCCGACACGAGATCGAGCTGCCGGCCCTGCGGCAATTCCTCCCCGAGCGCCGGACCGCGACCCTTCCATTGCGAGCCGTTCGTGGCCGAGATCGTGGCGACGAAGGCATCGTCGTCTCCCGCCGCCGCGAGCCGGCTGGTTGTGCCTTGCCGTTCCATCATCCAAAAGGCGAGCAGCACCGCCGCCGCCGCCGCGAGACTGCCGGTCACCCACCGCCACCCCGGCACGCGCACCACCCGCTCCGGCTCATCGCTCTGAAGCTCCCCCGCGTAATCGTGCAGGCTCGCCGATAGCGCCATGCTGCGGACGTAGAAGCGACGCGCCTCCTCGGACCCGGCGAGCAGCGTGTTCAGCCGGGCGCGGCCCGCGGCATCGAGCGTGTGATCGAGCAGGGCGCTGCAGAGCGCGTTC
>JBAVML010000292.1:0-12929 GCA_049690035.1 Chthoniobacteraceae bacterium
CTTCTACCTGATCGGCGTGATCGGCACGACGGCGGCCGCGTTTTTCTGCGACTCGACGAACTTCTCCACGGGCATGCTGAACAGCTCGCTGTTCTTCGCCTTCGCGCGCTTTTACCCCGAGCAGATGATCTACCTGATGATGCTCGTGCCGGTGAAGGTGAAGTGGATGGCGTGGTTCTCAGCCGTCTTCATCGTGCTCGGATTCATCTTCGGCACCTGGGACTACCGGCTCGCGGTGATTGCGGCGTTCGCCAACTACTTCCTGTTTTTTGGAAAAGAAATCTTTCAGGAAGCCGTGCTGCGGCGGGAGGTGGCGACAAGGCAGCGGCGCTTTTCCAGCGCGCAACTTCCCGCTGATCACGCGTTGCACCGCTGCGAGGTGTGCGGGCGCACCGAGCATACCTCGGCGGAACTGGAGTTTCGCGTGGCGAAGGACGGACACGAATATTGCACCGAGCATCTCCCCAAGGCGCCGCCCGCGCCGTCGCCGCAGACCTAGGCGGACGCGCTTTCCGTGGGCGCTTGGAAACGGGCGACGGTCTCCATTTTCGGCGGCAGCGCAGTCGTGGCGAGCACCTCGACGGTGACGAGACAGATGTCATCTTCCGCCGCGGCGGGCGCGATGAAATCGTGGACGGCGTCGACGACGGCCTGGCCGAGTTCGTGGCCGGATTTCTTCAAGCCCGCCGCGATGACCGCGCGCATGCGTTCGAGGCCGAACTCCACGCCAGCGGCGTTCTGCGCTTCGTGCACGCCGTCGGTGAAGAGCAGAAAGAGGTCGCCAGCCTGAACCGGCCGCGACCATTTCGAATAGCGCGCGTCGGCGAAGAGCCCGAGCGCGGGATTCGAGCGCAGCGATCCGAGCAGCGGGGCGATCGCGCCGGTGTGGCGATTGGCGATGAAGGGCGACGGATGGCCGGCGGACGCGCAGACCGCCGTGGCGGTGAGCGTGTCGATGATGATGTAGAACGCGGAGACGAAGATCGTCTCGTGGCTCTCGCGGACGATGGCGTGAAAGTGCTGGTTCAGCGAGACCATGAACTGGGCCGGGTCGTCGGTGCCGAAGGCCAGATTTTGCAGCAGCGCGCGGAGGATGGCGGTGACGAGCGCGGAGCGCGCCCCGTGGCCCATTACGTCCGCGATGAAGATGCCGGCGCGATGATCGCTCAGCTTCAGCACGTCGAAGAAGTCGCCGCCGACCGTGCTCGCGGGCTGGTAGATGTGGTGAAAATCGAGGCAGATCGTGTCGCCGTCGCCATCGGTCGGGACCTTCGGATAGTCGTGCGGCATGAGCGCTTCCTGGAACTCGCGTGCCATCTCGAGGTCGGCCTCGATCGCGGCCGTCTTGGCCGCGAGATCAAATTCGAGCCGCTCGTGATAGGTGAGCACGCGCGCCGCCATGGTGGCGAAGTCGCGCGCCAGATCACCGATCTCGTCGCGCGTGCGGATGTGGCTCAGCGGCTCCAGCGCGGGCAGAGGCCGCGGCGCGAGGCCGGTCGTGTCGATCTTCACCGAGGACGCAATTTCACGTGACGCCGCCCGCAGCGCCTCCACCGGCTCGATGATCTTCTTTCCCGCGATCCAGTAGCCGGCGAGACCGAAGAAGGAGACGAAAACCGCGCCCACCGCGGTGAGCAAAGTGATCTGCCGCTGGACCGGCGCGAGCGCGAGTTCCGCAGATTTATGCACCAGCGCGAAGCTGGGGGCGATGCCACGGTCGGCATCATTCACCCGCAGCGGCGCGAAGCCGGCGATCTCCAGGGCGGGGCCATCGATCGGGGCAATCATCCACCCGACGCGGCCGGCGGCCAGCCGCTGCGCGGCCTCCCGGGCGATCGACCGCTGGAGAGGCACGAGAGGGGCGCCGGAGAATTCCGCGAGGATGCGACCATCGGCGAGCACCACCATCGGGGCGCCGGCGACGCGTTCGGGGGTGCCTTGCGAAAGCAGTGGCGAAGCGTTCAGCACGCCCTTGATCACGCCGACGGGCGGAGCCTCGGGGTGCGCGCGGTCACGAATCGGAACGGCGACATCCACGGAATAGACTCCAGCGCTGGCGTCGTAGGCGATGCCTTCGATCTCGGCGGCCAGGAACTTCGCGCGCCAGGCGCGCTGCCACCATTCCTCGTCGGCCTGCCAGTAATCCGACGTCTTCTCCGTCGCGGCCAAGAGACGGCCCTTCGCATCGGTGACGAAGATCTCGACGAACAGGGGATTGATCGACTGGAAAGCGCGCAGTTCCGCCGCGAGCGGATGTTCGAGGTAGCCGCGGAGTTCGGCAGAGGAGACGGTGAGCGCCGGCCAGCGTGCTTCCGTCGCGGTGATCTGCGCGCGAAATTCCTCATCGGTCTGAAGAGGAGCGGCCGTGTTGATGGCGGCGACACGTTCCGCCAAATCCGAAAGCGCCGCCCAGGCGGAAAGGCTGCGCACCTGCTCATTGACGGCGAGGCTGAGGCTGCTGGCGAGATGCTCGGCGCGCGTCTCGAAGAGCGTGCCCTGTGCCCGGCGGTAGTAGCGGTAGCCAAGCGTCTGCGCTGCGAAGAGCGCCAGGCACAGCGGGAGCACCGAGGCGAGGATGAGGATGCCGATGAACTTGATCCGAATGCGCGGTTTCAAAGGGGGAGCGGCCATTCCGCTAGCTCAGCTTATCCGCAATCGAGGCGCGTTGGAAACAACGGAGTTTTTCGTGCGGCGAGGAGCGGGAAACCGTTCGACATCGGCAGGCGTAGGCTTTACCCAAATCTCAGCATGCTTTCGCGTAAACCTAACAGCGCTCTGATCATCGTCGGTCACGGATCCACGGTGAATCCTGACTCGAGCGCGCCCACCTTCGACCACGCTGAAGAGATCCTGCGCCGCGGGGTTTTTGGCGAGGTGCATTGTGCGTTTTGGAAGGAGGAGCCGAGCCTGCGGCAGGTCCTGCACATGGTGGACCGCGACGACATTTACGTGGTGCCCAATTTCATCAGCGAAGGTTATTTCACCGAGACCGTGATCCCTCGCGAACTGGAACTCGGTGGGACGGTGACCGCACGCGGCGGTCGCACGATCAAGTACTGCGAGCCGGTGGGAAATCATCCACGCATGACGGAGCTGCTGCTCCACCGCGCGGCGCAGATCGCCCCGGGCGTGCCGCCGGCGGAGACGAGTCTGTTCATCGTCGGCCACGGAACGGGCTTGAACGAAAATTCCGCCGTGGCCGCCAAGCGTGAAGTCGAGCGAATCGCAGAGCTCGGGCTGTACGCCGAAGTGCTCAATGCCTACATGGAAGAGGAGCCGCTGATCTCGAAGTGGGACGAATACGCGAAATGCCCGAACGTGGTCGTCGTGCCGTTTTTCATCTCGGATGGATTGCACAGCTACGAAGACATTCCCGTGCTGCTCGGTATCGCGGAGTCGTCGCCCGGCGCGGCCAGCGCGGGCGAGCACGATGTCTTCCGGCGCAATCCCTATCGGTTGCGCGGACGCACGCTTTTCTACGCGAGTGCGATCGGCACCGAGCCGCTCATCGCCGATTTGATCCTCGAGCAGGTCGCGGCCTTCGACGCTGAACACGAAGCGGTGCTCGCGAGCTGATGCGCGACCTCACGAAGCAGCTCGCCGCCTGGCTGGAGGGCGGCGGCAGCGAGATTGGGGAAGTCGCGATCGCACGAAAGGACGGAGGATTTGAGCTGTTTCACCGCGCCGATCTCGGGCGAAGCGACCTGCGGGTGGAATCGAAGCCAGAAGCCGCGCGGACGCTGGCGAATTACGACGACGCGGAAAAGTTTCGTCCGCTGAAGACAGCGCCGAATCTGCGGCGCGGCTGGAAGCTGTGCGTGGCCGATCTCGGTGAACTGCGGCGGGCGCTCGATTATTTTTACCCCGCGATGCTCGGCATCTGCGCTAGCCACGTCCGCGGCGAACTCACGCCGGTGCCGCTGCGGGAGACGCTGGCGCGCCAGACCGGCATGTATCGCGTGACCCAGAAGATTTCGGACGAACAGGCGCAGTCGCTGGTGGGCGCGGTTTGCCGATCCGACGGCGGCTGCCTCAAACACATCCTCTGGCCGATCGCGCCAGGCTTGCCGATTCACACGCTGCCTGCGGAGAAACTGCAGGCGCCGACGGCGGCGGCGGCGGCGCTGCCTTTGCTCTGTCATGAAGCGTGCAATCTTCTCGTCGCACAGGCGCGCGCGCTGGTGAAGAAATCCGAACCCACGGCATGATCATCCGCGCCCGCACTGTCGTAACCATGGGTGGGCCGGTGATCGAGAACGGCGCGGTGGTGGTGGAAAACAATCGCATCGTCGAGACGGGTCCGGTGGCGGACATCCTCGATGGCTTCGACGAAAACGTGCTCGATCTCGGCGAGGTCGTGCTCATGCCGGGGCTGATCAATGCGCACTGCCATCTCGATTACACGATGATGCGGCATGCGATCACGCCGCCGAAAAGTTTCACCGCCTGGGTGCAGCGGATCAACGCGCTGAAGCGCAGCCTCGACAGCGCGGACTACCTCGCGGCGATCGAGCGCGGCTTCGCGGAATTGCGGCGCTGGGGGACGACCTCGGTCTGCAACATTGAGGCCTTTCCCGAGCTGATGATGAAGCTCGGCCCGTCGCCGATTCGCACGTGGTGGTTTTACGAAATGATCGACATCCGCCACCGCATCACCACGGACGACGTGGTGGCCGGAGCGCTCTCGTTTTTTCAGCATCGCGCGAACTCGTTGGACAGCTTCGGCCTTTCGCCGCACGCGCCCTACACCGCATCGGTCTCGCTCTACCAGCTCGCCAACGCGTGCGCGACCGCCTTCACCATGCCGCTGACGACGCACGTGGCGGAGTCGAGCGAGGAGTTTGCGATGTTCCAGCGCGCGGGCGGGCCGCTCTTCGATTTCATGAAGTCGCTGGACCGGCCGATGAACGAGTGCGGACACGACACGCCATTCGGGCACCTGTGGAAAAGCGGGGCGATCCATGGCGGCTGGCTGCTCGCGCACATGAACGAATTGATCGAAGAGGATTTCCAACTGCTCGCCGGCGTGCCGCGCGGCTCCGGGCCGAGCGTGGTGCATTGTCCGGGCAGCCATCGCTACTTCGGGCACGCGCCTTTTCCCTACCGTCGGCTGCACGAGCTCGGGGTGAATATTTGCGTCGGCACCGACAGCCTCGCGAGCACGGAGTCGCTGAGCCTTTTCGAAGAACTCCGCCGCCTCAGCGTCTCCGAGCCGTGGCTCACGGGCGAGCAACTCCTGCGCACGGTGACGGTGAACCCGGCACGTGCGCTCGGTCGACGCGGGACGCTCGGCAAGATTCAGGCGGGAGCGCTCGCCGACTTGATCGCACTGCCCGCGTCCGGTAACTTGCGCCGCATCCATGAGGAGATCGTGAATTCCGATGCGCCGATTTCGTGGATGATGATCGATGGTAAAATCACTTCGTAGCACCGCCTGCATTCTCGCCGCGCTCCTCGCGCTCCCGGGAGCGGAAGTCGTGGCAGCGCAAAAAAAGAAGGTCAAAACCGAGGCGGCAGAACCCGAATTGCGCATGCGCTCCCGGCGCGGCGCGGCCACACCGGCACCGGCGCTCTCCACGCGGGGAGAGAAGGCCGCCGTGTCGCGCCCTCTGCGGCAACTCGCGGAAGGCGAACTGCCAATTCAGTCGCAAGGCGCGATCGTGCTCGATGCCTACACGGGCGAGCCGCTCTACGAAAAGAACGCGGATCAGGCGCAATACCCGGCGAGCACCACGAAAATCATGACCGCGCTGCTCGTCATCGAGGCTGGCGATCTCGATCGGGAGGTGGAGATCACGGATGAAGACAGCAAGGTGGGGGAGAGCAGCCTCACGCTTCTGCCGGGCGAACATTACACGCGGCGGCAGATGCTTTTCGGCCTGATGCTGAAAAGCGCCAATGATGTCGCGCACGCGCTCGGTCGTGACAATGCCGGGAGCGCCGAAGCCTTCGCCGCAAAGATGACGCTTCGGGCGAAGGAACTCGGCGCCACGAACACGAGCTTCCGCAACGCCAACGGACTGCACGATCCGCAGCACTACACGTCGCCCCGCGACCTGGCACTCATCGCCCGCGCAGCGATGTCTCAACCCTACTTCCGGCGCGTGGTTTCCACCCAGCGGTACAGCTGGCAGCGGGCCTCCGGAGAGATCTGGGCTCTCAGCAATCACAACCGGCTCCTGTTCCAATTTCCCGGCTGCACCGGAGTGAAGACCGGCTACACGAACCCCGCGCAGCAGGTCTTAGTCAGCGCTGCTTTGCGGGACCAGCGCGAAGTGATTGCGGTGACCATGCACGGGCAGAAGCCGGCGAACTGGGAGGATAGCACCCTGCTTCTTGGATACGGATTTGAGCGCCGTCCCGGAATGGGGCCGGTACCGCGCTTTTAGAAGTTGGTCTTCCTCCCGGGCGGCGGTTCATTCCCTTTCTTGAGTCTGAGAAAATCATCTGCGAACCATCCGCATTCTCGCGGAAAATCGTCGCAATATTTCGCTTTTCACTTCTCAGGGTTGATATACTCTCAATTCCGCGATTCGCACACATTATGGCTCGAATTCTGATCATCGACGACGACCCGGCCATGGTGTCGGTCATATCCGACATTTGCCAGGAACGGGGGCATCAAACGATGGCCTACGCTTCGGGTCAAAAGGCCTTGGAAAACCTCGCTACGCACGCTCCGCAGCTCGTGATTTCCGACTTGCGAATGGACAAGGTGGGTGGCCTCGACATCCTCCGCGAGTGCCGGGAAATCTTGCCGCAGACGCCGGTGATCTTGATCACGGCCTACAAGACCGTGGAGACGGCGATCGAGGCGATGAAGCTGGGCGCTTACGACTACATCACCAAGCCGTTCAAGGTGGACGAGCTCCAGCTGACGATCCAGCGGGCGCTCGATAATCAGAGCCTGGTCCGCGAAAACCGCAACCTGCGGCAGATCGTGAAGGAGAAGTACCGCTTCGAGAATATCATCGGCACGAGTGTGAAGATGCAGGTGATCTACAACCTGATCGCGAAAGTCGCCGACACGGACTCGACGATTTTGATCCAGGGCGACAGCGGCACGGGCAAGGAACTCGTCGCGCGCGCGTTGCATTTTAACTCGAACCGGCAGCATCAGCCGTTCGTGGCTATCAACTGCTCGGCGCTGCCGGAGAACCTGCTCGAGAGCGAACTCTTCGGTCACAAGAAGGGATCCTTCACCGGCGCGGTGCAGGACAAAATCGGCCTCTTCGAGGAAGCGGAAGGCGGCACTATTTTCCTCGATGAGATCAATTCAATGGCGCAGCCGCTGCAAACGAAGCTGCTGCGGGTGCTTCAGGAGCGGCAGATCCGCCGCGTCGGCGATACCAAGAGCATCCCGATCAATGTCCGAGTGCTTGCCGCCACGAATGAAGTGCTCGGCGAGAAGATCAAGGGCGGCAACTTCCGCGAGGATCTTTATTACCGGCTCGCCGTAATTCCGATCGAGATGCCCGCGCTGCGCGAACGGCCCGAGGACATCCCGCTGCTCGTCCATCATTTCCTCGCCAAGAACGCCGCGCAGACCGGCACCGAGCCGAAGAAGATCGACCAGAAGGCGATCGACATGCTCGCGCTCTACCGCTGGCCGGGCAACGTACGCGAACTCGAAAACGCCGTGGAGCGCGCCTGCGCGCTGTGCGACGACGGCTTGATTCGCACGACTGATCTCCCGCCGCAGGTGGTCCGGCACGCAAACTCCCCGCAGCCTGGCGACGTCACCGGTTCGCTGCCGATCGGCCAGACGCTCGACGAATACATCCGCGAGCAGGAACGGCGCTACATCGACGAGACGATCAAATTCAACAGCGGCTCGCGCGAGAAGGCGGCCAAGATGCTCGGCATCTCGATGGCCACGCTCTACCGCAAGCTCGAAGTGAAGAAAACCGCGGCCGAGAAGGCAGTTTAGCCTCGAGCGCTGCTAGGAGCGTTTCCCAAGGAATTTCAACTGCTGCGATTGCAGTTGGAGTTCATCCAGCAGCTTCAAGGTTTCCGCCTGCTTCTCGATGAGTTGCTTGTTCTTGTTGCGGATCGCCTCGAGGCGCTGGAGCGCGTTCTGTGGAGCGGTCGGGGCTTGCGAGTGAGCAAAATTTCCAAAGGCGAAGGCCAGCCCGCAGACGGTGATGAAGAAAGCCGTTTTCATTTCACCTTGCCGCCGCCGCGGCCGACGAAGATCCGAGCCACGCGAAGATCTTCGGCGATGACCGCGAGCTTGGCGTCGATCTGCGTCTGATTTTCGACGATTGTCGCCTGTTCTTTGGTGATTTCTTCGATGAGGGGGGCGAGCAAGGGATCGTCGCCGCCGGCTTCGCCGAGGGACGAACGAGGCACGAGCTCCACCGCGAAGGCAATCGCGACGAACGCGAAGCCTAAAATGGTTTTCGATTTCATGGTTCCCGAAGTGTGTAGCGGGAACGGTGCCGACGCGGGTTTGAAAATTCTTTTCGGCGGTGGCAGGAATGCTGCTTGCCGTTTGGCGCGCAGTCGTTTTATTACCCACCTCATGGCCGGCCTGACCCAATCACAGACTCTCTCTCAAACCCAGGTTCTCGCACCTCAGCTCCAGCAGAGTCTTCAGATCCTCCAAGCGCCGATGCTGGAGCTGCGGAATCTGATCCAGCAGGAACTGCAGGCCAACCCGACGCTCGAGGAAGAATTGACCGAGCCGACCATCGAGGACAAGCAAGCCGAGCATGATGAATTCCAGGAGGAGTTCGACCGCCTCGCCAAGCTCGACGAGGAGTGGCGGGATTACATGTCGCAGAGCCAGAGCTACTCCGGTCGCTCGGCGGAAGATGAAGAGCGGCGGCAGTTTTTCTTCGATTCCATCGTCGGGCAGCAGACCCTTCAGCAGCATCTTTTCGAGCAGGTCCAGAGCAGCGATCTCAACCCGGGCGATCACCAGCTCGCCGAGCTCATCATCGGCAATATCGATGACGCCGGTTTCCTCACCTCCACACCGGAAGAAATCGCACAGAACACCGGCATGGAACTCGCCGATCTCCAGCGCGTGCTCGAGTTCGTGCAGACCTTTCATCCCGTCGGTGTCGGCGCGCGCGATCTGCGGGAATGCCTGTTGATTCAGCTCAAGCGCATCGGCAAGGAACAGTGCCTCGAATATCGTATCGTCGATCGGCACATCGATGACCTCGGCAAGCGCCGCTTCCCCGAGATCGCCCGGCGCCTCGGTACCACCGTGGAGCAAGTGCAGCGCGCGGCCAATTTCATCGCGACGCTCGACCCGAAGCCGGGCCAGATCTTCACCCCCGATCCGAACAACTACGTGCTGCCGGATGTGAACGTCGAGAAGGTCGGCGGTGAATATCAGATCACGCTCAACGGCGAACAAATCCCCCACCTGAGGATCAGCAATACCTACAAGGATCTGATGTCGCAGGAGAACCGCGGCAACGACGTGAAGGACTACATCCGCGACAAAATCCGCAGCGGAAAATTTCTCATCAAATCGATCCACCAACGCCAGCAAACGATCTCGAACATCGCGCACGAAATCGTGGGTCGGCAAAAGGAGTTCATGGACAAGGGGCCGAGCGCGCTGAAGCCGATGACCATGGTGCAAATCGCCGACGCCGTCGGAGTCCACGAGACCACGGTGAGCCGCGCGATTTCCGGCAAATACATGTCCACGCCACAGGGCGTGTTCGACATGAAATATTTCTTCACCCCCGGCTACCAGACCTCCGCCGGCGAATCGATGTCCAACACGAGCGTCAAAGGCGCCATCGCCGACCTCGTAAAAACCGAGAACACCGCCAACCCGCTCAGCGACAAAGAAATCGTCGAGATCCTCGAAAAACGCGGCATCCCCATCGCCCGCCGCACCGTGGCCAAGTACCGCAACGAGCTCAATATTCTCCCGAGCAACATGCGGAAGCGTTACTAGCCGGCGCGGACGTACCGGGCTCGGTGCTCGCGTTATTCCGCCGCGAGCTTTACGGCCACAGGGCGGTGGTCGGAGAGCCACGACCAGCCGTGGACGCAATCGAGCACTCGCCAGCGGCGCCCCACCCACACTTGATCGAGAGTGAGCGCCAGTGTCGGCACGGGCCAGGTCTCGGCGAAGCCGCGGCCCGCCGCCTCAAATGCATTCGTAAAATCGGCCCGAAGTGGATCGAGGTGATACGATTCGCGCGGCGTGTTGAAATCGCCCGCGACGATCAAATTGCCGCCTGGATACGCACGCGTCAGTTCCACGAGCCGAGCGAGCGTCGCCCGGCGGGATTGAGCCGCCCGCGCGCAGCCGTCCATCTGCAAAAGATTCACCGGACGGCCCCCGACGCGCAGGCGCAGCAGCGTGAAATAGGAACTATCGCCCAGGATTCCGCTCTCGCTGGCAAGCACCTCGCCGCGCACGAGGCAGAGCATGTAACCATGCCCGCCGGTCACGACATAATCGGGAAACTCCCGCCGCCAGCGATCCATCACCTCCACCTTGATGGGCCGAAACTCGGAAAGGCAGATGATGTCGGGATTCCGCTGGCGCATCCACGCCGCACACGATGCCAGCCGCTGGTCGGGCCCCGCCACATTCCACTGGATGAAGGTCAGCGCAGGCACGCCCGCCGCGGGCGGAGTGGAGAACCAGCTCGTGGCCACCCACGTAAAAAGCGCGACGAGGGTGAACGCCGCGTAGCGCCGGACGGCGTGCCCATTTCCTCGTCGATAGTAATGCAGCGCCAGCCCCACGAATCCCGCGGCGATCACCGGCCAGGGCGTGCTGTAAAAGACGAGCGCGAGTCCATCGAAGCGGTCGCGCAGCCGCGTGACGCGCAGCAGGATGCCGACGATCAACCAGGCGCGCAGACCGGTCGCGGCGAGGTTTTCGATCCGCTCCTGACCCGGCAGCTTCACCGGGAAAAACGCGCAAAGAGCTGTTCGATCTTCCGCGCGACCGTGGCGAAAGAGATCGCGCTCCGCGCCCGGGTGAGCGCGTCTTTCATCACGTCCTCGCTGTCGTGCGCGTGTTCGAGCAGGCGCGCGGCGATGTCGAAAATCTGCTCGTGATTGCGGCCGTGGCCGCAGAGATCGGGGAAGGCGATGCGCTCCGTGGTGCCGTCGCCGCCGATGCACGGGATGCGGCAGAGCAGCGCGTCCCCGGCGACCTGTCCCGGCACGCCGCTCGCGTCGAGTTGGAAGACGAACTTGTGCCTCGACATGATCTTCAGATAGCGCGGATACGGCACGCGCCCTTCGATCACGTTCAGGAGATTTTCCGGAAACCGAAACTGCGCGAGCATCCGCCGTCCGCGCCAGCCGCTGGTGTTGAACACGGTCACCGGCTCCAGCATCGACTCGGCGAGATACTTCGCGCTGAGCAGGGCGGCAAGGTGATTGCGCGACGGCACGTCGAACTCGCGCGTGCCGATGAAGATGCCGCGGCGGTCCTCGATCGGCAGAGAAAAATCCCAGTCGATCTCATCCACCGGATACGGCGTGGGCAGGAACTCGACGTAGGGCGCGCCCGCATTGCGGAAAAGCGGCACGAGATCCTGGGTGGTGGCGATCGCGAGGTCGCAGCGCTCGCAGATTTCGCGAAAGAGCTGAATCTTCGCCGGCTTCGCGAGCTGCGCGGCCACCTGGAAGGCACCCGCTTCCTTCCACGCGATGGCCACGGTCTTCTTGGCGCGCCGGAGTTCGACGACGGCCGCGCGAGCGCTTTTCAAATCGTGCCGCAGCAAGACCAGCACGGCTTTTGCGTCGCTCAGGATCGCGGTGCCCTTGCGGAAAAAACTCCCGCCGGTGCAGGCAGCAAAGCCGTGGTAGTTGACCGGCGGATGGGCAGCATCATCGGGCTCGCCCGCGAAATTGGGAAAGTGTTGCTCGGGATCGTTGCCGCCGGGATTCAGGACGCTGAGCTTCATGCGAGGGCCGGCGATCACGCCAGAAAGCACGTCGTGCGGCAACCCGTCTCTGCGTTTCAGAAAGAAAGCGCCCGCGCCGCGAACGCCGTCGCCAGCGCCGGATCATCTTCGCAACTGGCGGAAGCGCAGCCCTGCCACGAACCGTCACTTGCCTGCCGCGCAATCAATTCATCGGCGAGGGAACGCGCGCGCGGACGATCGGCTAAATCCGCCAGCACCGCGGCGCGCGCCTGCGCGTGGTAAAAGTAGAGCGACTCGCGAGCGGCCGAGCGGCCTTCAGCCCACTCGCCATCGCCACGGTGTTGCAGCCACGCCGCGGCGGCGCGAACTCGGGCGTGATCCTTGGTCAGGCCGCACGCGCGCAGCGCCAGATAGCCATCGCACGTGGCGCTGCCGTAGGAGCGGAAGCGCGTCCGGTCCGCCGAGTCTGAACCGGCGACCCCGGCCTTGTTTCGAATCGGATCGCCCGGCGCGAAGATGAAACCGCCATCGTCGAACGCGCCGGCTTTCACCTCGGAAAAGTTCTGGCATTGCTCCACGAAGGAAAGCGCCGCGGCCGCTTCGGCACGCCGCCCGGCGGCCACGAGCGCCTGCACCCCGAGCACCGTCGCGGAGAGATTCGGCGCCACCATGTCAGGCGGCGGCAGCGTGTGATCGATGAGCCGCGGCAGCACGGGTGAATCGCTCCATGCGCCGCACGCCGGATCGTCCGCGAGCCAGCCGAGTTCTTCGCGGCTGCGCAGTTGCGCCACCACTTCCGCCCAGAATCCGGCACGGCCCGAGTCACCACACGCGGCGAAAAACTGCGCGGAGTAGCTCGCCGTGAATAGCGGATATGCGAGCCCGTTCCACGGTTCGTTCCGGGCCGCTTGCGCGCTCGTGAGCCGGTCCAGCCAGCGACGCCCGCGGTCGATCGCCGGCGAGTCCGAGCCCGCCAGCGCCCACAGCACCACGGGCGTCAGCGCATCACCATCGCGAAAGGCGCCGTAATGCGTGGAACGCCACGCGCCATCGCCGGACTGCCGC
>JBAVML010000293.1:0-31110 GCA_049690035.1 Chthoniobacteraceae bacterium
CGCGTTTCGGATTGAGCCGGAGCACGGAGGGGTGCAGGGCCACCGCATCATCAAGCAGGATCACGTAGACGTTGTGGTGATGAGCAGAGGTGTCCATCGCGTGGTGGCTGGATCGCTTGGCGACACACCAGCGCGATGGCAGTTAGGTGTCAAACGCCGCCGCCGCGGCGATGGCTTCCAACTCCAGTGCAGCCCCTGCGTAGCCGCTGGTCAGGCACTCCGTCAGGTAGACCCGCAGGAATGGAGCGATGCCACCAAGCCGTTCATACTGTGCGGTGTGCGCCAGTTCGTGCGCGATCAGGCGTCGATCGCCCCAGTAAGCCTCGCGAATGAAGATACCGTATCGGGCCGTCAGGCCGGCGGTGTGATCCCAAGGTCCGCCAGCCAAACGCTCGGCCAGGTTGATCAGACGACCCGCAGGCAGCGGCACCTGTGGCACTCGCAGGAGCCGGACGCGATCAGGATTGGCAACGCCAATCGCGCGGGCATCAGCCGCGCTCGGCTCGCCCAAAGGCGTGCCTTCGATGAGGATTTGCCGCTCCCGCGCTGCGATCCAGCGTGTGACGTAAGGCAGGAGCACGGGCACGAGCAGGCGGCGCATGGAAAGAGGAAGGATGTTGCTGGGCCAAATTCAAGGGACATGTATGTCGAAAAGCCGTTGCGGCACCGGCACCTGGGAGTTCCTCGCCATCGACGCCGAAAGCCCGTATGGAGACGAGCGCCCGCGGCTCGTCGCTGGCACTTCCGAAGTGCGCGAATACCGGATTTAATTCTAGGACAAAGGCACGCCAAACGGCGACTGGACGGATGTGGTGAGGGTGAATGTCAGTTCCGGAACGCCATTTCGGATCCCACCAAACCCGCCGCCAACTCGCCGAACTCCTCGGCGGAAATGCACAACTTTCGGTCTCCGGGCGACGGCGAGAGCGGTGGCTCCGGTGGCATCCGCGGCATTCACTTTGGCGCCTTTGGCCAACAGCAACCGGACGGATTCCGCATTTCCCCGGCGGCTGGCGTCGTGTAGGAGCGTGTTTGTGATGCGCGGTTTGCTTTTGTCGGTGCCGGTACGGCTGGACTCCTGAAGCTGGGCAAATTGGGGTTGAGCCCAACGGCGAGCAGCACGTTGAGAAAATCAGGCCGGTCGAGGAAACCGAAGGCGGTGGGAACGCAACAAGTGCCGTGATTGGCGAGGCAACGCTCGTTAGGATCCGCTTCGGCCTTGAGCGCTGCCGCGAGCAACTCCGGCGAACTTTCGGCAGGCTTCCAAAAGCGCAGCGACCAGCATTCATTGCCTCCGCAAGTCACGGAGGCCTTGGGGAACTTCGCGCCCTTGCCGAGGAAATTGGGTCTTTTTCGTTGCCGCTGGTTTTATCCGCGTACCACGCATCCGTAAGCGTATCGATCGTTTCGCTATCCTTGCGTTTCCGTTCTGCTTCGAGGTGGTCTCGGTAAAACTCGCACGCCTGCAAGATGGTCTTGTCGTAGGGCGCGAGGATCCGTTCCCCCTGCATAGCCGCTGCGCGCAGTTCGATGGGCATCGCGAGCGTTTCACTACCACGCCCTGCGAACTCGGTTGCGATCGTCGCGGCCCGGTCCTCCGCATCCTTTTGCTTCGCAAAGGTTTCCCGCCGCCCGTCAGAGCCCTTCCTGCGCGCATCCACCTGGAAAAACTTTTCGCCCTTCACGAAGGCCACGCGGATTCGCGGCCAAGTCTTGCGAATGAGTTCCTTTTTCACGATGCAGCGTGATGGCGTGGCAAGTATTTGGCAAGGTGTGATCGTCGCTCGGAGAGGTCGATTGAGCGGAAACCCTGATGGAATCAGGGAGGCGGGGGGGGGAATCGAACCCCCGAATAGGGGTTTTGCAGACCCCGGCCTTACCACTTGGCTACCCCGCCGTTTTGCGTGAAGGGCGGGGAAGATGCGGGAGTTTTTGGGAAGTTGCAAGTCTCGGAAGCGGTCAAATCGCGCGACGGCGCGTCGCGGCCTTTTGTTTCCGGCGAAAAGGATTGCCTGCCACCCGCGCTGCGCGAAACGTGCAGCCCTTCCTCCCATGCCGAGCATGATCGAACTGAAAAAACTGGCGAAGTCCTTCAAGGGCAAACCGGCGCTGTGCGATCTTTCGCTCACGGTGGAGCGCGGGGAAATCTTCGGGCTGCTCGGGCACAATGGCGCAGGAAAGAGCACGACCTTCGGGATCATGCTGGGCCAGGTGTTCGCGGATGCGGGCGAGGCGTTCATCGATGGCGTCTCGGTGCAGCAGGAGCGCGCACGGGCGCTCGCCCGGGTCGGCGCGATCTTTGAGGCGCCGGCCTTTTACGATTACCTGAGTGGCTGGAAGAATCTGGAGATCTTCACCAGCTACTCGGCGATCGTCCCGCGCAGCGAAATCGAAGACGCGGTGGAGATCGTGGGGCTCGCGGCGCGAATCCATGATCCGGTGCGCACCTACAGCCACGGCATGCGCCAGCGGCTCGGGCTCGCGCAGGCGCTGCTGCCCACGCCGGAACTCGTGCTGCTCGATGAGCCGACGGAAGGGCTCGACCCGGAAGGCATTCACGAAATTCGCGAGCTGATCCAGCGGCTGAATCGCGAGCGCGGACTCACCGTGCTTTTCTCCTCGCACCTGCTCTCGGAGGTGGAACAGCTCTGCGACCACGTGGCGATCCTCAATCGCGGGCGGAAGATTTTCGACGGCCGCTGGGAGTCGCTGGCGGCGGAAGGCACGCGCTTCCGGCTCGACGTGGACGCTTGGGAAAAGGCGGCTGCGCTCGCGGTGCAGGCCGGCGCGAAGATTCTTCCGGAGCAGAAGATCGAACTACCACCCGGTCGCGACGTGGCGGACGTCGTGGCCGCGCTCGTGACCGCGGGGATCAAGGTTCGCGCCGTGGAGCCGCAGCGCCGGAGCCTCGAGCAGATCTATCTCGAGATGACTTCCGGCGACGAAGGCAGGCCGTAGCGTCTGTTCACTTCCCCATGTCGCTCTTCTCCCAACAGCTCCGCGGTGAACTCCGCAAACTCTTCGCTCGCAAGCGGACCTACATTGGCTTCGGCGCATTCCTCGCGGTGGAACTGCTGGTGCTCGCCCTTTTCCAGCTTCCCAAGGTGCAGCAATCCTACCGCCGTCTGATCGAGCAGGCCGGCTACGGCTTCCAGGAATATTTTTCGGGGCTGACGCTGGCGCTGATCATTCTCATGTCCACGATCTTTCTCCTCGGCTCGCTCTATCTCGCGCTGGTGGCGGGCGACGTGGTGTCGAAGGAAGTCGAGGAAGGGACGATGCGCATGATGCTGTGCCGTCCGGTGTCGCGGTTCCGCTTACTCGGCGTGAAGTATCTCGCCTGCGTCATCTACACTTTCGCGCTCATTTTATTCATCGGGCTCACGGCGCTCGCCGTCGGCATCGCGCGGCAGGGTTATGGCGGGCTGTTTGTTTTCGCGCCGCTGGAGAATGTCTTCGCGCTTTACGAAAAAGGGCCGGGGCTCGCGAGGTATCTCGCGGCGCTGCCGTTGCTCGGCCTGAGCCTGCTCGCGGTGACCTCGCTCGGTTTTGCCCTCTCGTGTTTTAACATGAAGCCGGCGGCGGCCACCATCACCACGCTCAGCTACGTCACCATCGATTTCATTTTCAAAGGCATCCCCTACTTCGAGAGCCTGAAGCACTGGTTTCTCACCACCCACATGGCCACGTGGACGAATGTCTTTCGCCCACACATTCCGTGGCCGCAGATCGTGGAGGATTATGCGTATCTGCTGGCGGTGAATTTCACGCTCGTCGTCATCGCGATGCTGAACTTCCACCAGCGCGACTTTAAGTCGTAGCGGCGGCTTGACGGTTCGTTCCTTCTCTGCGACGCGAAAGGTGTCGGGTTCGCTTGTGTCTTCAGAAACCAGTCATGCTCTATGAAAACGATTCGCTTGCTCGCGTTCTTAGTCCTGTCCACGAGCTCCGTACTGCTCGCCGCCGGCCCGTCGGTGCAAACCGATATGGTCGGGCTCGTCGGCTCCACCGCCGCCCGTGTCAGTTGCACCCTCGATATGGGAGGTGCGGTTGGCGACGTTTCCTTCGAGTTCGGCACGACGATGTCCCTTGGTTCGGAAACGCCCGCGCGTCGCTTATCCAACAAGGCCACTTCCTACCGAACTGAGTTGCGCCCCCTTACGCCGAGCACGCCCTATTTCTTCCGCGCGAAGCTGGTCAGCGGCGGCAATACATTCCTCGGCAACATCCTCGATTTCACGACGACCGCGGGCGGCGGCGGCACGACCCTCACCCCTCGGATCGTCGCGGTCGTCGGCCAGCCGGTCACCAATGACGGAAACGGCGCGACCTACGCCAGGCTCACGCTGGCGGAGGGGCCGTTCGCCGGCACGATGCAAATCGGGAAGACGAAAGTGCGCGCGATTTTTGCCGGCGACGGCAGCGTGAGAATCAAGGTCGGCGACAGCGCGCCGGGCATCGCGGATAGCGTGATCGTGAAACTCGGCGTGCCGAGCGGAGACGCCGTGCTCGCGAAGCTCAAGCCCGGCGCCGGCGCGGTGACGGCAAACGACAGCGACGTGCTGATCGCGGGGCTGAAGAGCGGCCCCGTCCGCGTCGCGGCACGGCGCGGCCAGACCGTGGCCACGCCGCCCGTCTCCGGCGACATCACGAGTCCGATGCTCGACAAGTTCGGCGCGATCGACGGCAACGGCGACGCGATCTTTTTCGTCGCGAAGCTCAAAGGCACGGCCGTGACCCCGAAGAGCAGCGATGCACTCTGCGCGGCGCTCGGGGATGGATCCGTGAGGGTAGTCGTGCGCAAGGGGGAGGACGAACCGAACGCTCAAACCACTGTCAAGACGGTCGGGACACTCGTCGGAGCCAAAGGCACGCTGGCCGAGGGTCGCTGGCGCCAGGCGACCGATCTGTTCGGTGGACGCTTGAGCTTCACCTCAGCACGAGCCGAGGGGCTCGTCAGTGCGCCTGCCACTGCGGCCAATTTCGCCGCGCTCACGCAATGGGTGAACGTGCAGGATTTCGTGCCCATCTTTTGGAACGGCGGGACGATCAAGAGCATCGGCATCCCGGGCTTCGGTCCGTCCGGTCCCGCCTTCGTCGCCACGCTCGCACCCGACACGCGCGCCCTCGCCGCAACCAGCGCCGCCGCCATGACGAAGACCAACAGTACCGTCATCATGCGCGCCGACCGTGCCGGCGTGACCGTGGTTGCGCAGAAGGGCGGAAGTGCGCCCGACGCCATGGGCACCGTGCTGCCTGGCTCCACGTTCAAGACCTTCGGCGCGCCCGTCTCCGGCAATGCCGGGTTCACCGCCTTCACCGCCCAGCTCAGCGGCCCCAAGGGCGCGGCGGCCACCGGCATCTGGCACGGCACGAGCGACACGACGCTCAAGCTCCTCGCCCGCGGCGGCGACACCGCGCCCGGTGGCGGCACCTTCGCCAGCTTCTCCTCCCTCGTGCTGCCCGATGGCGCGACGAGCGGCCCCATCTTCACCGGGAAGCTCGCGGTGAACAAAGGCGCCGGCATCACTGCCGCCAACAACCTCGGCATCTGGGCGGTGAACACCACGGGCGTCCTCATCGGCCTCCTCCGCACCGGCGACCAGATCGCCGGCGTCGCCGGCCAGACACGCACCATCAAGTCCTTCGTCGCGCTCCAGCCCGCACCCGGCTCGATCGGCGCGGCCAATGGTTACGACAACGCCGGCAAACTCGCCACCCTCGTCACTTTCACCGACAAGACGATCGCGCTCGTCGAATTCACGATTCCTTAAAAAGCGCAGTCGCCAGCGCCGGGCTTTCCGGGCATAGCTAGCGGGCCATGGATATCTACGCCGACCCTGCCTACGCGATGGCTACGGAGCAATTCAACGTCATCGCCGACTATCTCCAGCTCGAGCAGGAGCAGCGCGAACGTATGCGCCATCCGAAGCGCGCCATGGCCGTGACGCTCCCCGTGCGAATGGACGATGGCCGCGTGCAGACCTTCCAGGGCTACCGCGTGCAGCATCATCTCGCCCTCGGACCGACCAAGGGCGGCACGCGTTTTCATCCGAGCGTCACGCTCGGCGAAGTCGCCGCGCTCGCCATGTGGATGAGCTGGAAATGCGCGCTCACCGGCCTGCCTTACGGCGGTGCGAAAGGCGGCGTCACCGTGGACCCGCGCACGCTTTCCCTCCGCGAGCTCGAAGCCGTGTCGCGCCGCTACATGCAGGAGATGATCTCCTTCGTCGGTCCGCACACCGACATCATGGGGCCCGACATGGGCACCAACGAGCAGGTCATGGCCTGGTTCATGGACACCTATTCCGTTCACCAGGGCTATGCCGTGCCCGAGATCGTCACCGGTAAACCCGTCACCGTCGGCGGCACCGCCGGCCGGCGCGAGGCGACCGGGCGCGGCGTCGTCTATCTCATCGAGCGCGCGCTCAATGTGCTGAAGATGCAGCCCGGCAACTGCACGGCCGTCATCCAGGGCTTTGGTAATGTCGGCGCCGTCACCGCCCTCGGCCTCGCCTACAAGAGCGGGATGAAAGTCATCGGCATCAGCGATCAGTTCGGCGCGTTTCATCGTGCCGATGGCATCGACATCCGCGCCGCGGATCAATACATGGCGCAGCACGGCAGCCTCCAGGGCTTCACCGAAGCCGATTCCATTTCCGCCGACGACCTGCTCACCCTCCAGTGCGACGTGCTCGTGCCTGCCGCCGTCGAGGCCGTCATCACCGAACACAACGCCGGCAAACTCCGCTGCCGCATCCTCGCCGAAGGCGCCAACGGCCCCACCACGCCCGCCGCCGACCGCATCCTCTTCGAGCGCTGGGCCGAGATCTTCGTCATTCCCGACATCCTCTGCAACGCCGGCGGCGTCATCGTCAGCTACTTCGAATGGGTGCAGGGCCTGCAGGCCTTCCTGTGGAATGAAACCGAAGTTATGGACCGCCTCTTCCGCATCCTCGAGCAAGCCTTCCACGCCGTGATCAAGCGCGCCCGCGAAGACAAGCTCCCGCACCGCATGGCCGCCATGGCCATCGGCGTCGAACGCGTCCTCGCGGCGAAGAAAGCGCGCGGACTGTTTCCGTAGCGTTTCATTATTGGCGAAAAAGGGAAGCCCGTCGCCGCTCGTGCCTCCCATCCCGGCACCCATCGCGATTCGGACGGTCTTCGAACTGCCACTGGCTCTCCCGCTGGGCGAGTAGGGATTCGCCCGCCGGCCTCTCGCCGGGTAAACCCGCGAAGACGGCGCCCGAAACGCGCGGCGAGTGGCGGGGCGGCCACGGAGTTGCGCGAGGCGCAGTTTTATATTTTTCCAGGCGTTGGCAACGCCGGACTTTACTTGAGAAGCAAGAATTCCAAGACTGTCTCCATTCGCAGTATCGTTATCCTTGCCCTTCCGCTGACATGCTCCGCCTCTTTTACTGCGTCCTTGCCGCCCTCTGCCTTGGCGGCGCGCTGGCGGCTCAGACCCCTGACGAATACACGCTCTTACGCGGGCTTCCGACGTATCCACTGTCACGATCCACGGGAGGAATCCCCAACGCGGCCGGGTTGGTGGGCACGAACCAAAGCGGGGCGCCGGCGTTCGTTCCCGATGAACAGCGGGGCGCGATCGATTCGCTCGTCGTCGGCCTCGCGCTCAAAGGACGGGGGCAGATCTCGGACGCGCAGTGCGACACCCATGTCGCCAATGGGATGCTGGCGATTCAGGCAACGTATGATCTGCAGACCGCTTCGGGAAATTTCAGCACGCGCTCGGATTCCATCACCTCTACCGGAGGAAAGGCGGATGCCATGCATTTCTTTCTCGCGTGGAGCAATCATGGCCTGTGGCTGCTCCAGCAGAGTCCCTATGCGGTGACGTATTCCGCGCAACTGGCCGCGCTCCGGCCGAAGGTGGAAAAGGCGATGGACTATCTCGTCGCCAATGGCAGCCCGGACTTTACCGTCACCACCTCGGAGTTGAAAGGTGACTGGCAAAGCGCCAACCGTTCCGTGATCAATGCCGCAGCTTTTGCGCTTGGGCATCGTTTGCTGACTGGTTACTCGACCCAGATCAGGCTCGATAACTATTGGATCCGCACCCAGGGCTGGCTGACCAATGTCTTTGACAATCCCAACCCGAGCACGGGCGCACCACTTTTTCGCGACTCGGACGGTATCTATCTCGAAAAGCCGCCGGGCAACACGCCCGGTTACGACACTAGTTATCAAGGTCTGGCCAATCGCTTCCTTCTTTACATCCTCGTCAACTATCCTAACGCAGTGGTTAATGGCTCAGCGCGCGCCGCGCGGGCGGCGCGCTGGCATGAACGCCGCTTTCTGCCCGACCCGAATAACTCAAGCCTTTGCCGTATCGACTGCACCAGCAATACCCGCAGCGGGCTCGGCAATCAGGAGGGCAGCACCAAAACGACCGATCGCCCCAGCAATGTCCCTGCCCTGCTCTACGCAGCTGCGATGTATAATCAGCCGGACGCGAACGTCGCCGCCCAGCGGCTCGCCGCGCTGCCGAGCGTTCCCGCCGCCGAGGTCACAGCCCAGCCGCCCGTCATTTTCTCGGAAACAACCGCGAGCGCCACGACAGGCGTGCCGTTTAGCTTTACCGTGCTAGCCACTAACGCTGGGCTGGATAGCCTGGATCCAGGCTATGGGCTAACTATCGCAGGGCTTCCCTCGTGGCTAACCGCCGGCCCGCTCGTTCACACCAAGAGCACCGGCAGCCGTCTTCTTTCCGGCACCCCGCCGGCAGGCACTCCCAGCGGCACGGTGAGTTTGACCATCACCGCCACGAATGCCAATGGCACGGGCGTTCCGGTGCAGTTGGTGTTGAATGTCCTCAGTCCCATCGAGGCTTGGCGGCAGCAGAAATTTCAGTCAACCGCCAATACAGGCATCGGCGCTGACGACGCCGACCCGGACCACGACGGAATCAGCAACCTTTTCGAATACGCCCTGAATCTAAATCCGCGTCTGGCCGGCGCGGCTGGAATTGTCTGCGACCGGAGTAGCGGTGTGCTTCGACTCCTCGTTCAAAAGAACCCGGCGGCGACGGATATCACTTACTCGGTCCAGGCGACCGGCGATCTCAGCAATCCCGCCAGTTGGACAACGACCGGCACGACAATCGAGATCGATACGCCCACGACCCTGCAGGTCCGGGACGACACCCCGATCACGAGCCCCGGCGCTCACCACTTCATGCGGCTGCACGTGACGCGGCCTTAAGTTAGCCCAAACAGCAGCGCAATCTGCTGCTTTACTGAACCACGTCGATGATCGCCTCGCGGAAGGCGGTCGGTGATTCGCCGGTCATCTTGCGGAACATCCGGTTGAAATGCGTGAGGCTGTTGAAGCCGACTTCGTAGGCGATCTCGGAGATCCGAAGCTGCGGATTGGCGAGCATCTTCTTCGCTTTGGCCACGCGCACCAGCGAGAGATAGTGGGTGAAGGTCATGCCGGTGGCCTTCTTGAACATCTTGCAGAAGTGAAAGGTGCTCGCGTGGACTGCCTTCGCCACATCGCCGAGCGCGATGTCTTCGCCCTGATGTTCGTCGATGAACTGCCGCGCGTGCTTCACGATCGATGGCTCGCTATTTTCCTGCTGCGTGGCGATCTGCTCGGCGGCGAGGGAAAGGTGCTGCGCGAAGACTTCGAGCAGCCGGATCATTGCTTCATACTGCGTCTGACCGAGCTTGGGGCTCTCAAAATAGGCTTTCTCCAACGCGTGCCAGTCGCCATGCGCACCGCCTTGGTCGAGCCATTTGGTGAGTTCGCGGAAAGCGCCGCGGTTGAGCTTCTTTAGCGCGACCTGGCCGGTCTGGAGAAAGCCAATGGTCTGCTGACCGAGGCGCACGGGGACGGCGGAATCCGTGAGGCCAGCTCCGCACGTTTCACTCCGGCTGTCTGCGGTGCCAGGTGCGGTGAGGCGGGTTTGCATGTCCAGACAAAGGCGGCAGCCGTCGTGCGTCTTGGTGAGCTCCGCGCAAAAGGGATTGGCAAATTCGCTCGCCGCCAGCGTCGGCTCGAGGACGCCCGTCGGCTGGAAGGTCAGCGGCAGACCGGTCGCCTCGCTGAACGCCCGCTCGTAGTCGCGGAGGATCTGGGAGTGGGACAGTTTTTCGGCCAGTTGATGGAGATCGCTTTGACTCACAGGGAAGCCTCTAACCCTCCTTTGCCCCCCCGGCAAGACAAGGAACGGGGAGCCTTGCACAATCGACGTGGAGCCGCGCCGGCCACTTCGCGGCAGATTCCGCGCATGCCGATCGAAGATCACACCGCACAGCAGCCCAAAAGCGATTCAGGAGACTGCAATCGCTGCGGAAAATGCTGCTGCGGTCGGGACGAGAAGCAGGCGCCCGTTTCGTCGGCTTTTCCCACCCCATCCCCCCTCGAAATTCCCGCCCCCCCCCGGCTGTTGCCGACGTGATTGCGAAAGTTGTTTCGCTCGCAACTCACGCCGGTAATGCGCCGGCGGGAACTCCTTTCGGGGAGTTTTCCGGAGATCAGGGTTCTCCCTCCCGCGAAAATACCGAGTTTCCGCAGCTTCCCGCGGACGATCTCCCGCCTAGCCTGACGCCCCTACCTTCCGTTCAATGACCTCTATGCCCAACGCGCCCGCCCACAAAACGCTCATCGAGTACGACGATCAGTCGGTTCGGAATTTCATGAACGCCTCCATCATTTGGGGCGCCGTCGGCATGCTCGTCGGCGTGCTCGTCGCTGCGCAGCTCGCGTGGTGGCAGCTCAATTTCAGCACGCCCTGGCTGACCTTCGGACGGTTGCGTCCCCTGCACACGAATGCGGTGATCTTCGCCTTCGTCGGCAACATGATGTTCGCGGGCATCTATTACTCGATGCAGCGGCTGCTCAAAGTGCGCACGGCTTCCGATCTTTTATCGAAGATCCATTTCTGGGGCTGGCAGGCGATCATCGCGGCCGCAGCGATCACCCTCCCTCTCGGCCTCACTCGCGGAAAGGAATACGCCGAACTGATCTGGCCGATCAATATCGCGGTGGCGGTGATCTGGCTGATTTTCGCGGTGAACTTTTTTTGGACGATCGCCAGGCGCAACGAGCCGAGCCTCTACGTCGCGATCTGGTTCTACATCAGCACCGTCATCACCATCACCGTGCTCTACGTGGTGAATCACCTCTCCGTCCCCACCAGCCTGACCCACAGCTACGGACTCTTCGGCGGTGTGCAGGATGCGCTGGTGCAGTGGTGGTATGGCCACAACGCGGTCGCCTTCTTCCTCACCACGCCGATCCTCGGCATCATGTATTACTTTCTGCCGAAGGCGGCGGAGCGGCCGGTTTACAGCTATCGGTTGTCGATCGTTCACTTCTGGTCGCTGGTCTTTCTCTACATCTGGGCAGGACCCCATCATTTGCTGAATACCGCGCTGCCCGTGTGGCTGCAGTCGCTCGGCATGACCTTTTCACTCATGCTCTGGGCTCCAAGTTGGGGCGGCATGCTCAATGGCCTGCTCACGCTGCGCGGCGCGTGGGATAAGTTGCGCACCGATCCGGTGCTAAAGTTCTTCGCCGCGGGCGTGACCTTCTACGGCATGTCCACCTTCGAAGGACCGCTGCTTTCCATCAAGGCGGTGAACGCACTCTCACACTACAGCGACTGGACGATCGGGCACGTGCATAGCGGCACCTTGGGCTGGAACGGCTTCATGGCCGCGGGCATGTTCTACTGGCTCGCGCCGCGCCTGTGGGATCGCAAGCTGCACTCGACCTCGATGGCCAACATGCACTTCTGGCTCGGCCTCGTGGGCATCCTGCTCTATGTCGCGTCCATGTGGGTGAGCGGCATCACGCAAGGACTCATGCTCAGCGCGACGAAGGAATCCGGCTCGGTGCTCGCTTATCCGAACTTCATCGAGGCGGTCACTTCCACCAAGCCGCTCATGCACATCCGCGCCCTCGGCGGCTTCATGTATCTCGTCGGCTGGGGCATGCTGACTTGGAATATCTTCAAGACCGCATGGGGCGCGAAGCCAGTGAACGGAACGGTCGAAGTCTTCATCGAGGAAAAGACCGCAAGCACCGGCGCCGGACTCGGCGAAGGCATGTTCAACGCGCCGGTCATTTACACGCTGCTCCTCATCTTCTTCTCCATCGGCTGGGGCGCATTGCCCGGCGTCTGGGGTGGACTTTGCATGGTCGGCGTGGTCGCCAGCGTGCTCTTCGCCTTCCTGCATTATCAGGAAACCGGCGGGCGCTGGAGTGACTGGTACGAGGCGCTGCTCAAGCATTCGCTGCCGTTCAGCATCCTCACCGCCATCGCCATCCTCATCGGCGGCATCGTGCAGCTCATCCCCACGATCATCATCAACAAGGCCGAGAACATCGAAGGCATCCGCCAGATTCCCTATACGCCGTTGGAGTTGGCCGGCCGCGACATCTATGTCCGGGAAGGCTGCTATAACTGCCACTCGCAGCAGATCCGCACGCTCGTCGGCGACGTGCTGCGTTACGGCACTTATTCGAAGCTCGGCGAAAGCATCTATGATCATCCCTTCCAATGGGGATCAAAGCGCACCGGCCCCGATCTCGCCCGCGAAGGAACGAGGTATAACAACCTCTGGCACTACAAACACATGCGCGACCCGCGCGAACTCTCGCCCGGCTCGACGATGCCTAACTACCCGTGGCTATACACGCTCAAGACCGATGTGGATGCGCTCGAGAGCAAACTCAACGTCCAGCGTATTATCGGCGTGCCGATGCCCGCGATGACGAAGGAAGAGATCAAGGCTGCCGTCGCCACGCAGTCTCAAACGATCGTCACGGACCTCAAGCAGTCAGGGGCCGAGATCGACGCCGACCGTGAGATCATCGCTGTGATCGCCTACCTGCAACGGCTCGGCAAAGCCAGCGAGGTCATCGGCCCCGATGGCAAAGCAGTCGCCATCAAAACCGCCGCTAAATAGCCTAACTATGTTTCACCGCATCATCGTCGAGGAATGGCAGCGCGTGTTGAGCGCGATTGGCATCCTGCTGTTTTTCATCGTCTTCGTTTCCATCGTCATCCGCACCTTCCGCATGCCGCGACAGACGGTGCAGCACCTCGAATCGCTTCCGCTGAACGACGCCCAAGAATCCCATGAGCAACAAAGTTGACGAACACGAACCGATCCGTCCGCACAGCTACGACGGCATCCAGGAATACGACAAGAAGCTTCCCAATTGGTGGCTCTTCACGCTCTACGGCTCGATCGTTTTCGCGATCGGCTACTGGGCGTGGTACCACATCTACGAGATGAGCCCGCCGCCAGCCTTGGCGCTGGAGGCGCAGATGCAGGACAACGCAAAGATGGCCGCGCGCAGCGCGACCGAAGTCTCCGACCGTGTATTGTGGGATATGAGCCGTGATGCCCATGTCGTCGCTGCGGGAAAGACGACCTATCTCACCACCTGCGCCGCGTGCCATCTGCCTGACCTCTCGGGATTGGTGGGACCGAACATGAAGGATCAAAACTGGGTCCACGGCGGCAAGCCGCTCGACATGTATAAAGTGGTGACGGAAGGCGTGCCAGCCAAGGGCATGCCGACCTGGGGCCCGATTCTCGGCCAGCAGAAGATCGAAGAAGCGCTCGCCTACATCCTCAGCTTTCACACCGAAGGCGAACCCGTGAACATCGTACCATGGGTGCCGCCGGGTGCGCCGGGAGCGCCTGCTCCCGTCGCGCCCGTGGCACCCGCCGATCCCGCCGCGGCTGCCGCGCCGGCTCAATAGCCATGGCCGTCCTTGCACCCGACCGCGAAAATGTCACGACGATCAATGATGATGGATCGCGACGGATGCTTCATCCCGCGACGGTGCGGGGACGCTTCACCACGTGGCGCTCGCTGGTCGGTGCCGCGATTATCGCGATCTATGTCGCGCTGCCGTGGATCCCGATCAATGGCTATCCCGCGGTCTTCCTCGATCTCGAACATCGCCAGTTTCACGCCCTCGGACTGACCTTCGTCCTGCAGGACCTCTGGGTCGGCTTCTTCCTGATCAGCGGCCTCGGATTCTCGCTCTTCTTCGTCACCGCGATGCTCGGCCGCGTCTGGTGCGGCTGGGCTTGTCCGCAGACAGTCTTCCTCGATATCGTCCACCGCATCGAGGGCTGGTTTGAAGGTGACGCGCCTCAGCAACGGCGGCTCGACGAGATGCCTTGGACCTTCGACAAGATTCTCCGCCGCGGCGGCAAACAGCTCGCGTTCGGGGTCTTCTCCTTCCTCATCGCGCACGTCTTCCTGTCCTACTTCGTCTCGATCCCGCGGCTCTATCGCATGATGCATCACGCGCCGGGAGAGAACTGGACTTCTTTCAGCTTCGTCTTCCTCGTCACGGCCGCACTGTGGTTCAACTTCGCCTGGTTCCGCGAGCAATTCTGCATCGTCCTCTGCCCCTACGGACGCCTCCAGTCCGCGCTGATCGACAATCACACGATGGTCATCGGCTACGACGCGAAGCGCGGCGAACCGCGCGGCAAGAAGGGCACCGCCGGCGCCGGCGATTGCATCGATTGCCTCCGCTGCGTGCAGGTCTGCCCCACCGGCATCGACATCCGCCAGGGCTTGCAGATGGAATGCATCGGCTGCGCCGCGTGCGTCGATGCGTGCGACACGATCATGGACAAGCTGCAGCGTCCGCGCGGTCTCGTCCGTTACAGCTCGCTGAACGGCCTCGTCGGCAAGGCTACCAAGATCATCCGCCCGCGCATCATTCTCTACTGCGTCCTCCTCGCGTTCGGGGCGGTGGCCATGACCTTCAGCCTCTCCACGCTGCGCCCCGCCACGATCACCGTCACCCGCATGCCGGGAGTAAGTTACATCCTCACCGACGGCGTGGTGCGGAACCAATATCTCGTCCGCGTCCAAAACAAACGGAACCAGCCGCAGCACTTCAATCTGCGCGTGTCCGCGCCCTTCCCCGTGCAAGTCACCGAGATCGACGGCGGCGTCGATGTGGCTGCGAATGGCGAGGAACTCACCCCGCTCGTCGTCGTTCTCCCGCGCAGCGAATTTAAGGGCGCGTTCAAATTCCAGATCATCGCCGACATCCCCGGCCGCGGCGTCGTCTTCCATAAGGAAGTGCCCTTCATCGGCCCCGACAAGTAACTCCCCAATGAAAACCGTCATCACCCGCCACCCTTGGTTGAGCATCACCGCCGCCTACTTCTTCGCCATCTCCGCGTGGATTGCGCTCGTTGCCTTGATCCTCCAGAGGCAGCTTTCCTGAAGCCATGAACGTCCTCGCCATCACCATCTTCGTCGGGATCGTGCTCGTGGCGTTGTTCGTCTTCCTCTTCATCGTCACGGCCTCCGGCCGGACCAACGAACGCGACTCGCTCCTCCCGCTGGCCGAGGAACGCCCCAGCACCAAGCCTCCCGGCCGGTCGTGAAAAGTCGCCCCTGGATTTGGATCGTCCTCGGCACGCTGCTGATGATGTCCGCGTCGATCACCATGGTGGTCATCGCGGTGCGCCATCAGGAACCCAGCGTGCCGATCGAGCAGCATGGACCTTAGCGCCATCGCCACGCCCCTCGCCGCCGGAGTCGCTGGCCTCGTCACCAGCGTCCACTGCGTCGCCATGTGTGGTCCCCTCGCCTGCGCGGTCCGGGCCAGGCCCCTCGAATATCACGCGTCGCGGTTCATTGCTTACTCGATCGTCGGGGCGTTGTGCGGCGCCGTCGGGCAGTCCGCTGCGCTGCTGCTCAAAGGTTCCATCGCGCAGTTTGCGCCGTGGTCCCTCGCCGCCGTGCTTTTGCTCGTGGGTCTGGGTTTGGAAAAGAAGATCCCGCAGCCGCGCTGGTTCGCGAAGACGTTGTTGCGCGTGCGGCTCGATCGATCGCTCGGCTGGCTCACGCCGCTGCTCCCGTGCGGACCGCTTTGGCTGATGTTCGGCGTCGCCGTGCTCGCCGGTTCGTGGTGGCGCGGGGCCGGATTGATGGCCGCCTTTTCCGCCGGCACCATCCCGCTCTACGTGCTCGCGCAAATGCAAGCCGTCCGGCTGCAGGGTTCCCTTTCTCCGCACGCGCTGCGCTGGACGCAGCAGTCGCTCGCGCTCGTCTCCGCCGCGCTGCTCATCTGGCGGGCCACCATTCCGCTCCATGGCTCCTGTCATTGAGGCCCCGCCCACGTCCGCCGTCTGCATCCACTGCGGCTCCGCGTTCCGTCCCACCACGCATCGCCCGGACTTCTGCTGCGCTGGGTGCCAGTTCGTCCACGACCTGATCATTAAGAACGGCTTCGCGAAATTCTACGAGCTGCAGGACACCGGCATTCAGCCGGTAAAATCCGTCGTGTTCCAGCAGCGCGACCTCACCTGGCTCAGCTCGCTCGTCACCACCGCCGAAGCCGCGAGCGACCCCGTCTGCGAACTCGAACTCGGCGTGCAGGGCATCTCCTGCATCGGCTGCGTCTGGCTCATTGAAAATGTCGGCTCGCACCTCCCCGGCGTCCTCGACCTCCGCGTCGATCCCGCCCTCGGCCGCTGCGACCTCCGCTGGCGGCGCGGCGACTGCGACGTGCCCGGACTCGCGCGCCAGCTCCAATCCTTCGGCTACCTCCTCGGCCCGCGCGGGGAAAAAGCCGCCACCGCCAATCGCGCGCTCACCATCCGCCTCGGTGTCTGCGCCGCGCTGGCGATGAACACCATGCTCTTCACCCTGCCGGGCTATCTCGGCATGGAGTCGAGCTTCGAGTTCGCCGCGCTCTTCGACAAACTCACCCTCCTCTTCAGCACCCTCAGCTTCGTCGTCGGCGGCAGCTACTTCTTCGGGCGCAGTTGGCACAGCCTGCGGCAAGGGATGCTGCACATCGATCTCCCCATCTCGCTGGGCCTCATCGCCGCCTACGCCGGCTCCGTCTTCGCCTGGGCGCGTGGCGCCACCGCGTTTCAGTATTTCGACTTCGTCTCCATCTTCGTCTTCCTCATGCTCGTCGGGCGCTGGCTCCAGCAAAAGGCCGTCGAGCGCAACCGCAACCGCCTGCTCGAAAGCCACGGCGAAATGCCCCCCGTCGAGGAAGTCGAGACCGGCGAAAAACTCCCCGTCGCCAGCCTCACCCGCGGGGTGAAATTCCTCGTGGCTCCCGGACAGGCCATCCCGGTCCGCTCCCGACTCCACTCCGAGGCCGCCGCGCTCGGCCTCGAGTGGATCAATGGCGAATCCGAAGCCACCACCGCCCGCCGCGGCCGTGTCGTCTCCTCCGGCGCGATCAATTGCGGCCAGCACCCCATCGAGCTCGAGGCGCTCGAACCGTGGTCGCACTCCCTCCTCTTCCGCCTGCTCAAGTCCGTCCCCGGCGGCCCGCACCGCCACACCGCGCTCGAGCGCTTCATCCGCGGCTACCTCAGCGTCGTGCTCGTCGTCGGCGGCGCCGGCTTCCTCGGCTGGTGGCTGGCCACCGGCGATCTTCTCCGCTCGCTGCAGGTCCTCATCTCCGTGCTCGTCGTCTCCTGCCCGTGCGCCTCCGGCGTCGCCCTGCCGCTCGCCGATGACCTCGCCGCCGGCGCGCTGCGCAAGATCGGCGTCTTCGTCCGCAACGCCAGCCTCTGGGCCCGCCTCGATCGGGTGAAGAAAATCCTCTTCGACAAGACCGGCACGCTCACCCTCGAGACCATCGCCCTGCGCAATCCCGAAGCCCTCGCCGCCCTGCACCCCGAGGAAAAGCGCGTGCTCCTCGCCCTCGTCAATCACAACCTCCACCCCGTGAGTTGCTGCCTGCGCGAAGCCCTGCTCGCCGAGGGCGTCGGCGAGATGACCACCCCCGCGCCTGACGAGCACATCGGCATCGGCCTCGAGCTCCGCATCGATCACGACCTCTGGCGCCTCGGCCGCGCCGGCTGGGCGGGCACCGGCCACGGCGACGGACTCTTCAGCCGCAATGGCACCGTCCTCGCCGAGTTCCGGTTCGGCGACGACCTGCGCAGCGACGCCGCCGACGAAGTCCACGCCCTCGAACGCCGCGGCTGCGAAGTCTTCATCCTCAGCGGCGACCGCCAGGCCAAAGTCAAAGCCCTCTCCCACCGCTTGAATCTGCGCGCCACCCACTGCGTCGCCGAGCTCACCCCCGAGCAGAAAGCCGAGTGGGTCACCGCGCACGACGCCCACGACACCCTGCTCATCGGCGACGGCGCCAACGACAGCCTCGCCTTCAACTCCGCGTGGTGTACCGGCACCCCCGCCGTCGATCGCGGCTTGCTGGAACACAAAGCCGACTTCTACTTCCTCGGCCGCAATCTCGGCGGCATCCGCGCCCTCCTCGAGACCGCCGACGCCCGCCGCCGCACCGTCCGCCGCGTCATCGGCTTCGCCATCGCCTACAATACCGTGGCCATCGCCCTCTGCCTCACCGGCCACATGAGCCCGCTCCTCGCCGCCGTCCTCATGCCCGCCAGCTCCCTCGTCTCCCTGGCCATCGTCGTCAGCAGCCTGCAGACCAGCGGCCGGCGTAGGTGAGGCCATTGGAGCCCACTCGCTTGCGGGATCAAGGTCCGACCTGAGACCCCGCTTCGTTAGACTAGAAATCCCTATCCGCTTTGAGGGTTAGGCCTCCGTTAATTCGACACAAAATCCATGATGGTCCGGCATGTTTTTGTGAAGGGGATACTGATTCGGCCAAACGCGATGACTATCTGGGATAACTTGAAGCCCAGGGCCAATCACAATGTGATCGATACTAGCAGGCCACCCCCGCGCAACTAATGGGTCCAAATCGCCCCCGGTGACGCATACAAGATCCCGGCGTCCAAAAGCCTCGACCAACGCCTCTCGCCCACGCTTGGTTCCTACCGGACCATTGGCGTTCAGTTCTTGATTGAAGTCCCCAGCGAGGCAAAACACGGCATCGCTATGCTCCTTGCACAAAAGGTCCCAATCTGCGGACTGCGCCTCAATAGCATGAGCGAACGCCGCACCGCCACGCCGTTCGGAATCTCGGACATCCGCTCTCCACGGGAGCACACTGCCGAACACGATGACGGGACTGCCATTCGTCCCGCTCAGCAGGCTGGCCGCAGATCGCTCGGGCTGCCCGGAGAGGGTGAGGTCTTTTGAAGCCAAGTCTCTTCGCACCCAGATAGCGACCCAACACTCCGTACCTTCACGGTCTGGAGCACCGGCGGAGACTGCTGCCCTCGCGAACCCTTCACCGGGCGTGAAGTCTGGATGCGTCTCAGTGAGCACCCAAACGTCCGCCTCGATTTCCGCGATCGCGCGGCGAATGCGCCCGGCGCGAGCTCCATTCCCCGGGCACGCACGATCAACGTTCCATGTGGCGATCTTCATAGTCGAAGATGGTGAGCCACGAGGGCGGAAACGTCGAGCAGCCAGCTCATGGAACCGCGGCTAGACGTTCTCCAGATCGCGCTGCTTGGGCGGGCTGAATTTGGCGATGAGCTTCTTGATTCCGCCGAAGAGCGCGAGGGCGCCGATGATGACGAACTTCTTGGCCGCGATGATGCCGGCGATGAGGACTTTGAGGAAGCCGCCCTTGGCGAGCAGACCACCGGCAACGAGCGCGGCGAGGCCGTAGGTGGCGACCTTGTCGGTCGAGGCGTTGAAGTCGGCGTAGCGGTGGCCGTCCTGAAAATTCACCATGGAGAGGAGCTGCGGCGTGGCCTGCTCGATGGTGCTGAGCTGGTCCATGCCGGCGATGGCATTAAGCACGAGGACGCCGCGCCGGCCGAGCATGCGAATGTTGTAGTTCAGCGTGCTCGGGCCTTCGCCGCCGAAGCGCAGTTCCTTGGCCCAATACATTTTCTTTTCCGCCGCATCGTAGCGCGGGCGCGCGGCCCAGCCGACGAGTTCGATGGAGGGATAGCCTTTCTGCTCGCGCGCTTTGTTGGTTTCCGCGGTGCCTTCTTTCATCTGCTTGAGCAGGTCGTCGTAATTGATCTTGGCGGCATCGTCGTCCTTCACGTAGCCGTCCTCTTCGTAGGTGATGACCACGCCCCAGCCGTCGCGGTCCGTGGGCCCGACGTCGGCGGGGAAGAGCATGCCGAGCGAGCGCGCGCCCGTGGGCGGATTGCCCCAGATCTTGGTGAGCACCGTTTCGGTGTCGGCGGGATTGAGATAACGAAAGCCGGCCGGGACGTTGACCTTGGCGAGCCCACCGCGCAGGTCGATGGCGCCCTGCTGGAAGTGGAGGCTGTCGGCGAGTTTCTTGACGTCCTCCCGGCGCGGCTGAGGCGACTCGGGAGCGGCGTGAGCGGGAAAGCTGGGCACGAGGGCGGCGCAGAGGACCGCGAGGGAAGCGAGGCGACGAATCATGGGCGATGGAGTTGATGGTTTTGCGGAGCGACCGCGCCGCCAATTCAACCCGCTCCCAGAAAAAGAGCGTGAACCGCCAGCCGTCGGACCGGCTCGAAAATAAAGCGAAATCCCTGCCAGGCGAGGAAAAGTCCGGCGAAGCGCGCGGTGGGGCTCCACATCAGCGCGAGGTAGCGCTGCGCCGCGGCGGTGGGGAGAAAGAGCAGCGGCAGGCTGCTGCCGTCGAGCGAAGGAAGCGGGAGCAGATTGAAAACCGCGAGCAGCAGATTGAGGGAGAAGATGATGCTGAGCAGCTTCGCCACCCACGCGACCAAGCCACCCGGCGCGGCATCGACGAGATGCGCGGGGGCGAGATAAAATGCTTCCTCCCAGAGATGCCACTCCATGCCCACGCGAAGCGCGAGCGCGGCGAGAAGCACGAGGCAGAGATTCACCGCCGGCCCGGCCAGCGCCATGATCGCGGAACGCCGCGGATACTGCAGCGCCCACCGCGGATCGTAGGGCGCGCTCGCCCACCCAAACATCCCAGCCCCGGACACGATGGTGAGCAGCGGGACCACGACCATGCCGAAGGGTTCGCGCCGGATGTGCGGGATCGGATCGAGCGATACCTGGCCGCCTTCATACGCCGTCCGATCTCCGAGCCGCAGTGCGGTCCACGCGTGGCCGCCCTCGTGGCAGACCGTGGAATAGAGGAAGACGATGTACCAGAGGAGGCTGTCGGCGAAGTCGGGGCTCATCGCGTGGCTGCGTAACAGAAGGCCGCCGCGCGCACCAGCGGCAGCGTTGCGCCGGCCGGTGATTTGGTTTCTCCTTACGAGATGAAAACGTTCCCCCTCCTCCTCGGTCTCCTCGCCCTCGCCCTGTCGCCGCTCGTGGCCGACGAGAAGCAACCGGCCGCCGCGCCGGGCAACGTGAAGAACGTGACGCCGGATGAAGCGGAGAAGCTGCTCAAGGAGAATCCGAAGACGATCGTGCTCGACGTACGCACGCCGGAGGAATTTGCCAGTGGACACATTCCCGGCGCGACGAACGTGGACTTTCTCGGGGACGATTTTGCGAAGAAGGTCGGTGCGCTCGATCCATCCACGCCGATCCTCGTGCACTGCGCCGGCGGCGGCCGCAGCAGCCGATCGCTGGCCGAGCTCAAGGACAAGAAGATCGTCTATCACCTCAACGAGGGCTTCAAGGCGTGGGAGAAAGCCGGCAAGCCGGTCGAGGGCGCGGCGAAGAAATAGCCGCCCGCGAAATTTCCTGTCCAAAGCCCGCCGCGTGCGGACTTCTTTCCTGAACGCCACCTCCAGCCTCCCCTGCCCCATGTCCCTCCGCGCTCTCGCCCTCACCCTTACCCTCGCCATCACCGCCCAGGCCGCCGACCGGCTCTTCGTCGAAGCGGAGAGCTTCCAGAATCTCGGCGGCTGGTCGCTCGATACGCAATTCATCGAAACGATGGGCTCGCCGTATCTCATCGCCCACGGCATGGGCAAGCCGGTGCGCGACGCCAGCACCACCACTGCCGATCTCGGCGCGGGAAAATATCGCCTCTGGGTGCGCAGTAAAAACTGGGTGGGCCCTTGGAATGCGCCCGGCGCACCGGGAAAATTCAGCGTGGAGGTCAACGGCAAGACGCTCGACAAAATCTTCGGCGCCGAAGGCAAGGACTGGCAGTGGGAAGACGGCGGCACGATCGAGCACAGTGGCGGGCCGGTGAAGCTCGCGCTCAAGGACGCGACCGGTTTCGACGGCCGATGCGACGCGATCTTTCTCACCAAGGACGCCGGCTTCACTCCGCCCGCGCAGTTCGATGAGCTGCGCAAATTCCGCCGCGCCGAACTCGCGCTGCCCGCGGAAATCCCGCGGTCGAAGGAATACGATCTCGTCGTCATCGGCGGCGGCTACGGCGGCCTCGGCGCGGCGCTCTCCGGCGCGCGGCAGGGGCTGAAAGTCGCGCTGATCCAGAACCGCGGCGTGCTCGGCGGCAACGGCTCCAGCGAGATCCAGGTGTGGGCGAAGGGCGGCACGCGGCGCGGACTTTTCCCGCAGCTCGGCGAGATCACCGAGGAGTTTTCCGACAACGCGACGAACAGCCCGGCGGCCAGCGGCGGGGAGTTTAAGGACGAGCTGAAAGAGCAGGTCGTGCGCGCCGAAAAGAACATCGACCTCTTCCTGAACACCCACGTTTACGCGGTGAAAATGGAAGCGCCCGGGGCGGCGAAGCGCATCGCGTCGGTGATCGGCCTCGATACCCGGACCGGCGCCGAGACGGCATTCCGCGGTCGCTACTATGTGGATTCCACAGGCTTCGGCAGCGTGGGCGCGTGGGCCGGCGCGGAGTTCCTGCTCGAGGAGACGAATTACATGGGCATGAGCAACATGTGGGTGATGAAGAAGCAGGCGCAGCCGGTCCCCTGGCCCGCGACTCCGTGGGCGCTCCAGCTCACGCTGGAAGATTTCCCCATTCCCAAGAAGATGAAGGCCGGCGCGGAAGGTCTCGCGCCCGGCGAGAAGCCCGAGGATTACCTGCACGCTGAGTGGTTCTGGGAGAGCGGATTTTTCAAGCAGCCCTTCAACGACCTCGAGCTGATCCGCGACTGGAACTTCCGCGCGGCCTATGGCGCGGTGACCGCGATGAAGACGCTCGCGCCGGAAGATTACGGCAACTTCGGGCTGCACTGGCTCGCCTACATCGGCGGTCCGCGCGAGGCGCGCCGCATCGTCGGCGACATGGTGCTCTCCGGCGAAGACATGGTGAAAGGCGTGATCCATCCCGACGCGACCTTCCCGACCACGTGGGATCAGGACCTGCATTATCCGAAAGAGGAATACGCGAAGAAGTTCCCGGATAATCCGTTCATCTCGCGCGCCGTCTTCGGCAAGCACACCGACCGCACGGTGGGCTATCCCGTGCCGTATCGCTGTCTCTATTCCAAGGACATCGAAAACCTCTTCATGGCCGGTCGCTGCATCTCGGTCGATCGGCAGTCGATGGGCAGCATCCGCGTCATGCGCACCTGCGGCATGATGGGCGAAGTGGTGGGCAAGGCCGCGTATCTCGCCGTCTCGCGCCAGACTACGCCGCGCGGTGTTTACGAGCGTTATCTCGATGATCTCAAGGACCTCCTGCGCCAGCCCGGCGCCGCTCGCCGCGCTTCGCTCGACGCCCCGCTGAAACTCCCCGATGGCTACAAGCCACTCCCGCCCGCGCCCAAGGAACCAGATGGCCGCGCCGGTCTCCCGCTCGCGAAATTGACCGGCCTGGTGATCGACGACGAACAGGCGAAGCGCACCGGCGACTGGGCCACCGGCGCTGGCCTGCCGGGCTTCTACGGCACCGGCTACCGCTATCGCGGCGCCAGGAACGACGGCGCCGCGCGCTATGAATTCAAGATCGAGAAAGCCGGCGAATACGAAGTGCGCATGAGCTATCAGCCCCACGAAAACCGCGCGAGCAAAGCGCCCGTGACCGTGGAGAGCGCGGGAGGCAGCCAGTCGCTCACGGTTAATGAACGAGTCCCCGCGCCGGTCTCGGATGGCTTCGTTTCGCTGGGCAAATTCAAGTTTGCCCCGGGCAAACCGGCCGTCGTGACGATCGGTGGCGCACCGGCAGATGGAAACGTGGCCATCGACGTCGTGCAGCTCCTGCCGCAATAACCACACGCCGAAGAAATTCCCGAAAGGACACGGACGGAGAAATCCGCTTTCGTGTCCTTTCGTGTTTTTCGTGACTCCACTTCCAGCCCGGTGAACGCACCCGCCGCCAGCTCCCGTTTCTCGTGGCTGAAGATCGCCGCGCTGCAGGGCTACCGGCTGGCCGTGCTGGTCGCGATCGCTTTCACGATCCGAGCACACTACGTCCGGCTGCGCGTGGAGGGCGACGCACCGATCACGCTCGAGGAAGTCCGCACGGTCTTCCCCACGGCCGTCTCGCTGCGGCCGGATGCGGGCGAACGCGCGGGGATCTTCGTCAGCGACGCAGCCGGCCAGCCGCTCGGCTACGTGCTGCGCACCGCGCCGGTCAGCGACTCGATCATCGGCTACCGCGGGTGGACCGATTCGCTCGTGGCCTTCGATCCCGCGCTGAAGGTCGTCGGCGTCCGCATCCGCAGCTCGCAGGACACGCGCGATCACGTCGGCGACGTCGCCGAGGACCGCTTCTTTCTCAAACGCACCTGGACCGGCAAGACCTGGGATGAAGTCGCCGGGAAATCACCTGAAGAGGCCGGCATCGAAGGCGTCTCCGGCGCGACGATGACCAGCCTAGCCATGGCCGAGGGCATCATGCAGCGTCTGCGCGCCGCCGATTCCGCGCTCGCGATGAAGCCGCAGCCGCTCAACTTCCGCGCCGCGGACTACGGCCTCATCGCCGTGATCGTGGCCGCGCTCGTCCTCGCCTTCACCGGCACCTACGGCCGGAAATGGATTCGGCGTGTCTTCCAAATTCTCGTCATCGTTTACGTCGGCTTCCTCACCGGCAACCTGCTCGCGCAATCGCTCATCGTCGGCTGGGCGCAATCCGGCATTCCGTGGCGCTCGGCTCCCGGGCTGGTCCTCCTGCTCGCCGCCGCGCTCGCTGTGCCGTGGGCCACGCGCAAACCACTCTACTGCCAGCAACTCTGCCCACACGGTGCCGCGCAGGAGCTGCTCAGCCGCATCGCGCCAAAACGCTGGCGCATCACCCTGCAGCCCGACCTCGCCCGCGGCCTGCGCTGGCTACCTGGCCTGTTGCTCGCGTTCGTCGTCACGATCTCGATCCTCGTGCTGCCCATCGACCTCGCGCACCTTGAACCCTTCGATGCCTACGTTCTCCGATCCGCCGGCGCCGCCACCATCGCGATCGCCTTCATCGGCCTAATGGCGTCCCTCTTTGTCCCGATGGCTTACTGCCACTATGGATGTCCGACGGGCGCGCTGCTCGAATTCATCCGCGGTCATGGCCGCACCGACCGCTTTGGACGCCGCGACGTGGCCGCGCTGCTGCTCCTCGCGCTCGCCGCGATACTCTCGTGGAAATACCACGCGATCCACGCGTGGATGGTCGCCGAATAAGAAAGCCGCGGCGCTTTACTGAAAGACTCCCGACGCCGGCGCGGCGGGCTGGACCTCGCCACCCTTCAGCTTCGCCTGAAGGATCCCTTGGAAATCTTGCAAGGACTGCACGACTTCAGGAGCACGCGTCAACACGGCCTTGGCCAGCTTTTCGTAGTGGGCCGGATTGCGCTGCGCCAGTTCCGACAGAGCCATGATCACAGCCAGCGTGTTGTTGATGTTGTGCTTCAGCTCACGATACTTTTCGTGCATCGCCTCCAGCTCGGCGCGGGTCATTTCAAACGGAATTTCGGGCATGTGATTTACCTCTTTGAGGCGGCTTGGGGATTGTGCTTACCTTGACGGTTTGAACCAGAGGAGGAAATGGCAGCTTCACTAATTAAGATCATCGGTGCGCGCCAGCACAATCTCAGGAACCTCACGCTGGAGATTCCTAGGGAAAAGCTGGTGGTCATCACGGGTTTGAGTGGTTCTGGCAAATCATCTTTGGCCTTCGACACGCTCTACGCTGAGGGTCAGCGCCGCTACGTCGAGAGTTTGTCCGCCTATGCAAGGCAGTTTCTGGACCAAATGCAGAAACCAGACGTAGATTTTATTGAAGGCCTCTCTCCGGCGATCGCGATCGAGCAGCGCAGCTCGGGCGGAAATCCCCGCTCGACGATCGCCACCACGACCGAGATCTACGACTACCTGCGCCTCCTCTTTTCCTCTGTGGGAAAGCCTCACGACCCGGCGACCGGGGCGCTGATCAGCAAGCTGTCGCCGCAGCAAATCGTCGATCAAATCGTGGCCTACACGCCCGAGAGCCGCATCATCGTCCTCGCGCCGATGGTGCGCGGCGAGGTTGGGGAATTTCGTGACGTAGTTGAGAAACTGAAGCGCGAAGGCTTCGTCCGGGCGCGCATTGACGGTGAAATCATCGAACTCGGCCGGCCCGAGCCAATCCGCCTCTCCAAGGACGAGAAGCACGTCATCGAGGTGGTGGTGGACCGGCTCGTCATCCGCGAGGGCGTGCGCACACGGCTGGCGGATTCCGTCGATACCGCGCTGAAATGGGGCGGCAATCGGATCGTCATTCTCCGCCGCGTCGAAGGCGCCGAGCCGGAGCAGTGGGAGACGATTCGCTATTCCACGGACTACAGCAATCCCGACACCGGATTCAGCCTGCCGCAGCTCACGCCGAAACACTTTTCCTTCAACAGCCACTTCGGCGCCTGTCCGGCGTGTCACGGTCTCGGCACCGAGGCGGTGGTCGATCCCGATCTCGTCATCCCCGATCGCGAAAAATCGCTCGCGGAGGGCGCTATCGTTCCGTGGGCCAAGGCCGCGAAAAGCATGCAGAGCTACTATACCGGCGTGCTCACTTCGCTCGCGAAGGAATACCGCGTTTCGCTGGAAACACCGTATCGCGACCTGCCGGAGAAATTTCAGACCGCGCTTTGCCACGGCACCGGCGATCGCGTGGTGGCGTTCAGTTGGGGAGAGAATGGAAAGCGCGAAAAAGTGGAGAAACCGTTCGAGGGGCTGGTGGCCGCGCTGCACCGGCTGCACGACACCACGGAGAGCGAATTTACCCGGCAGCGCGTGAGGCAATACATGAGCCGGCGAACCTGCTCGGTCTGCAACGGTGCGCGGCTGAAGCCGGAGATTCTCGCCGTCACCGTGCGCAGCGATGGGCTCGGCGAAGGCGGCGTGCTCGGCGAGAAAAACATTCATCAGTTCTGCCGGCTCGCCATCGACGACGCGAAGAGCTTCATCGAAAATCTCGCGCTCAATGAACAGGAGCAATTCATCACCAGCGAGGTGCGGCGCGAGGTCGCGGCGCGCCTCAGCTTTCTCGTCGAAGTCGGACTCGGCTACCTCTCGCTCGATCGCGAGAGCGGCACGCTCAGCGGCGGCGAAGCGCAGCGCATTCGGCTGGCGACGCAGATCGGCTCTGGCCTCGCGGGCTGCCTCTACGTGCTCGACGAACCGAGCATCGGCCTGCACCAGCGCGACAACGACCGGCTCATCGGCACGCTGCGACGGCTGCGCGATCTCGGCAATTCCGTGATCGTCGTCGAGCACGACGAGGACACCATTCGCGCCGCGGATCACATCCTCGACCTCGGCCCCGGCGCGGGGAAACGCGGCGGCGCGCTCGTCGCTCAAGGCACGCTCGATGAAGTGCTCGCGGTGGAAGCTTCGCAGACCGCGCAGTACCTCAGCGGCCGCGCAAAAATTCCCGTCCCGAAAACGCGCCATCGCCCGCAGTACGTCGCGCCGATGAATCGCAGCGACGAGCACAACCCCGGCTGGCTCACCATCACCGGCGCGAACGAAAACAACCTGCGCCACGTCACCGCGTCATTTCCCCTCGGCTGCCTCACGTGCGTCACCGGCGTCTCCGGCAGCGGCAAGTCCACGCTCGTCGATGACATCCTGCGCCGCGCGCTCTTCCGGCACTTTTATCGCTCCAAGGATCGGCCGGGAAAGTACACGAAAATCCACGGCCTCGAGCAGATCGACAAAGCCATCGTCATCGACCAGACGCCGATCGGCCGCACGCCGCGCTCCAATCCCGTGACCTACACTGGCGCCTTCGGTCCGATCCGCGAACTCTTCGCCGGCCTGCCCGCATCGCGTATCCGCGGCTACGACGCGGGACGCTTTTCTTTCAACGTGAAAGGCGGACGCTGCGAGACGTGCGAGGGCGATGGCGTGAAGAAAATCGAGATGCACTTCCTCGCCGACGTCTATGTGGAGTGCGAAGTCTGCCGCGGCCGGCGCTACAACCGCGAGACGCTCGAAATCACTTACAAAGGCAAGAACGTCGCCGACGTGCTCGATCTCACCGTCGATGAAGCCGCGCGGTTTTTCCGCAACGTCCCGCAGATCTCCGACAAGCTGCTCGCGCTCGAAGACGTGGGCCTCGGCTACGTCCACCTCGGTCAAAACGGCACCACGCTCAGCGGCGGCGAAGCGCAGCGCATCAAGCTCGCCGCCGAACTCGCGAAGAAGGCCACCGGCCGCACCGTTTACATTCTCGATGAACCCACCACCGGCCTGCATTTCGCCGACATCCACAAGCTGCTCGAAGTCCTGCTCAAGCTACGCGACGCCGGCAACACGCTCATCATCATCGAGCACAATTTGGAAGTGATTAAATGCGCCGACTGGGTGCTCGACCTCGGACCGGAAGGCGGCGCCGGCGGCGGCAACATCGTCGCGCAAGGTCCGCCTGAGCGCATCGAGGAGGTTGAGCAAAGCCACACCGGGCATTATCTCCGGCGGATGCTATGAGAAAAACGAACGTTCCACGGACCGCGTTCGCCCTGCTGCTTTTCGCAATATCAGCAGCTGCCGAGGAGCCCGCGCTCCTTTCCTCCGCCCGACGCGCGCTCGCCGAGTCGGCCCCACAGATCGCGATCGAGAAGCTCCACACGCTGCTCCGCCAAAGCCAGCTCGCGCCGACCGACCGCGAATTCGCGACTTCCCTGCTCGCCGAGGCGCAACTCGCCGCCGGCCTGCACGACGACGCCCTCACCACGATCGCGCCCCTGGTCGCGAGCCGGTCCGAGGCGCGGCTCTTGAAAGCGCGCATTCTGGCCGACGCCGGACGCTGGCTCGAAGCGCTGCCGATCTTTCAGGCCACATCGCGCGAGCCGAACGCTCCGCTGGCCGCCCGACTCGGCGAGGCCGAGACGCTGCAGGCTCTCGGCCGGATTCCAGAGGCAACCACGATCCTCGAGGGGGTCATCTCCGCGGCTCCCGAAAACGTGACTGTGCAACTGCGGCTCGCGGGATTCTACGTCGAACTGCAAAAGATCAAGAAAGCCCGGGCGCTGCTCGACAAGCTTTCCCCAAAGACGCCCGGCGACTTGAAGTGGAAGATATACCTTCAGGGCCGCGCCCTGCTCGCCGAGGGCGATGCCGCGCCCGCGCTCCCCATTTTCGAGGAGATCATCAACCAGCCATCCGATGTCTCCGACGGCCTGCTCGCCGCAGCCACGCTCGCTGCCGGCGAGGCCCGCGCGATCGTGCGCGACTACGATTCGGCCGACAAACCGCTTGAGACCTTCATCTGGCGCCATCCCGACAGCGCGTGGCTCGAAGTCGTCTTCCGCCGCCTCGACCAAATTTACGCGCGGCAGGAACACCCCGGCGAAAGTGAACTCCAGAAGTGGGCCGCGAAGCAACCACCGCGCTGCGCCGCGCTCGCCCGCTTCTACGTCGCGCGCATGCAAATTCGCGGAAAGAAACCGGAGAAGGCCGCCGTATCACTCGCCGTCTTCATCGAGAAATATCCGACGCACCCGCTGCTGCCATTCGCGCACCTCATGCAGGCCGATCTGCTCCTGGAAAAGCGCGACCACGAAGGTGCGGTAAAGGCGCTCGACGCCGCGGAGCGCGCGGTGCGCAGCCCTTCGCAACGCGGCGAAATCGAGCTGCGCCGGGGCCTCGTCCTCTTCCAGCAGCGCCAGTATCTGCTCGCCGCCAACGAATTTCAGCGAGCCGCCGCGCACTCCCCGAAGCTGCGCGACAGCGCGACCTTCAACGCCGCACTCGCGGCGCTCAATCAGCAGAACTACGACCGCTTTCTTACCGAATACCGGACGCTCACCACGAATTCCCCGGACAGTCCTCTGCGGCCCGACCTCATTCTCGAGGAAGGTCTCACCCAGGCGCGCAACTCCGACCCGCGCGCGGAAGAAACGCTGCGGCTCTTTCTCAACCACTTCCCCCTCTCCTCGCGCCAATCCGAGGCGCGCCTCGCCCTCGCCGAGCTGGCCTTTCAAGCAGGGAGTCCCACGGACGCCGCGGAGTATCTTCGCGTGGCGAACACGGCGCCTTCCGAACCCGCCTCCGCCGAGCACGCCGAATATCTCGAGGTCTTCCTCGCCGAAGCAGCGTCGCCCGCCGCCACCGACAAAGTCATCGAGCGCGCCCTCGCCTTCATCCGCAAACATCCGAAATCGACGCTCCTGCCCGAGGTCCGGATGAAGTTGGGCCAGGTCTTTTTTCATGGCGGCAACTTCGCCGGCGCGGAAACGCAGTTCTCGACCCTCGCACTGGAGGCGCCGACCAGCGGCTTCGCGGAGACGGCGCTCTTTCTCGCGGGACAATCCGCGATGCAGTCGATCAATCCCGGCTCCGTCGATCGGGCGCTCAAACTTTTCGACGACGTGGTGAAACGCGATGGCCCGCTCAAACTCTATGCGCGCCAGCAACAGGCTATCGTGCAATCGAAGCTCGGAAAGGAAAGCGAAGCCGTGACGCTCTACGATGCCATCCTTTCCGCCCAGCCACCACCCGAGCCCGAACTCCGCTACGCCACCCTCGCCGGCAAAGGCGAGAACCTGCTCGTGCTCGGACGAAAGGATCAGGCCCAACTCGCCGCAGCGCTCGAGGTCTTCGAGCAGCTCGCGTCGCTCCCGGAGGTGCCGCCCACGTGGCGCAACCAGGCGCTTTACAAAAAGGCGGACACGCTCGTGCTGCTTAACCGCCAATCCGAGGCCATCACCGCGCTCTACGACGTGCTCGACCAGGACCGCTCCGCGCCCCGCGAGTATTTCTGGTACTACAAGGCCGGCTTCGATCTCGCCGCCACCTTCGAGCAGCAGTCGAACTGGAAATCCGCCATCGGCATCTATGAGAAAATCGCGCGCCTCGAAGGGCCGCGCGCCGCCGACGCCACCGAGCGGGCCAAGAATCTCCGGCTCAAGCATTTCATTTGGGAGTGAGGCGCAGGGCGTGATTGGTGAGTGGTGATTGGTGAGTGGTGATCGGTGACTAGTGGAAGAA
>JBAVML010000294.1:0-4235 GCA_049690035.1 Chthoniobacteraceae bacterium
TTCATGTACTTCGCCATGCGCTCGCGGAAGGCGACAAGCTTCGCCTCATGCTCGGGAGTGCCGGCGGCGAGATTTTCCTCGTTCACGAGCGACTCCGCGTATTCCGCCTCGCTCGTGGTGTATTCGCTGCGCTCGGTCATCGAGAGAAAGCTGTAAACGGGTGTGAGCACGTCGGTACCGAGCGAATTGGTGAGGCGTTTTTCGAAGGCGTTCGCGGTGTGCAGGTCGGCGCACAGAAGCATGAAACCGATGTCGGCCTTCGGCGAAACCATGGCGAAAGTGAGGAGCTGCGCGCCTTCCGTGGCACGGATCTCGGCGACCAATTCGGTGAAGTGGGTGCGCGCGGCGAACTGCTCCTCCTGGCTGAGCAGCGACCAGGCGCCCTGCTCCACTTTGTAGAAGAGATGCAGCACGTTCCAGCCTTCGGCGGGGATGATCGGCGCGGGAGATTTGTCGGTCATAGGACTTTCAGCATCCCGGCGGCGGCGAGGGTGGTCAACACGATAGACGCGCCGGACTTATGACCCGAAAAAGACGTTGCAATGCCCCCCTTCGCTCCTATTTTGGCGCCCTTCAATCCGACCTATGGCCGATCTTGCTAACAAATATCCTGAGAACGTCACCGGCACCTTCTATGTCGATGACCAGTGCATCGACTGCGATCTCTGCCGCGAGACGGCGCCCGCCAATTTCACCCGCAACGACGACGGCGGCCACAGCTACGTGTTCAAGCAGCCCGAGAGCGACGACGAGGCCAATCTCTGCAAGGAAGCCATGGAAGGCTGCCCGGTCGAGGCGATCGGCAACGACGGCGTGTAGTCTCGCGGATCATCCGCGCGAAATTTTGAAGCCCTCGCCTTCCCGGCGAGGGCTTTTTCGTGGAGACTGCCGGGATGAAACCCGATCGTCTCCGCGCCCGCGCGCTCGCCGAGTGGCGCGGCCTGCCGCAGAACGGCCCGGCACCGGATCGCACGGTGACGGTCGGCGATGCGGTGGGGAAGCTGATGGCGACGCTCGGCTTGCAGGATCGGCTGAAGGCTGAGGCGGTGATCTCGGCGTGGAAGGAAGTGGTCGGGGAATTCGTGGCGAAGAACTCGGCGCCGCGGCAGCTCAAGGACGGCGTGCTTTACGTCTCGGTGCTCCAGCCGTCGCTGCACTTCGAACTCGAGCGGGTGTGGAAGCGCGACATCGTGGAAAAGCTGAAGAAACGCTTCAGCGCGCGGGTGGTGCGGGATGTGAAATTCCGGATCGGGTGAATTTCCCGGCCATGCCCGACACAATTATCATCGACCAACTCGAACTCTCCGCGCACATCGGCGTCCCCGACGAGGAGCGGGCCGTGGCGCAGCGGCTCACCGTGAGTTTGCGGATGGAGCTGGCGCACGACTTCCGCGATCTCGACGACGACATCTCCAAAACCGTGGACTACTACGCCGTCTGCGGCGCGATCGAAGCGCTCGTCGCCGAACGTCCGCGGCGGCTCATCGAAACGCTCGCCGAGGAAATCGCCACCGCCGTACTGCGCTACTTTGCGGTCACCGCGGTCGAGGTGGAATTGCGGAAGTTCATCCTCCCCGACACCGCCTTCGTCGCCGTCCGGCTCCGGCGCGAGCGGTAAAGGCCCGCATTCGGTTTGAACGCGGGACCGTGCCCGGTGTCTTTGTTCGACACCCATGCTGCTCCTCCTCTGTCTGCTGCTTGCCGCCCACCTGCTCTCGCGGGTTTCTTCGGAGTCGATCGCCGCACCCGAGCCCGCCCGCATCCCCCTGCGCTAATGTCCTTCGCCACTGCGCTCCCCTCTCCCACCGCGTTCAGCCTGTGGCCCAGTCCGGCCACAGGGGCGCAATCCGCATTCCCAAGCACCGCCGCCCCTGATACCAAGCGGCGAACGATGCAGGATGAAGCCAGCCGCCAGCGCGATGACGAACTCATCGCCCGCACCCAAGCGGGCGACGCCGCGGCGTTTGACGAACTCATCGTAAAGTACAGCCCGCGCCTCTACGGCCTCGTTTACAACATGACCTCGAACCACGAGGACACGAACGACGTGATGCAGGACGTGTGGTCGAAGGCCTTCCGCTCGATCAACGGCTTCCGCGGCAAGTCGTCCTTTTACACCTGGATCCACTCGATCGGGGTGAACATGACGATCAACTTCCTCAAAAAGCGCGGCCGTCGGGTCCACCTGAGCCTCGATGACGTCGATGCGGGCGTACAGAACGACAAGGAATTCATCGACCTCACCGCCGGCTCCACCCCCGTGCGCGAGGCCGACCTCGGCGAGTTGCAGATTCGCTTGAACGAGGCCATGCAAAAGCTGTCTCACGATCATCGGGCCGTGGTCACGATGTTCGACATTCAGGGCATGCCCCACGCCGAAATCGCCAAGATCCTCGGAATCTCCGAAGGCACGGTCCGCTCCCGGTTATTTTACGCCCATCGCCAGTTGCAAAATTTTCTCAGCGAGTTCCTTTAGAAATTCCGAAGCCGTCACCACATGCACGATCCACGAATCTCCGCCCTCCTTCGCCTCAAGCGCTTCGAACAGCCGCCTCCGGGTTACTTCGATGAGTTGCTGAAGGAAGTGCATCGGCGGCAGCGCTCGGAGTTGTTGCATCGTCCTTTGTGGAAGATCGCGCTGGAGCGGACGCAAGTCTTCTTCAGCGAACACAGCATGGGCAGCCTCAGCTACGCGGGAGCGATGGCCGCGGTGCTCGTGGTCGGAGTGACCGCGATCGGCTTGATCACGCCGGGCAAGTTCGAAACGGGCAAAGCCGGCAACTCGCTCGCGGAAAATGGGAACCCGCCGCCAACACCAAAGGTGGCGATCGACCATGGTTCGAACCGGATGATCGTCCTCGGCCCGCAGGGCAACGCGATGCTCACCTCGCTCGGCGCCCAGCGCGCTGATCGTGTGGAGTCCGGAATTTCGGCGCCGCGTTACATCATCGACGCGCGGCCCGCGAGCTATGAGCCGGCGTTCAGCTTCTAAGCGCGGCCTCGCCGTTTTGCCCGGTTTTGTCTCCCGGCCTTCGCGCCGTCCGCATCGGGTCCGCCGCTCGCTCACCGCGATCGGCGTTGCCGTCGCCGCCCTCGCCGTTCATGCTCAAGCCCAGGATCCCGAGGGCGCCCGCGTCATCGCCGGCATCGAGCAGCAGGTCCGCGCGATCTTCGAAAAATGCCAGCAGGCCGTCGTCAAGATCGAAGCTTCCGATACGCACGGACGACTCTCCGGCACCGGCTTCTTCATCGACCCCAACGGCACGCTCTACACCAGCTACAGCGTGGGCGGCGACAGCCAGGACATCATCGTCACCTTTGGCCAGGCGCGCCTCCCCGCTACCCGCATGGTCAGCGATCCTCGCAGCGGCGTGGCGATCCTGAAGGTCGAGGCGGAAACGCCCTTCCTCGCCTTTGGCAAATCGCGTGACCTCGGCGTCGCCTCGCCGGTCATGACCGTCGGCTACCCGCTCGACCTGCCCGCCAGCCCGAGCTTCGGCATGGTCGGCGGCTTCACCATTCAATACCTCGGCCGCTACTTCGCCACCACGCACATTCGCGCAAATCTCCCCGTGCAGCGCGGGCAGGGCGGCGCGCCGCTGCTCAATCTGCATGGCGAGGTCGTCGGCATCCTCATCAGCAGCCTCGATCAAGGCAGCGGCTCCTTCGCCCTCCCGATCGAGGCCGCGGAAAAGGTGCGCCGGGACTTCGTGCGCTTTCACGAAATCCGCCGCGGCTGGCTCGGCATCGAAGTGGAGGGAATTGCGCAGCCGGTCGAGAAATCCACCGCGCTCGTGAAGGAAGTGCTGCCCGACTCTCCCGCGCTCAAGGCCGGCATCGCGGTGGGCGACATTATCCTGCGCGTCGGCGACCACGCCATTGCCAATCCCGGCGACGTCCTCGACGCATCCTTCTTTCTCACCGCGGACGACGCGACCTCGATCGTCGTCTCCCGCAGCGATCAGCGGATCGAATTCACCATTCAGCCGACCGAGCATCCCGAGGAAGGATCTTCGCTCAAACGAATCGCTCCCGCCTTCACCCCCGGCCCCGAGCTCACGCTGCCGCGATTGGAAGAGGATAAGTTAAAACCTTAATAGAAAAGCAGAGCGATGCGCGAATACCGTCTTCAAATTCCGAAAGATGGAAATGGTCAGCCGCTCCGAATGTTCAAGGCCAATCTTGAGATCAATATTGGAAAAGCGATTGACCAGCTATCAGGAATTTGCGCTGGG
>JBAVML010000295.1:0-3900 GCA_049690035.1 Chthoniobacteraceae bacterium
GCGGCAGGAGGAGCAGGAGCGCGTTGCCGCGATCAATACGCGGCGCGACGCGCTTATCCGCGACGAAGTGAAATTCCTCGCCTACGTCCGCCCGCGCGCGGTCGATCCCGTTCGTCGCGATGGGGTGGGTTGGAAGCTCGATTCTGCTGACACGCCCGCCCCGGTGCCGGCCTGCCTCCAGCGGCACGATCAGCCGCCCGATCCGCTGCGCGCCTATGTGCAGCTTTTCCGGCAGGCACCGGCTCGCTGGTTCATCGATGTCGCCCCCCGACTGGGCGAACTCGACACGCCCGCGAAATTGTTCGAACTGCTCGCAGCCACGCAGCGCTCGGCGCTCCTCTTTTCCACGGAGAAACGAGTCGCTTTCACGAGAATCGACACCGCCGTGGCGACGCAGAGCGCGTTGCTTTCCGCCTTCTCGATCGTGGAGGTCACGCGGGCGAAAGCGTCGGTCATCCCGTTGGCGCGGCCGGATCTGCGCTCGTGGCTGGACTACCGCCGCGAGGTTGAGGAGCACAGCTCGCTCGGCGATATCATCGATGGCAAACACGGGCACCCTGCGCTCGCCAAAGCGGCGGCAAACGTGCTCGAGCAAATCGAAGATGTCGCGACGTGCCTGCACGCTGAGTTCGCCGCGGTATCGCCCACGCTGCGACTGGCGTGGGTCGAGCGTTATAGCCAATTCGATCGGCCCTCTCCGCTGAACGACCTGACCTTGCTCCCGCGTTATGGCAGCCTCGACCGCGCGGCGCGGCGCCGCTTCCAGGCTTTCGCAGATTGGCTCTTCGGCCGCGTCAACAACGCCGAGCGCGATGCTTTCAATCTGATCAACGACCTCATCCGCATCTGTCTGTTGCTCGCTAGCCACGCGCCGGTGAAGAGTCTCATCGCCGGCCATTTGCCACGCCCGGTGCCGGTGCGCCTCGGCACGCTCTTTCCCGTCCGCGCCTTCGATCCGCGCCTCGTGCGAGTCGGCATGGATGTCCATGTCTGGCAGGCGGATAAACTCGTCGCCCGCGCGCGCGTCGAGGATCTGCGCGAGGATGGCGAAGTCTCCGCCCGCATCGAACGCATCGCGACGAGCACCGCCACCCTGGATCAAACCATGCGCGTGCAATTCGTCCCGCGCGCGCTCAGTTTCACGACGAGGCTCGGGAGCGCCTAGCTCCCCACGCTCGCTATGAGTGGTCCGTTCCTCACTTCGCAGCCCAGCCGGCGAGTCGGCCGGTTTCGCGTTCGCGTCGCTGTGGAGGAGGACGCCCGGCGCGCCGCGATTTTACTCTCCGACGCGCTGCACACCGCATCGTTGGCCTCGTTCGGATTTGGAAAGGTGCTCGTGGTGCGGCGGCTGGCACTGGGACGCATCGAAGTACGCGGCAGCAGCGCGGCGCTCGCGCTGCAAGTCGAACGCCGGCTCCACGAGGCTGCATCGACGGCGGTTCCATTCGATTCGCCCGCGGCGCCGAACGCGAATGCCGTGATCTTCCCCGGTCGCACCGAGGCCATCGTGGCGCTGGCACAGCGGCACGCGCGCGGGGTCGGTGCTATCGAGTGGTTCTGGCCGTCGGCGGTCGCGCAGTGGCGCGCGGGCCTCTCGCGTGGGGAAACGTGGCTGGCGCTCATCGAGGCGGCGCACGGGTTGCCGGAAGCGGTGCTCGTCGTCGCGACGCTCATTGCGGTTGCGGTGCGCGCGGGGGGCGAAAACGAGCTATTTGCCGCCGTGCCGCCCGGCTATGGCGCGGCCTGGCTGCAACTCGAAGGTTGGCGCGCCACGGCGCCCCCGCCGGAGACCGTGCCCGCGGTGTCGGCGCTCGCGGCGCATCATGGGGAAATCGTGCGACGCTGGCAGCGACGATGGGGCTCCGCCGATGACCGTCTCGTCTGGCTGGCGACGATGCTCGCCATCATCGAGCAACCTGCGCGCGCTGCCGATCCGAGTCTGCCGGCGAGGGCCACGTCCTGGCTGGAAGCGGCCGCTGAACGTCCCGGGAACGCCCAGGGCACGATCGAGGCGCAAACGGTCGGCGAGGCGCAGACGAGCCTCGAGAAGCAAGCGGTCCGCGAGCCAGGCGAAGCATTTTCGCCGCCGCCGCGATCATCCGCCGGCGAGGACACCGCGAGCAGAGAGGAGAATCGGCCGCCCGCAAGCGCGGCAAGCCTCCGTGGGCAAATGGGCGATGAAATTCCGCCCCTCCCTTCGCCACAGTCGAGCGGTTCGTGCGCGACTTTGAAGCCCGAAATCGCGGTCGCGCCCGCGGGCGATTTCACCGCGTTCGCCGGCCTGCTTTTCCTCGTGCCGGTTCTGGAAAAGCTCGGCTTCGCTGACTTCCTCGCGACGCATCCCGTCTTGTTGGAAAGTGGCTTTTCGGTCGAGTTGCTGCACTTCGTCGCGGTGCGCCTAGGCATGGCGCCATCCGATCCGCTCGCGCTGGCGCTCGGCGAGGGCGACCCCTCGACACCGGTACCGACCGAGTGGAAACTCCCGTCGCCCGCGCGACAAATCCTCGCATGGCCGCTGCCCCGCGCCTCGTTGGATTCGCCTCTCGTCGCGTGGGCGACGGCGATGCGCCGCTGGTGCCGTCGGAGGGCGCGCGTCGGGCTCGCCTCCTTGGTTTGCCGTCCCGGATACGTGGCGGCCTCGCGCACTCAGCTCGACGTTTCCTTTGACCTCGCCGGCACTGATCTCCGCGTGCGACGGTGCGCACTCGACGTGGACCCTGGCTGGGTGCCGTGGCTCGGCCGTGTGGTGCGTTTTCACTACCTCGAAGCCGATGAACTCCGCGCCTGAATTTCTCACCACCGCTCAGGCGGAAGGAACGACGCGCCTCGCGCCATCTCCGCGTCTCCGCGAGATCGCCCTCGCCGCCGTGGCTGAGGTCTGCGGGGGTGGCGCCGACGCGGACACCTGCCAAGAAGCAGCCTTGCTTCGCCAGATCCTGGGCGTCGTCACCGCCGACGGACGCACGGTTCGCGCAGCGCTTCTCGGCAGTCTGCACCGTCCGGCGTCAGAGGACTTGAGGCTCCTCCAGCTCGGGCGCGAACTCGCGCTGTCGCCCATCGAGGTGCTGGCGATCGCGCTCGCTGCGGCCGTGGAAGACGATGCCCTCGATGGCCGTGTGCTCGCGCATGTGCAGGCACCGGTTGGCGGTTCGCGCCCGACGCTTGGCTTGATGTCGCGCGCGTTCGCCACGGTGATCGACGGCGACGCGGCGGCGCTGCCAACACTGCTCAATGGAGCCGCCGTGAACAGCGGGCTGCTCGTGGTGCTCAACGAAACCGCGCCGCTCCCCGAGCGTCCTGTGATGATCCCCCTGCCGCTCTGTTTCGCGCTCGCGGGCCACGATGGTCCGTGGCCGGGAGCCAGGATTGGCCTCGATGGCGCGCCGCCGGTACCATTGCCGGACTCCGTCCGGGCCGAAGCGCAGCGTCATGCCGGGGCGCTCGGGGCCGAGGCGCACCGGGCGCTCGTGTTGCGTAGCGGGTCGCCGGCGGAAGGCCGCAGCGTCGCCGCGGAAATCGCCGAAGCACTGAAGCGGCGTCCGCTTTTCATCGAGACAGACAAGACCGCCGGTCTCGGTCCGTGGCTGTTGCTGCGCCGGCTGCTCCCGGTGTTTTGCGTCGAGCAGAGTCCAGGTGAAAGGCGCACGATCCCGGTTCTGCCGGGCTATCGCGGCCCGGTGCTCGCGGTGTGCGGTCCCGATGGGGCAATCGAGACGGCGCAGGGCACGGCGGCGAGCTGGATCGTGCCTGTGCCATCGCGAGCCGAACGGGCCACGCTCTGGCGGGATGCGATCCGCCATCCGCCGCTGGCGGAGCGCCTTGCGCGCGAACACCGCCATGGCGCGGGGCGCATCGCACACCTGGGACGGCTCGCCCAGCATCGCGCGGCGCTGACCCGCC
>JBAVML010000296.1:0-25456 GCA_049690035.1 Chthoniobacteraceae bacterium
GTATTCGTGCCGTAGCCGGGGATTGGGATGTCGTAGGGAATGCCGATGAGCTTCTTGGTATTCGTCCACTTCGGAAGGTAGTTGCCGCGATCGTCGAAGACGTTCTCGACCTGCCCGTAGATCTGGATCTCGGTGGCGTGCTCGGGACGCACGATTTCCCAGGGCGTGCCGAACTTCATCCACTCGTCCGGGAGTTCCACCTGGTGCCCGTTGCGGAACTCCTGCTTGAAGAGGCCGTACTGATAGTGAATGCCGTAGCCGATCGCCGGGAGATCGAGCGTGGCCAGCGAATCAAGGAAACAAGCGGCCAGCCGGCCGAGGCCGCCGTTGCCGAGCGCCATATCGTATTCCTCGTGGCGCAGCATGTCGGTCTCCATCCCGAGAGCCTGGAGCGCGTGCTCCATTTCCTCGAAGACGCCCGCGCTGTAGAGGCTGTTGGAAAAAAGGCGCCCCATGAGAAATTCCAGCGAGAGGTAATAGACCCGCTTGGTGTTCGTTTTGTGGTGGACCGCCTGCGTGGCGATCATGCGCTCGATGATGATGCTTTGAACGGCCTTCGAGGTCGCGAGCCACCAATCCCTTTTGCTGGCTGTTGTCGCGTCCCTTGCGAGGCTGAATTTGAGATGGCTTTGGATCAGCCACTTGAGGCCGGCGACCGATTTATCCATGCCGGATTTAAAATTTACAGATTCAGACATGGGGATGTTTGTGTGTGTGGAAGCAGCGGGGAAGACAAGGAGAAACCGGTTTCGTCACAAAATCGTCGAGGCACCGAAGCTGCTAAATCGGAGCGAATGCACTCGCGAACCCGCGGCTTCAGCCTCGTGGAACTGCTGATCGTGATGGCGTTGGTCACTTGTGCCTACGCCTTCATGTTCGGCCCCGGCACGGCGTGGTCCCAAGGCCGCGCCAAGACGCGTTGCGCTCAGCAACTCCAACAAATGCACGCGGCGCTCTCGCTCTACGCCGCGGAACACGCCGGCTCGTTTCCTGCCGCCGGCGATGCACGCACGTCCGAGCCCGCGTTGAGCCAACTCGTACCGCTCTACACCACGGATACCACGATCTTCATCTGCCCCGGCAGCGGGCAATCCGGACTTCCAGGCGCGCAGCCTTTCGCCGATCGGCGCTGCAGCTACGCTTACGTCACCGGCCTGAAAAACGATGCCGCCCCGGACCAGGCGCTGGCCAGCGACGCGCAGATCAGCACCATCGCAAAGGCAACCGGAGAGCCGCTCTTTTCCACCACCGGCAAGGCGCCCGGCAACAATCACCGCGGCTTCGGCGGCAGCGTGCTCTTCGTCGATGGCCACGTCGAGACGCAGGACACCGCGCTGGCGCGCCGTGACTTCACCCTGCCGCCCGGCGCGCAACTGCTCAACCCCAAGCCCTGACCGACCATGAGTGACAAGGCCATCAACTGGATCATCAAAATCAGCTTCAGCCTCGTGCTCCTGCTCTTCGCCGGCGGGCTTTGGTACTACACCATGGGACGCAAGCCGCACCTGCTCATCTCCGCGCCGATCAAGGCCAGCGAGGCCGCCGCGGTGGTGCGCACGATCGCGCCGAATGAAGTGCTCCTGCTCGCTGGCACGAGAGCGACACTCTACGATCTCGCCACGAAACAGGCACGCTGGAACGCGAATCTCGCTGCCGTCACCGCCGCGACACCCGCACCGAAGGCGCCCCCAAAACCGATCGCGGCTCCTCCGCCTGCGGCGCAGGAAAAGCCCGACCCACTCCTCGCCGCGCGCGTCAAAAAGCGCTTTGCAAAACTCGAAAAGTGGGCCGGTGAGCTGAACGAAAAACGCGGACGGCTCAAGACACCGATCCAGATTGAAGCTTTCAACGTCGAGGCGGCCAAATACCACGCCGAACTCGTGGCCGCGCGCGAAGAAGCCGGCACCCTGGCACCCGCGCGACCCGCGAGTCGCGGTCACGCGGACGACGACGAGGACGAGCGAACCGGATTCTCGAGCTACCTGCCCGCGCATGTCGAAATCGCGGCGCTGAACGGCAGCATCTGGATCGCACAGGGCGCGCGCGTCACCGGGCTCGATCGCGCGGATGGCCACGTGTTGAAGACCGTGACGCTGCCGGGAAACGTCACCGCGATGGAGCGCGGCCCGGAGGAGTTGTTCGTTCTCGCCGCGGTCGGACAGGGACGCGAGGTCCAGATCACCCGCATCATTCCCGGCAACGCCACCACGCCAAACATCACCGTCGCGGTTCCCGCCGAGCCGCGGGAGGAAACCTGGGTGCAAGGCACGCCTCAGCGCCCAACGATCGCCGAACACCGCATTCTTTTCAGCGCCAATCACAGCTCCCTGCTCCAGCTCGACGTGCGCTTGAAGGAAAAGAAACTCACCGAGCGCGTGACCATTTCCGGCGATGCCGGCTCCGACATGGAAGCCGCCGACAAAAAGACCACCGGCGGCTTCGGTAATGACGCACTCGTCATGGCGCAGGCGCTCAGCCGCGAAAGCGAACGAGAGCAGACCGGCGGCAAAGAGATCATCGACGAAAGCACCTACGAGGTCACCTTGCAGCGGCCCTTCTCCCCTGCCCTGCCCGCAGCCACCGCGCTCGTCCACGGCCGGGCCGATGTCTTCTCCACACCGAACCTCGATCTCATCGCGGCAGGCAAGGATCTCGTCGCCTTCGATCACTCAAACAAGAAGCTCTGGCAGGCGCAGCTCGCACAACCCATCGCGCCGGTCACGCGCTTTGCTTTATCCGATGACGAGGAATCGTCCACCGCCCATCCATGCCTGGAAGCTGGCGACCGGCTCTATTTCTTCGACACCGCGTATGTCACCGCCTTCAACCGCCAGACTGGACAACCCGCGTGGCGGCTCCCGCTCAAGGAAATTCACAAGATCCAGCTCGACGACAGCGACCACCTCTACGTGTCCAGCCACGCCGGCGGCCTCGGCGAAGCGGCGCAATTGTTTCGCGTCGAAGCGAAGACCGGACGCGTCATCTGGAAGGTGGAAAAATACGACGATTGGTTCGTCTCGGGCCAGGAACTCTACGTCACCCGTGAAACGCGCAACGCCGAGGACATGGTCAACGCCGTCTTTGACCGCAGCAAGGCGCCGCAATGCCGTTGGAAGCTCTACAAGTTGAGCACCCGCAACGGCGACCCGCAGTGGGAGTGGTTCCAGACCCGCCGCCCCGCCCGCGTCGAGGCCGACCACAAGCGCGTGAGCCTGCTCTTCCAGGACGAGCTGCAAATCGTCACCTCGATCGCACTCTAGGAAGGGTTCGAGCCACGCTTCCTCAACGCCGGAAGCAGCTCCCTTAACGCCCACCCGCGGACCCTCAACCGCGGAACTTCGATCCTCAACGGGAGAAACGACACCCTAAACGGGAAAAGCCGGACCCTAAACAGCGGAAGCGACACCCTAAACGAGCGCCCACCCATCCTCGACGACGGAAAACGCCGCCTAAAGCCAGCCGCTCCCCGCCTCCATCGCAAAAGCCAGCGCCTCAACGCCGACGCCCGACGCCTCAACGCCGCAAGACTCCGCCTCAACCGGAACAAACGGCTCCTAAACTCGGTAAACCGATGCCTAAATGACCAAGGGCGGCCACGAAACCCCGAAAAGCGGCGCTTAAACGACAGAAATCGCCCGCCGACGCAAATAGACCTATTTGTTGGGCTGATTTTCGCGGATTGGTCCGCTCTCACCCGTCAGTTCCTCGATCTCCTTCGCCAGCTCCTCCGCCTCGCCTTCCAGCAGCGCCAGCTCCTTCTCCAAGCTCTCAATGTGCCGGCGCACCGTCTCGTCGAAGAACGCCGGGGTCTGCGTCGTCAGCCGGTGCAACTCGTAATCGAGACTTTCCTTGAGCGCGTGGTGCGCCTCCAGCACACGGATGATTTCCAGCTCGATGTGAGTCCAGAGGCGGCGCAGTTGCGCGAGCTCGCGCTCCTCGCCGAAGTCGAGCGCCGCCCAGCCTTGCCGCAGGATGAAGCCGTGCGGGTCTTCCGCGATGCGGCGCAGCGTGGCCAGATCGCCGTGGTCCTTCGCGTGGTTGATCGCAGCGGTCAGCTTGTGATAAGTCTCCTGCTTCTCCGGCTCGTGCGCGAAGCGGTCGGGGTGAAACAGCTTCACCAGCTTCCGCCAGAGCTGGCTCACCTCGGCGGCTTCCCCGGCGGTGAGTTCCTGCTTCTCCGCCAGCGCCGCCGCCGTCTCCGCGTATTCCTGCTCAGTCTGCGCGCTCGCCTGCCGGTATTCCTGCGCGATCTTCCCGGCCTCTTCCTCGCCCTGCCGCACGAGCGATTCCAGATACTTCCGGCGATAGCCGATGACGAGCCGCAGCCGGTCGCGCCGCTGGAAATGCCCGCGCAGCCGGGCAAACAGCCGGGCTTTCATCGCCTCCAAGTTCGCCTTTTCGATCGTGAAGCCCGCTTCCAGTTCCGCCAGCCGCGCCCGCGCCGCCATGACGTTTTTGGCATGAGGGGTGAAAGGACTCCGGCATTTACGCGGATGCGGCCAGCAGCTACCTTCCGTGCCAATGAGCCGCGCAAAAAAGGTCGTCGCCCGGATTCTCGCAGGCAGTTCCGATGCGAACCTTGCCTTCGACGATCTTTGCTTTGTCCTTGAGCGCGCCGGTTTCACCCGCCGCACCGGTAAAGGCAGCCATACCCTGTTCTTCAAAAATGGCATCGAAGAAATCCTCAACCTGCAGTCCAAGGGCAGCCAGGCCAAACCCTACCAAGTGAAGCAAGTCCGGGAACTCATTCTCAAATACCAACTGGAAATCGACTGATATGCGCTACGAACTCATCATCTACTGGAGCCGAGCCGACGAGTGTTTCGTCGTCGAAGTCCCCGAACTGGCCGGCTGCATGGCCGACGGCTCGACCTATCAGGAAGCCGTCGCCCACGCCCAACTCGTCATCGAGCAATGGCTGGAAACCGCCCGCGAACTCGGCCGCCCCATCCCCGAGCCGCGCGGGAAGCTGGCTTACGCGTGAGGAGCAAGACGACAGCGAGATTCTAAGACTGACCCGCTCTCACATTCGCCTTTTCGATTGTGAAGCCCGCTTCCAGTTCCTCCGGGCCGGTTGTGACCTATATACTCACGATTCGGGATCCGACTTGGAAAGCGAGGTCGTGGTGATCATAGTCCGCCTTTTCATAACTATCGAAGTCTTCTTCGATAAGCTCTAGAACAGACTCTGAGAACGGGAAGGGATCGACAACAATGACGCGCTTCAAATCGCGAACCTCGATTGCAATTCCGGCCCCTGGCTCAAATACACAGAATGCTGCACGCTCTTTGCCTTTCATGATCGGGTTTTTTGAAAACGTAGCCTGATGAAGAATTCCGTTTCGGAACCCCTGCCAAAATAGCTGCGCTACGTGTCGAAAAGTCCCTGATGGGGGATCCTGGAGTGAGGGAAAGCAATTTGTAAGGGCCGTGTAGAACGGCTCCGAGTAATCGCCCCGGAGAGGATTGTCGGACACTCCAGATTTGCCACGTAACAAGCGTTCCAGCACTGGGAAGCTGATCATCGCCAGCGCGAACCCCGCATCCTTCTGTTTGAGCAGGCGACAGACCGGATCACGAATCCAAAGGCGGAAATTTCTGAGATTCATGTCGGTTGCTTCAGCCATAGGTCGTGACCTCATTTCGTTTTACTGCTGCTGCTTCTTAATCTTTTCGAAGAGTTCCGCTGAGAGCTTTTGAGCCTCAGCCCTTTGCTCCAAAGTCATCCTCTGCTCGATCTTGTTGCGGTTCTCTGCTGCGCCTGAAATATTTCTCGCAGCGGCCAAATTCAGCCAAGCATAGGCACGCACGTCGTCTTTTGGAATCCCCTTGCCGTCGGCATACATCGCTCCGAGGTAAAGTTGAGCATACCCATTACCTTGAACTGCAGATTGCTCAAACAATTCGGCGGCCTTAGTTTCGTCTCTGGAAATCCCCATTCCATCGGCATAGGCCAATGCGAGTTTAAATTGACCGTCGGCGTCTCCTTGGGCAGCCGCCTTGCCGAACCAATTGACGGCCTTTGTTTCATCTTTTGGGACGCCTATGCCGGAAAAATACATGGTTCCGAGGTTTGCTTGCGCCGTTGAGTAACCTTGCTCAGCGGATTTTTCATACCATTCTACTGCTTTGGATAAATCTTTGGGGACGCCTTCACCATTAGAATACATCCATCCAAGCCGGAATTGAGCGAAGTCGTTTCCCTGCGCGGCAGCCTTTCCAAACCACTCGGCGGCTTTGGTCTCGTCTTTGACGACACCAGTTCCATTCATATACCTGAATCCGAGCTCAGCCTGAGCGGGCGCTACCCCTTGGTCGGCGGCCTTTTGGAAAGGGAGAGCAGCACGTCGAGGTTGTGGGTCTAGAAGCTGAGCAAGTTGGTGAATTCGTTGCGGCTGGCGGGATAGCCGGGCCAGTGGAGGGTATCACAGATTCGCGCTTTGAGAATGAGTTCCACCGCATAGCCGCAGATGTAACCGGCTCCGTCGTATCGACCGTTGGCGAAGAGGATGTGGGCGTCCTGCAATCGCGAATGGGCGAGGGTGCGGAGATCGGCGGGGGTGAGCATCTAACCTTCATCCTCATTACGAAGTTGAGGACTTGGCAACGCCGTATTTGCGCGGTGAAGCTGAGCTTCGTGGTGAGGGTCGGGACGGCCTGAAGCCAGTGCGGCGGCGGGTGAACCCGACCAGCGGCGTGGGGATCGCGCTCTCGGGAAAGAAGAGAGAAGGGAGAAAAGGTTTGCCAACGCAGCGCGAGTTTTCCACTTTGCCTCCAGTTTCCCCCGAAACGATGTCGGTTCGGCGGGTTCCACCGAGATTAGCCTCAAACACAGAAAGGTAATTATACGGACGATCGCGATATGGCCCGCAGCGATAGCTTTGCGCGGGTGGAAGTATTTAATACGCGGGTGGCGGGAGAGTTCCCCACGCCCGGTCAACCGGTGGATGCAAAATTCCGCACGCTGAAGGCGGAGGTGGAGGCGGTAAACAAGGGCATCGCGGAGGAAACGGTGAAGCAGACGGCCAAAGCGGCGGCGCTGAAGGCGACGCGCCGCAACGGGCTGATCTCGGAACTGCGGCTCTTCAATGAAACGGCGGAAGCGATTGCGGACGCGGACGGCAACGAGAATCTGCTGGATGATTTTCGACTGACCTACGGGAATACGGATGACGGGCTGTTGAAGCGAGCGCGACAGTTCAAGACGGCGGCGACGCCGCTGGCGGCACGGTTCATCGAGCTGGGCTGGGCGAGCGATTTTCTGGCGAAGCTGCAAAAGCGGATCGACGATTTCGACGAAGCCGATGACGTGAAGGATGACAAACAGCAAATCAGCGCTGGGGCGACTGCGGCGCTGAACAAGCTGGTGGATCGCGGGCTGACGGCGGTGAAGCAGCTCAACGTGATCATGAACAACAGATACAAGGACAACGCGACGCGACTCGGGGAATGGAAGACCGCCAGCCATGTGGAGCGCCAGCCGGATGCCAAGCCGGCCCCTACCACCACGGAGGCCAAGCCGGCCACGGCCACGACAGCGAAAACGTAGGCGGACGGGATCTCGCACTGGGCTGCGAGCTTGTTGGACCGGGCGGGTCGCGGTGATGATGTGAGTTCACCCTCCAAAGCCGTGAAGATTCCCGCCCTTTCCCCGTTTCCCCTTTCCATCCGATTGCTCGGCTTCATCTCGAGCGTGGCGTTGCTGGCCATCCTTTCCACGCCTGCCGCCGCGGATGATTCAGCGTGGGCGAAGATCGAGCCCTACTTCCACCCGCCGGCGGAGTTCGCCGGGCAATTCGGCGCGTTCACATCGCCGCTGAAGTTCTACGATGGCCGCCCGGTGAAGTCCGCGAGTGAATGGCCGCAGCGCCGGCAGGAGATTCTCGATCGCTGGCACGCGCTGCTCGGCCCGTGGCCGCCGCTGATCGCACGACCGAGACTGGAGCGGCTCGAAGCCACACGCCGCGACAACTTCACCCAGCACCGCATCATGGTGGAAGTGGCGCCGGAACAAACGCTCGCCGGCTACCTGCTGGTGCCCGATGGAGCCGGACCATTCCCCGCGGTCATAGTGCCGTTCTATGATCCGGAGACCAGCGTGGGACTGAAGGGCGAACAGCGCGACTTTGCGCTGCAACTCGCGCGGCGCGGTTTCGTGAGCCTCGCCATCGGCTCACCCGGCGGCGACGCACGCAAGCCGGACATTGGTTCGGCGCGCTGCCAGCCGCTGTCGTTCCTCGGCTACATCGCAGCGAACTGCTGCAATGCACTCGCCGCCTTGCCGGAGGTGGATGCGAAGCGCATCGGCATCGTGGGACATTCCTACGGCGGAAAGTGGGCGATGTTCGGCTCGTGTCTCTACGAGAAATTTGCCTGCGCGGTGTGGTCTGATCCCGGCATCGTTTTCGACGAAACACGCCCGAGCGTGAACTACTGGGAGCCGTGGTATCTCGGCCTGGAGGCGGGCCGCACCCGCCAGCCAGGCCTCATCTCGCCGGTGAACCCGCGCACCGGCGCGTATCCGCAGCTCATCGAGCAGGGACGCGATCTGCATGAACTGCACGCGCTGATGGCGCCGCGACCGTTTCTCGTCTCAGGTGGATCGGAAGATTTCCCGGCGCGTTGGGTGGCGCTCAACCACGCGATCGCGGTGAACAAGCTGCTCGGATTCCAAGACCGAGTGGCGATGACGAACCGCCCGGCGCATCCACCGACCGCGGAATCAAACGAACAGATCTATTTGTTCTTCGAGCATTTCCTCAAAGCAGCGCAGCCGTGACCGCCCGAAGCAGGGTTCGTTTGTAACAATCGGGTGAACCGCTTGCGCTTCGCCCGGGATGCATTACATAGCGCGCAGCTTTGTAGATTGTTCTGGGGGGAACAACTGCCCTTCGCGTCCATTCGGGCGCGGGGGGCAGTATTTTTGTACCGGTATCGCTTCGCCCTCAGTCGTTCCGCTCGAAGCGCATCGCAAAGCACGGCTCGCAGATGGGAAACTTGTGCTGGTCCGGCAATCCGTGGCCGCAGCGGCGGCAGCGGCGGACGCTCTTTTTCTTCAGCGAATTGGAGATGAATTGATTAGTGGCGGCGGACACGGCGAGCGCTTCCTCGATGTCCGGAAAAAGGTCGGGCATGCGATGGTGCATCCAGCGATACGCCGCGATCAGCCGGACCCGACCCTCCGCACCTTGCAGCGCCACCGCGGAAGTCGTGCCGCCATCCGCCACAAACCGCTGCCCGCGCGGAAGCGGAGAGGGAACGTCCTCGGCGACCGCTGCGACCCACTGGCGCCAGACGCGCATGTGCTCGCCGCTGCGCGTGTCCACCGGACAGGCGCAGAGCGCGAACTGCGTCTCCAGCGGCAGGCTGAAATCGCCGATCTGGCTGGCGAGGTCGCGCATCGACGAAACGTCTGCCTTGCAAAAAAGATCCGTGTCGCCGGGCAGCGCAGCGAAGCAATCCAGCAGCGACGCGAGATCGTTCTTGCCCGTCTCCTGCGCGAGGAAATCGAGCATCTTCATGTGCGGCGCGATCGGCGCGATGATCGGGAGCGGCTCAGCCGGCGCAGCCATCGCGGCGCGGATAAGCGCGAGGTCGCGCCTGTTCAACGCGGTGACCACGCCTACTTCGTGCATGCCGTAGCGGCCCGCGCGTCCGGCGATCTGCCGGATGGATGAATCGCTGAGCGTGATCTCCTTTTCGCCATCCCATTTTGTCAGCGTCGTGAAGACGATCGTTTTCACCGGCAGATTGAGCCCCATGCCGATCGCGTCGGTGGCGGAGACGATCTTCGCTTCCCCGGCAGTAAAGCGCCGCGCCTCCTCCCGCCTCACCTCCGGCGAGAGCGCGCCGTAGATCGCAGCGCATTCCGAGGTGCCGAGCGTCTGCTTCCACGCCAGCACGTCGCGACGGGAAAAAGAAATGAAGGCCGAGCCGGCTTCCGCCTTCTCGTCGGGATCAAGCGGACGGTCGGCGACCACCAGCGGACCCAATCGTTCGGTGTGTTGCACCTCGAAAGATTCGCCGAGGCGCGACGCGATCTCGCGCAGCACATTCTCCGCATCCGGCGAACCGACGAAGATCACCAGCTTCGCATTCACGCCCACGATCGCCTGCGTCCAGGCCCAGCCGCGATCCTTGTCGGCGATCATTTGCACCTCGTCGATGATCGCCACGTCGTATTCCGCATCGGTGGCGAGCATCTCGATCGTGGAAGAAACATGCTTCGCCTCAGGATCGGGAAACCGTTCCTCTCCGGTGATGAGCGAGCAAGGCACGCCCGCGGAGCGCATGCGATCCCAAAACTCCGCCGCCATCAGCCGCAGCGGTGCGAGATACACGCCCGACTTAGCCGCCGAGAGCTGCTGGAAAGCCGCGTAGGTCTTGCCGGAATTCGTCGGCCCCGCGATGAGCAGCAACTTGCGCTCGCGCGCCCGCGCGCCGGGGAAAGTCTCGTGAAAACGATGCAGCGCGATGCCTTCCGCCATCCGGTGATTCGCCGCCCGCAGGGTCAGCTCGCGCACCGCGCGCGACGTGCGATCGATGAGCTGCCGCACCGACATGCGTCCTTCCAGCTTCGCCAGCTCTTCGTGGAGATCCGAGTCCTTCAATCGATCCCGATGATCCGCGATCGCCTGCTCGATCCGCGGCACCTGCGCGGCAATCTCCGCCCTGATCTCCGGCACCCGGCGCCGCGCATCGGCCGTGAGCTGGTGAAAGCGCTGCGTCAAAGCGTCCGCGCGTTTCGGGCGGTTGAGCGGGAGAACGTCGTACACTTCCAACAAACAGGGATGCCCCGCGATGGCCACATCCTCCGCCACCTCAGCCACGACATGCGTCACATCGCGCTCGCAAAACAGACCCAGTTCGCTCGCCTCGGGAAGCTCACGAATCGCCCCCCAGGCGTCGCGCAGCCAGGACTTGAAAATGGGCCGCCCGCCGCGGATGGCGACGGGCGCGAGCCCGGCATCGGCGCGGCGCTGCGCGAGCCAGCGGTCGAATTCGGAACGTGAAAAATTAGTGGAGCGCCGGTCTAGTCCGGGCATGGAATCGGTGGTGATATGAGCCTTCTTTCTTGGTTCGTCCCGAGTGGAACAACTGCGCACCGTAGCGTTTCCCCGCATTTATTCCAGTCTGCATATCCGACGCACCGGGTGGCTCACTCGACAAGCTAGCCCTCGTGTGCGAATAGCGGCGCTGTTCCCGAGCGAACGACTTTCCTTCCCTAGAAATGCATTCCGTCGCGACAACCCTCTGGCTCGGCGCGGCTCTGGCCTTCGGCACCGCGATGGCCCGAGCCGGCTACAAGGACGACATCGGCTACACCAAGCTGCAGCTCGAACTCGGCGCCGCGATGCCCACGGGAAGCGGGGTGGGCGTCAGTCAGTCCGAGGCGCCCCTTAATACCACGCCGCCTTTCAGCTACCTACCGGACACCGCCCTCCCGGAGTTTTCGGGGAAGACGTTCAGCATCCTCTCGGGCAGCGGCGGCGTGTCCGGGCACGCCACGGGCGTCGGCCAATATTTCTACGGCAGTGACACCAGCGTGGCGCCGGGAATCACCAGCATCCACAGCTACGAAGCGAACGGGTGGATCAACACGGATTTTCTGAATTTCGAGACCACCAGCGCGCCGAGATCGGAAACGCAGAAGGTCGAGAACAACAGTTGGATTGGATCCTTCGACAATGTTGGGACTCGTGACCAGGAGGCGCTGCGGCGTTTTGATTTCGCCATTCAACGGGACAATTTCCTCGCCGTCTCCGGGCTCAACAACGGCAGTGGCAACACGGTGCCCGCCCTCATGGCGAGTTCCTACAACGGCCTGGTCGTCGGGTTGACGAGCGGCGACCACAGCTCCGGACAGACGGCCGCCGACGGCAGCGGCCGCATCAAGCCGGACATCGTCTGCCAGCCGCCGGAGAACCTGACGAGCTTTGCCACACCAGTGATCGCAGCCGCCGGTGCGCTCCTGGTTCAGAAAGCCATGAGCGCGACGGCGCTGAACAGCGCGGCCAACAGCGAGGCGCTCAAGGCTCTCCTCATGGCCGGAGCGACGAAGAGCCAGATCCCCTCGTGGAACCGCCCGGCCAATAGCACGCAGCCGATGGATCTCCACTACGGCGCGGGCCAGCTCAATGTCTTCAATAGCTACCACATCCTCGTCGCCGGGCGGCAGGCGGCCAGCAACTCCGTCCCGGTAAAAGCGCGGGGCTGGGATTTCACCGATGTCGCTTCCACGACCACACGAGCTTATTTTTTCGACATCGCCGCGGGCGATACTTCGCCGGGATTCTCCGCGGTGCTGACTTGGAATCGCGCGATCGCGGATACGGTCTCGGGGCCTTTGTGGGGCTCTCCTTCATCCACGTTGCGAAATCTCTTCCTGAAACTCTACGCCGCCTCCGGTTTCACCCGCGGCACGCTCATCGATTCCAGCGTGAGCACCATCGACAACGTGCAGCTGCTCTACCAACCCAACCTCCCGCCAGGCCGCTACGCGCTCGAAGTGTCCTCGACCTCCACCGCCGCTACCGAATACGGCCTCGCCTGGTACTCGCTGCCGACCGTAACCATCGTCGCGAACACTCCCAGCGCCTCCGAGCTTGGGCCGGTGGCCGGCGCATTTACCGTCACCCGCGCGGGAGAAACGACGGATCCACTCACGGTGAGCTATGCGATCAGCGGAACGGCGGGGAATTCTGCCGACTACTCCACGATTGCGAACTCGGTCACCATCCCCGCTGGTTCGACTTCCGCGACGATCGCCGTCACGCCCAGCCCCGACACTCTGGCCGAGGGCAACGAGACCGTGGCGCTGACCATCGCCAGCGACCTCGCCTATTCGATCGGAACGCAGGGCAGCGCCACGGTCACCGTCGCCGACAAGCCGTTTGATGCCTGGCGCTTCAATCATTTCACCCCGGCACAACTGAGCGTTCCTTCGCCGGCCAACGTCACCACTGCCACTGCGAACCCCGTGTCCGACGGAATCGCGAACCTGACCAAGTACGCGCTGAACCTCGATCCGCTCACGTCGCAGGTCGCCAGCCTGCCCGCTTCCTCGCATTCGGGCAGCTCGCCATTGCAGCTCACATTCGTCCGCAATCTGCAAGCGACCGATCTCACCCTTCGCATCGATGCCTGCAACGATCTGACCAAGCCGGTGGGTGACCCGGACGGCTGGCAGACCATCGCGTCACTCCCCCCCGGCGCGTCCCTCTGGACGACCAGCGGAAGCGCGACGGTCTCGGACAACGGAGGCGTTGTCATTTTCACGGATGGCGCGCCGATCAGTGCGCACGCAAAGCGCTTTCTCCGGCTGCAAGCCGCTCTGCCTTGAAGCGAGTGTGGCCGCCTATTTCGGCGCGGCGCCCGGATCCGCAAGCTTGCAGGATTGCCACGAGAGAAACCTCCAGCGCCCCATCTCCTCGCGCCAGACACCGAGGAAGCTGAGGACGACATCGGACGCGCCGTCCGCTTTGCCGATCTTAAGGTGCGCGCTTCCGGTCATCAGCGCGATCCCCGGTGCGGGAAAGGTGAAGTTCCGCTCATCGTAGCTCCACGCGAGATATTTGGTGCTGCCCGTGGCGAGCGCCTCGATGTAGGTGGCTTTGGTATCCACCGCACCAGTCGAGTGCGCGTAGCGAAGATCATCGGAGAAGATCGCCGTGAGCCGGGCGCGGTCCCCCGCCATCACCGCGGCGACGCGTTCGTCATCCGCGGCACGGATCTTTTCCGAACGTAGATCTTCAGCCGCGCGGAGCGAGAAGAGGGCAATCGAAAAGAACGGAATGACGTAGAGCAGCGAAGCTTTCATGAGAGGTGGAAAGAGATGACCGGAAATGTGGGGCGGAAAGCGAGCGGTTTCACGCGCTTCACTTCTTCGGCGCGGGTGGAAGCTGCTTCAGCCAGGCAAGATTGAAGACGTAGTGGTTCTTGCTGCTGACCAGTTGGATGCGGTCGTCCCGCGTCTGCGTGACGGCGAGATAGCCGACGCGTTCGGACATGGTGTCGCCGAAGGTGCCGATCCCGCGGTCGATGATCGGCAGTTCGCGATCCGGCCCGCCGGGAGTGATAAGGCGCCGCGCGGGCCAGGTTTTGCCATCGTCAAAGGACACGGCGGCGAAGAGTCCGTAACCCGTGAACTCGCTGCCGTCGGCCGCCTTGAACTTCAGGCCTTTGCGCTGCTTCCAATCGCGGCCTTGATCGGTGAAGGAGCAGAGCAGCAGCGGGCCTTCGCGCAGGCGGATGAGCACGGCACGCTGTGCGGTGCTAATCGCGGGAAACTCCGATTCGGAAAAGGTCCACGTTTTCCCGTGATCGCTGCTAATGCTGACCGGGGTGCGGCCGTGAAAGCGCGCCTGATCCTCGGGCGGGTCCTGGCGGCTGATCGCCATGAGGCGTCCGTCGTTCAACTCCACAATTGGCGCGTGAATGCCCGGGGGACGATGCCCAGTGCCGCCGGGCACGATCGCGTCGGCGGGGTCGCGTTCCTTCATCTCGATCGCGCTCCATGTGCGGCCCGCGTCGCGGCTGCTGACGAGGCCGGTCGTGCGCGAGTCGTGCGCGATGAAGAGCGTGCCGTCCCGTGTGCGCAGGAGTCTATTCCCAAGCTCGCCGACCGGATACATCGGGCGCGCCTTGGACCAGCTGGCGCCGTTGTCGGTGGAAGTGCGCACGATGTTCTCCGAGAGGCCACGCGCGAAGTGGAAGATCGTCTGGTCGCCGTCCCACCAGAGTTTGGGCGCGTGGTCGTTGATGTCCGGGCCGTCCCAGAAAGGCGACGCCGGTTCCCATTCGCTGCTGCCGCGACGCAGGCGCGACGCGAGGTTGCACAGTTCGCTTCCACCTTCATCCACGCACGAAAACCACGTCGCGAGCAGATCGCCATTCGGACACTCGGTGATCGAGGGGCTGTGATTGTGCCAGGAAAACAGCGGACCGCAGGAGTCCGGCGGGATCTTCACGAAGACCTTCGGCCCTTCAAAAAAAGGCACCTCGGCCGAGGGCATTTCGAACTTGGGGAAATGCTGGCTGACGTCCCGCGCATGCAGCGGCGGCGCGGGTGGAGGCAGCAGCCTGCCCTTCGGCAATTCGCCGAGCACCACGCGGAAGCCGATCGCGTTGTCGCGCGATTCCGGAATCCACGCGCCGCGATTCGCCGACCGGAGCAGGCGGCTGAAGCGCGAGTGCGCGCCGCCGCGGAACACGCGGAAATCGCCGTCGCTGCGCCCGAGCGGATCGGTCTGCTCGGCGGCCTCGTAAGGCCCATACCAGTCGAGGCACCACTCCGCGACATTGGCATGCATGTCATACAGTGCCCACGCGTTCGGCACGGCCTGCGCGACGCGCGGCGCCGGGATGCCGGGAATCTGCTGGTACTCGGTCGGCATCGGCGGCTCGGGGAAATAGAGCGAGCGCCGATTTTCGTCGCGGAACCACTTCTGATATCCCGGCGGTAGCGTATCGCCTGTGTTGAAAAGCGTCGTCGTCCCCGCGCGGCACGCGTATTCCCACTCGGCCTCCGTCGGCAGGCGATAGCTGCGGCTTTCTTTCTTCGAAAGCCACTCGCAAAAGGCAACCGCATCGTTCCAACTTAGACCGCTGACCGCCTCATCATCCGCTCCATTGTCGCGGCGAAACTCCGGCTTGAACTGCCGATACTGTCCAAGCGTCACCTCGGTCGCGCCCAGATGGAATGGCTTCGTGATCGTAACCTTGTGCGCCGGCTTTTCATCCCAATCAGCGTGATCAAACTCCGCGGGGTGCTTGTTCATCTGGTAGTCCGCGGCTGGACCGTCCTGCCCCATGATGAAACTTCCCGGTTCAATAGGCACGAGTCTTAGCCCGATGGAATTGGTCATTTCCCGCGAGACGTCCGCAGCGGGGAGAAACGAGGTTGCCGCGACAAAGGCGAACGCACAGGGATAGATAAGTGAGCTTTTCATGATGGTGAACTATTCCAATCTCCCAAACATGATCCGCTCCTTGCGGCTCGCATCGGCATCGCCCTGCGTCACGGTAAGATAGATAGCGCCTTTGTGTTGATGAAAGGTGGGATACTGAAATGACTTCTCCGTCTCGAACCGGTATTTACGATCCCAAAATACTCCATCCTTCGACACGTCGATGTTGAAAACGCTGCGGCTGACGTGATTGATCTGCGTCGCCTCCTGCCAGCCCAGATAATAGAGGCCGTCGAAGTTGTCGAAGGTCGGCTTTGACGCCGCGCCATTCGCCACGAAGGCGCGCGGCGTTCCGCTGGTCCACGTCCTGCCGTCCCTGCTGGTCGAAAAATGATAATTGTGCGTGCCACCCTCCTGTCGACAGATCGCCGTCCACGTGCCGTCGGGCAGACGATTCACCGCCGACTCGGTGAGCATAACTTCCATTGGCTCGATATAGTGACCGACGACCTCGAAGGTGGCGAGGTCTTCATGGACAAGAGCGAGCGCATTCTGGCCCGCGGGGTAGTTATTGATGGCGACGTAAGTCCTGCCGTCGAACTTCTTGAACGAATCAAAAAGATACAGCCCATAGTCCTTCGCCGGCCTGCTGAAGCCTTGGGCCGCGGCGTCCGCGTGAAAGTATTGTGGCTGCATGTCGAAGGTGCCCGCCGCCGTCTTGAGTTTCGCCTTGTGCAGCTGCTTCTCGAACAGCCCGCTCGCAAGGTCGAAGTCGAGGAACCAAGTCTGCGCCTCACCTTTGCCGGGGTGCTCCATGGCAAAGTAACAGCGCAACGTACCCCCATCCTTTTGAATAATCCGCGGCACAAAACACGAACCAGGTGGCAGCGTGACATTCTCAAAAGCCTGCTCGCCTTTCGCGATCGGAACGATCTTCTCCACGGCTAGCGTCTTAAGATTCACGATGGACATCGCCGAATAGATCTCTGGCCAGCCCGCGCCTTCGCCCGCCCGCACTTCGTTCACTTCAGCGACAACGTAGGCGTGGTCTCCGACGCACACGAACTCCGCATCGTGTGCGCCCTTCACTTGCGGGTCGGTCGTGTTGACCAATCCGCTCATCACTCGATCTGCCGCCTGCTTGGGATTCCAGTCGGCGGGAAGGATCCTTGGTTTTTCGAGTTTGCGGGCGGTTTCTGCCAGCGGGCGCGCCGACGGTTGCGGCTCCGTGAATGTCCTTCCGCCATCGACGTTAGAACTGCTAACCAAGTCCGTCGGTTGCCCTTCAGGTCCGGCCGCGAACGCGACCCCCGAAAGCAGAAGAAAACAAAGGGATGCGGTTTTCATTTCGAATGGTGGAAGAAAGGCTCAACGGACGGCCAGACTCAGCTCTTCCGCTCGTGCTCGGTGAGATAGGTGCTGAGGCTCTTCGCCATCGCCACGAAGTCCGCGGGGATCATCAGCACGGTCGTGCTGTTATTTTCCGCGCCTACCTCCGCGATCATCTGCATTCGCCGCAGCTCGAGCGCGACCGGATTTCCGGCCATCTGCTCTGCCGCCTGCGACAGTTTCAGCGAAGCCTCCAGTTCGGCTTCCGCCTTGATGATACGCGCGCGTTTTTCGCGGATCGCCTCGGCCTGCATCGCCATCACCTGCTGCATTGCCTCAGGTAATTCCACGTCCTTCATCTCGAAGCGCTCGACCTCCAGCCCCCACGCCGCCGTCGAAGGCGCGATGCCCGCGCGCAGCAGATCGTTGATCTTGTCGCGCTGCTGGAGGACCTCGTCGAGATCGTGCTGGCCGATGATGTTGCGCAGGCTCGTCAGCGCGAGTTGATAGACCGCTTGCGCCGCATTGTTCACCGCAATCACGGACTTCGCGGGATCCACGATTTTATACCAGAGCACCGCGTTCACTTTGATCGTCACGCTGTCGCGCGTGATCGTCTCCTGCTGCTCGGCGGAGACGGTGGAAATGCGGATGTCGATATTTACCCAGCGCTCGATGCCGAGCGGAATGATCCAGAATAACCCCGGACCGCGGACGCCGTTGAATTTTCCGAGCCGAAAGATGACGCCGCGCTGATATTCCTGCGCGACGCGCAATCCGGAGAGTAACACCACGACGAAAATGACGGCGGCGATATACATAATGCGGAATCCTCCCACCGCGCCGACGGCGTGAACAGGCAATAAGGAACTCGGCGGCGGCGATCCGCAGCGTGACGGGCGGCAGCGCCGGCAAGATCATTGCGCGTTAGTTCGCCTTCGTGGCATTCATGATTCGCGCGCAACCCTCAACTTCCCCCTACATGAATTCTCCAAATCTCACTCGACGTTCTTTTCTCAAGACTTCCGCTGCCTTGGCCGCCGGTGGGGCGGTCCTGGGCTCCAGCCGAAAGCTGCAGGCGGTCGAGGCGACGAGACCGCTGCTCGCCTACGTGGGCACCTATACTTCTCCGCTGCGCAATGTGCGGCCGACTCAGGTGGATTTGCCGCCCGGCAATGGACGCGGCATCCACTCGTTTCTCGTCGATCGCGCCACGGGAGCCTTGTCGCCGCATGGGGTATTCGAACTCGGGTCGAGCCCGGCCTGCGTGGTAGTCAATGCGGCCGGAACGCGCCTTTATTCCGCGAACGAGACGGACAAAATGGGGGAGAGCGATCCAGGCACGGTCAGCTCGTTCGCGATTGATCGTGACGATGGGAAGCTGAGCTTGCTCAATACAGTTGGCTCCGGTGGCGCTGGGCCCACCCATGTTAGCATCCATCCGTCCGGACGATTCGTTTTGGTGGCGAATTACTTCGGCGGCTCGGTGGCAGTGCTTCCGATTCTGGCCGATGGCAAACTGGGTCCGGCGAGCGACGTCAAAAGAGATGCCGGAACCGTGGGACCAAAGAAGGCGACGAACGCGCCGCCGGGAAGCTTTGCCATCAGCGGGCATGACCAGACCCACGCGCACATGATCGAAGCGGACCCGTCTGGACGCTTCGTTTTGCACGCCGACCTGGGCCTGGATCAAATCTTCGTCTGGAAGTTCGACGACCGCAGCGGCGTCCTTTCGCCGAACGATCCGCCCTCCGTTTCCTTGCCGGCGGGCGATGGACCTCGGCACTTTGCCTTTCACCCGAATGGTCGCTGGTTCTATTCCCTGCAGGAAGAGGGGTCGAACATCGTGCTATTCCATTACGACTCCGAGAAGGGACACCTGGCACCAAAGCAGACACTCTCCAGCCTGCCCCCCGGGTTTGCCGGAAGTAACTTCTGCTCCGAGATCATGGTCTCGGCCGACGGCCGATTCGCATTTGCGGCCAATCGCCTGCACGATGGCATCGCTTGCTTCTCCATCGGCGAAAACGGCGCGCTGACCTTTGTCGCGGAGGAATGGACCCGCGGCGACTACCCACGCAGCTTCAACTTCGATCCAACCGGCAGCTTCCTCTACTCGTGCAACCAGCGAGCCGATCACATCGCCACCTTCCGCGTCGATCATAAGTCGGGCGGACTAACCTTCACCGGGCAATTCACGCCCGTGGGGAATCCCTCGATGATCACCTTTCTCGATCTGGCGAAAGTTGGGTAGTCGCGACGCTGGTCCCGAACGGACGGCGGGCGGAACCGAGAGCCGCGCGATTACTCGGCTCCAGTCGTTACCGGTGGAGTCGTCGTCGTCGCGCCTTTTTGCACCGCCCAGAGATAACTCTGCGAGCAGACGAAGAGCGTGCCGTTGGCCACGATCGGGGTGGCGTAGGCGGAGGAGCCGAGCGGAACTTCCGAGAGCAGGTTCTTCTCTTTCCCCGCCGCGAGAGTGACGAGCTTCTTCTTGGTGGCGACGAAGATTTTCCCATCAGCGACGAGCGGCGTGCTCCAGGTCTCGGCGTTCGTGTCGTGGACCCAGTACGGCTTGCCGGTTTTCTCATCGAGGCAATGGATGTGACCGCCGAGGTCGCTGACGTAAAGCAGGCCCTCGCTGATCGACACGCTGGCGATGCTGCGCTCGATGCCGTCGTAGCTCCACACTTTGCCGCTGTGCGTGATGTCGCCGGTCTTCGTGGCGTCGATGCAGTTCAGGATGCCGCGCCCGCGGCCGTGCATCGGGTCCTGGCCGATCGTGCAATAGACGCGGTCATGGTGAAACACGGGCGACGCGATGATTTCGCTCGGCCCGAGGAAGGTGCCGTCGTCGTTGTTGGTCGTGTACTTTTTCCGCTTGTCGCCGATGTAGTAGTTGAACGGCCGGCCATCGCCGAGAGGATCGCGGTAGTTCGGCGGATCGCAGTCGTACGACCAGACTTTTTTGAAATGAATCGGCTCACTCGGCACCGACTGCAGGGCCTCGAACGCATAGCAAACCCCATCGCCGCCGCCGAAGAACACGAGCCGTTTTCCATTCACCACCCCGACGGTCGGCGGCGACCAGAGGCAATGCCACAGGCGGTGGCCGAGGTCTTCGGTGTCGGTGGCGAGGAGTCGGCCGGTCTTCGCGTCGAGCGCGATGAAGCTCGGCGCATCGGGGCGCAGGCAAAAGGTGTGCTCGTGATTCACGCCGTTGGCCGAGGTGCAGTAGAGGATATCGCCATCGATGAGCACGGAGCACGCGGCCACGTCGTGCGGACAGACGCCGAGCTGCTCCACGAGATCGTATTTCCAAAGGATGTCGCCGTCGGTTTTGGCGAGCGGCACCGGTGGATTCTTCGCGCCGGCGAAATAGGTGGCTTCGTCCTGGAAAGGCCCGTCGTTCCCGTCGGCCTGGCCATTCACGTCGAGGCAGAGGACCTCACACGCGCTGGTCACCACATAGGCGCGTTTGCCAGCGACCGCCGGTGAGGAGCAGGTGCCGAGGTTTTGCTGACCGTAATGCGCATCTTTAGGCAGCAGCTCTTTCGGCCGCGCCGGCACGGGCAGCCGCCAGAGCGTGTGCCCCGTCTTTTCATCGAGGCACCACACCATGCCGCCCTTGGTGCGCTTCAGGCGCGGGTCACCTTGCAGCGTCGCGTCGTCCGAACCGACGAAGACGCGTCCATCGGCCACGGTCGGATTGCCGCAGATCAAGGTCCCGAGCTTCACCACCCAGCGGACGTTTTCGGTCGTGCCCGGGATGATGCCATCGCCCGACGTGGACTTGTCGCCGGGCTTGAACGTGTCGGGCAGCCCTTTCTCGAGCGAAACCATGTTGCGCCCCAAATCGGCCCCGCCCCATGCCGGCCAGTCGCCACCGTAGGCCGCGGTGGCTGCGAGGAAAATCGCGAATATCGCCGAGGAAAGGGGGGATTTAGTCATGGTGGGGAAGTCCGAATCGTTGCACCTTCAACAACTTCGCGAGCGAGATGTTGGCCTCATTCTTCATTTATCTCTCCCGCCTCCGTCCATGAATCTACTCCGCGCGATCAAGCTCATCCTTGCGTTCCCCATGCTGGCCGGTGGCGCTGCCGCCCTCGCCACCGACCTGCCGACGCCGGCGGAATACGAGACGAACTGGCCGCGCTTTCGCGGTCCCGGCGGCGCTGGCGTTTACGCGCCAGACGACGTGCCGCTAACGTGCGATTTCAAGACCGGCGCGAACATCGCGTGGACGGCGGCTGTGCCCGCCGCGGGATTCAGTTCGCCGGTGGTGTGGGACGATCGCGCGTTTCTTTCCGGCGGCGATGAAGAAACGCGGGAGGTGATGTGCTTTGACGTGTCGTCGGGGAAACTCCTGTGGCAGCGGATCGTCCCGAAAACCGCCGGCGGCGCCGACGAAAAGGCGGAAGTGCCCGACCAATGCGGCATGGCCGCCGCCACGGTGGCGACCGACGGGCGGCGCGTTTACGCCATGTTCGCGAACGGCGATCTCGCCGCCTTCACGTTCGACGGCGACGTCGCATGGTCGAAACACCTCGCCGTGCCGAAGAATCCGTATGGCCACGCGACCTCGCTGCTTACGTGGCAGGACCGCGTCATCGTGCAATTTGACCAAGGCCAGCCGGACGATCAGCTTAGCAAGCTCTACGCGTTCGACGGCGCCACTGGCGCGATCGTGTGGCAGCAACCACGTCCCGCCGGCGCCTCGTGGGCGACCCCGATCACCTTCGACGCCGCCGGCCAATCACAGCTCGTCACGCTCGCCGTGCCGTGGGTAATTTCCTACGCGGCGAAGGACGGAACGGAGCTCTGGCGCGCGGACTGTCTCGACGGCGAAGTCACGCCGTCACCGATCTTCGTGCGCGGCACCCTCTTCATCGTCAGCCCCTCGAACAAGCTGCAATCCATCCGGCCCGACGGTAGCGGCGACGTGACGAAAACCCACCTCGGCTGGGCGGCGGAAGACAACATCCCGGACGTAACCAGCCCGGTGAGCGACGGTGAGCTGATCTTCGTCATCGACACCAGCGGCACGCTGACCTGCTACGATGCGAAGGACGGGACGAAGCAGTGGCAGCAGGACCTTGGCGAAGAATGCAACGCCTCACCGAGCATCGCCGGACATCGGCTCTATCTCATCACGAAGAAAGGCACGCTCGTCGTGGCCGCGGTTGCGCGCGAATTCAAGGAACTCGCCCGCTCACCGCTCGGCGAACCGGTCTTGGCCAGCCCAGCCTTTGCGCAGCACAAGATCTTCGTGCGCGGCACCAGGCACCTCATTTGCATCGGCGATCGGCTCACTCCATCCGCGCCTGCACGATAACTACTGCAGCGGCGGAAGCTTCGCGGAATAGACGCCGGCGCGATGCCGGTTGTCGTCATAGCCGAAGTGGAGCCACTGCCGGTCCGCGCTCACGAAGCCATCGGGATAGTTGAGCCGGCCTTTGGGTCCGTCGCTCGATTCGGGCACGAGCACGCGCTGGTAAGGCCAGGTCTTCATGCCATCGAAGCTGATCCAAAGCGCGAGCGGGCTGCGGACCTTCGAGTTCGGGTTGTGCAGCATCGCGACGGTGTCGCCGCCGAGCGGGTAGAGCGTGGCTTTGCTGCCGGGATTGGGGATCGGCGTGATCGAGCCAAACTCCGGCCATGTGACACCGCCGTCTTTGCTTTCCGCTCGATAGAGCAGCCCGCCGAGTCCGTCGGCGCGGATGATCATCACGATGCGGCCGTCGCTCAGTTCGGCGAGATTGTTCTCGGCCCAGCCGAAGTAGCGGTCGTTCGGAGTGAGCCGGATGTCACCGTGCTCGCTCCACGTTTTGCCGCCGTCGCTGCTGATCAGCACGCCGTTGCGTGGATTCGTGAAAGCGCGGTCTAGCGGCGCTTTGTCCTGCTCGTCCTCCGGCCCGATGTAGTGCTGGAATGGAATGATGATCCGCCCGTCGCGAGTGACGATGTGATTGCGGATGAACGTGCGTTCCTTCAACCGTCCGGGCACTTCCACCGGCTTGCTCCAGGTCTTGAATGAATCGTCGCTGGTGAGAAACCAGGAGCGCCAGTCGTTGGCCCAGTGCTTCGAGTGCGTGGAGAAGAAGAGCGTCGCGCGGCCGTCGCGGATCATCAATTCGGTCGGACCCTGCCCGATGGTTTTGCCCTCGCGGGGGAAGCCGACATCGAACGGTTCGAGCGGCGTCCACGTGCGGCCCTGGTCCGTACTTCGCGTCACGCCGGTGTAGTTCCGCGGCGAGGGCTCGGTGTCGCCGCCGGCGAGGATGAAGAGAATCCACGAACCGTCGGGCAGTTCGCGCAGCGTCGTATCGCAGACCATTTTGTTCGGCGTCACGCCATCGTAGGCAAAGGTATGCCGGTCCTGCTTCGCGTCCTCGATCGCCTGTGCCGTCCACTTGTCGTCGGGCCGAATCGCCTTTGGCAGATTCGGCGCGAAGGCTTTGTTCACCAGCATCCGTGGCTTCGCACCGGGCGACACGAACTTGCCGGCGAGCACATCGTCCTCGCGAAACTTCGCGAGCAGGATCTCGGCATCGGTGTGCCGGTTCCAGTCATAGAGGATGTGAATCGTCCCATCCGGCGCCTGGAAACCATCGGGATAGGAAACCTCGGCGCGATCGTCGAGCAGCAGTCCCCTGCCCCATGTGCTGCCGTCGTCGTCGGAAAGAAACGCGGTCAGGCTCGACCGCCGGGGGAGACGTTTGTCGATCGGCCCGTTCTTCACCAGCAGCAGTTTGCCGGACGCGAGCCGGCGGATGAAGAAACGCGCGCTCACGTTCTGGATCGAAGACGGCTGCGGCTCACTCCAAGTCGCGCCTTTGTCCGAGGAAAAACTCTCGCTGATTCCCTTCCTCGTCCGTGCCAGCATCCACAGGCTCCCGTCCTTGCGCTCCACGATCATGTGTTCGTCAAAGTCCGTCTCGGGAAACGCCACGCCGCCTCGCCGAGTCCACGTCTTTCCTTGATCAGTGGAAGCAAAGACGTTCGCCATGCGGATCGGGTCGAGATCGTGATGCGCTTCCTTCAAGACCGCCGGGCCGATCCGGTCGCGCGTCCACAGCGACACGGGCAACAGCCACTCACCGTTGCCCAACACAGTCGGCTTGTTCAGCGTGCAGCCGTCTGCGAAGCGGACCGGCTTTGACCACACGGGTTCGGCGGCATCGGGATCGTCGCAGCGAATGTACCAGTCGCCACAGCGTCCGTCGAAGTAGCCGAGGCTTTGATCGAAGAAACACCACAGGCGACCGAGCGGGTCAGTCCACAAATTCCCCACGAGCGCCCGGCGCTGCGGCGCATTGGGCGGATCCGTCGGGTCGATGACGACCAGCGGTTTGCTCCAGTGCGCGCCGCCGTCGTCGCTCATCGCGAGCATGAAGAATCCATTCGGGTTGTCGCCATTCCCCACCCAGCACGCCCACAGCCGGCCCTTCGGCGTGCGTTCGAGGCCGATGATCATGTTTCCTGTGCGCACCTGGTCGTCGTACTCCGCGCCGGGCGCGGTATTGATCAGCGGCGGCTCGAGGGAGAGATCGAGCGTGGCTTTGGGAAGGCTGATTTCATCAGCGCCGACGACGAGCCCGGCGGAGAGAGCGAGCACCGTAAAGAAGCGAGGGAACATAAAGGGAGGGGAGGATGCCGTCGGCATCATGCACTGCATTCCTGACATGCGGTCAATCAACCCGGCCGCGGAATCTTTGACCGGCACCCCGTTGTTGCCGAGGGAAAATACTCGCGTCGCGCAAATTCCCGGAGCGCGGGGCGTCGTTATTGCTAACTCACAATTCGCCCACAGCCGCCTCGATTGCGATCTGCCGGGCACCGAATACTCGTGAACATCCTGCAAACCTTTCTCCATCCCGCCCAGAGCGAATCAAACGCTTCCGCTGCGACCGCCAAAACGCGCCGCTCCTCCGGTCCCCGCATTCTGCTGGTCGGCGAAGAGTTCGCGTGGATCCCGGTCGGCGCCACGCTCGCCGGGCGGAAGATCGTGCGTGCCGGCACCAAGGAAGACGCCATCTCCCTCGTCGGTAGCGAACCGTTCGATGGCCTGATCGCTGGACTGCCCGAGATCGGGAAAAACCTCGCCCTCCTTAACGCCGCTGCGGCGGCCCAGCCCGACCTCGCCTGCGGCCTCCGCGCCGACCACGCCAAGATCGCGCAACTCTCGCTTTCAAACCCCGTCATTCCCGCCACCCAGT
>JBAVML010000297.1:0-2528 GCA_049690035.1 Chthoniobacteraceae bacterium
ATCCAGACGTGCAAGAAGCTGCTGCCTTCGGTCTGGAGAAGCGATCTGCCTTTGCTCATCAAATTCGAGGCGACCGCGCATCTCACCTCGAACTACGCCTACCTGCTGCTCTTCCTGCTCTGTGCACTGATGCACCCTTCCGCCAATACCAACTCCTACAGCCACTGGCGGATGTTCCTCGTCGATATTCCCATCTACCTCTCGGCCTCGCTGCCGGCGACGGTCTTCTACATCTGCGCCCAGCGCGCGCTGTATCCGAAGGGTTGGATCAAGGAATTGCTGCTCATGCCGATGGTGCTCGCGCTCGGCGTCGGGCTGGCGATCAACAATGCGCGGGCCGTCATCGAAGCGCTGATTGGTCATCAGTCGGAGTTCACGCGGACGCCGAAGTACGGCATTCAGAGCAAGACTCAGTCGTGGAAAAAAGCCCGCTACATTCCGCTCAAGAGCGTGCTGCCTTTTGTCGAACTGGCGTTCGCGGCCTACTTCCTCTACCTGCTCCGTTTTGCCATCGAGAATGGGCAGTGGCTAAATGCGGCGTTCCTGTCGCTTTTCGAGGTCGGCTTCAGCTACGTCGCGCTTTGTTCGCTCGCCCAGTGGATTCCCGCCCTGCGGTTCCCGGGACGGGATACCGGCACGCCGCTCCCGGCATGATGACCACGCGGCATCTCCTCTGCCGCCCCTTTTTTGATCGCCCCGACGACCCCTCACCGCGAGCTGGCATCGCGCTTGCTTAGGGAGGATCATGCCAAACTTGAACCGCATTTTCGTGGTCGCCGGCCTTGTCCTCGCAGCGCAAACCGCCGCACTCGTTGCCGAGCCAATCATGGTTGTCAGCGTCCCAGATCAGCGCCTCGTCTTGATGGACAATGGGCTGTCTGTCGCGCAGTTCCCGGTTTCCACTTCGAAGTTTGGCGTCGGTGATCGCCCCCGAAGCTACGCCACGCCGCTTGGACTGATGGAAGTGGCTGCCAAGATCGGCGGTAACGCGCCCCTCGGCGCCGTCTTCAAGGGCCGCCGGCCCACCGGCGAAGTGTTGCGCCCCAATGCCCCCGGACGCGATCCGATCGTGACCCGGATCCTGCACCTGCGCGGCCTGGAAAATTGCAACGGCGGCGCCTACGGGCGCGGCATCTATATTCACGGCACTGCGGAAGAGCGGACGATCGGACACCCGGCAAGTTATGGCTGCATTCGAATGAAATCGCGCGATGTCGTCCGGCTATTTGACGCGGTGGCCGTGGGAACCCGGATCGCCGTGGTCAATGCACCGATCTCGCGCGTCTCCCGGCAGTTCGCCGCGAACTGAAACATCGTCCGCACGGCGCGGCCAGGGAGTGCGCGGGCGGCTTGGAAACTCGATCTTCGGCGGGTTGGCAAGGATGGATGCCGTGCTCTGAGGCATTCAATTGCCTCGTCGACCTGCGAAATCAATGGCGAGGCGGCTCCGTTTTCCTTCGTTGGAAGCGCAACACTTTTTCACGAGAAAATTGTTCAAGTTCACGTATAATTTTCTTGGCCACCACAATCCCTTGTGGTCTCATCGTGTCCCTCGCCCAACATAGAGTGGTTATTCGCTAACCGTTCACAGGTTGTTGGGTTGGGTGCCGCTGTTATTCCCAACTTGTTCACCAATCCGTCATGCTCAAACTGAAATCGACCCGCCGCGCTTCGCGCGTTGCTGCTGCTGTGCCTGTCGCCGACCGCCGTCGGCGCACGAATGAGGGACTGAAATTCGCCCGTGTTTTCAGTCAGAAAGCCATCACGCCGTTCGATGAAATCGAGTGGGACCTGCGCACCGCGGAGATCACCGATGACTCGGGCAAGGCGATCTTCAAGCAGGAGAACGTGGAGGTGCCGAAGTCGTGGACGCCGCTGGCAACGAAGATCGCGGTGTCGAAATATTTCTACGGCGACATCTCGCACGGGACGGATCCCTACAAGGGCGGGCGCGAGCGTTCGGTGAAGCAACTCGTGCATCGCGTGACGCGCACGATCACGGATTGCGGGATCAAGGACGGATACTTCGCCGACAGCGAAAGCGCGGAGACTTTTTACAACGAGCTGACCTGGCTCTGCGTGAATCAGTTCGGCGCGTTTAATTCGCCGGTGTGGTTCAACGTCGGCCTGCACCATCAATACAAGGTCGGTGAGGGCAAGGGTGAGGGGAACTATTACTACGACCGCACTGCCGGCGAAGCCCGCCGCGCATCCACGCAATACGAATATCCGCAGGGCTCGGCGTGCTTTATCCAGAGCGTGAAGGACAACATGGAAGACATCATGCGTCTCGCGCAGTCGGAGGCGATGCTCTTCAAATACGGCAGCGGCACGGGCAGCGATCTTTCCACTCTGCGCTCGACGCGCGAGAAGCTGAGCGGCGGTGGCAAACCAAGTGGTCCGCTTTCGTTCCTCCGCATCTACGACCAGGTCGCGGCGACGGTGAAGAGCGGCGGCAAAACCCGGCGCGCGGCGAAGATGAACACGCTCAAGGATTATCATCCCGACATCGAGGAGTTCATCGAGGC
>JBAVML010000298.1:0-23584 GCA_049690035.1 Chthoniobacteraceae bacterium
GCAGCTTGGCCGGGTCCTGGATCTTGTTCTGCGCCTTGCGGAAGATGACGCCGAGCATGCCCGTGCGCTTGCCCAGCGTCTCCAGCACATGCCGGTAATGCGTCTCCAGTTCATCGCCATCCTTCGCCAGCAGGCTCGGCCAGTCGTAGCCCGTCGGCACGGAGGACACCTTGTTGAACGGCGGCTTGGCCTGCTCTTCCGCCATTTTCAGGAACAGGAGAAACGTCAACTGTTCGACGTAATCACCGTAGGACAGGCCGTCATCCCGCAGGATGTTGCAGTAGTTCCAGAGCTTTTGGACGAGGGCGGCGGGGTTGCTCATGGAACGATAACGCCCGTTTTCGGATCGAGAACCACGACATCGACCCAAGGCGTTCCACGAAGGGGCAGGAACGCTGCGCCATCCGTTGAGAGGACTTGAAGGCCGGCCACATGCGCCGCCGCAGCAATCCATACATCATTGTGATCATGCTGGATCGCCAGACTCTGCGCGCGAGCATGAGAGTAAAGCTCTCCCCAGCGCAGATGAATGGCCTCGCGTCCAATCGGGATGATCAGCAAGTCACCGATCATCCGGCGCAGCAGCTCACGCCGTCGCTCTCCCCAGCTTTGGGCAAACGCCCAAAGTTCTCCGATGGTGACTTCGCAAACCGCCGGTCGAATTGAGAGCTGGCTGAGTCCGAATTGTTTCTCTACGGCTGCCGCGACCGGGCTTCCCTCTCGTGTCGCGTGGAGCACGATATTGGTGTCCAATAGATACACGCGCTCAGGTTCCTCGGCTCAACTCATCGCCTCGACCGCAGCCGCAAATTCCTCATCGGACTCCTCCGCCGGAATACTGCCGAGAATGCGGGCATAAACCGAAGGCTCGCCCGGGCGCAATCGCACCAAAGTCCGGTAGTCACGCTCAACAATACCTTCCGGGATTTCCCGGAAGAACTCGTCTTCTGCGCGCGCGGGCACGATCGCATCCGCGTCGATCCGCAACAGCGAGCCTGAAGGTCGGAAAACTCCGGCGCCTTCGATCACCACGTCGCGGTCGAAAAACTCGGTCAGCGTCTCCACAGGCTGTTTCCCTTCCCACAGGGCCGTCAGAATCACTCCCGGTCGCAGGTGAATCTTCAGCACCGACTGGCTCTTGCCCATCAAGTCCAGCCGGCCCATGACACGCACCCGACGCGAATGAGGCGTCGTAGCGCAAAGTTCCGTGGCCGCCTGAACCGCCTCGGCATCAATCTCACCGCGCTCTGGCAGCGAGGTGTCCGGCATGCCGATTCTTTCGATCCCTCGATTGAGCATCCGTCGGTAGCTGCCGATCCGCCGCAGCAAAGCTGGATCAAAACGGCTGCTGTCCTTCCGCCGCCGCCGCACGTCGCTCAAGGCAGCTCCGAGCAGCTCAAAGGCGGTATCCTCCGGCTTGGGGCCGTCGTCCCAGAACCATTGCTGATCGAACAGCTCCGCAGCCACACTCCCGAAGGACGCGACCTCGAAGTGGAGCAACGTGGCATTGTCGCTGCCGGAATGGCCGAGGTAACGAACATCCGCCGCCGCCTTCAAGCTGCCGGAGATTCTCCCCCGCGCACGGCTGGAATGCAGAAAGCCCATGCGCACCGCATCCTGCAACGTGTCGTGCAGATGCGTGAAGATCGGGCCAATCAGCTCGGGGCGCGGTTTCGCGCCGAGCCCTTCAGGGCCGTGCAGTTCAAAAGTTCGTTCGATCAGTTTCAGGGCATGTCTCCGGTGAAAGTTTCAGGCAGAAGAAGGTAGCGGGCGGCGGCGGGTGGCGCAAAGCCCGTTCAGAGATTTCCGCAAAATGGGAGGATTTCTGCTGGAGGCGGGAGATGCGTTGGGGCGAGCAGATACCGAGTCCCCCACCACGATGAACCGACGCAGCTTGGCCGGGTCCTGGATCTTGTTCTGCGCCTTGCGGAAGATGACGCCGAGCATGCCCGTGCGCTTGCCCAGCGTCTCCAGCACATGCCGGTAATGCGTTTGATCAGCAGTCCATCTCGCTCCGCTCGATTCCAGTTCATCGCCATCCTTCGCCAGCAGGCTCGGCCAGTCGTAGCCCGTCGGCACCGCGGACACCTTGTTAAACGGCGGCTTCGCCTGTTCGTCCGCCATTTTCAGGAAGAGGAGAAACGTCAACTGCTCGACGTAATCGCCGTAGGACAGGCCGTCATCCCGCAGGATGTTGCAGTAGTTCCAGAGCTTTTGGACGAGAGCGGTGGGATTGCTCATAAACGGCTCTATTCTCAGCGCGGCGTTTTCCCATAGTAAGCTTGGGTGAGCTTTCGCTGAGCTTTCGCTATTCCTTCCTCATCCTTGCTTTCCGCGGCTGTTACGAGTTCCTCAACACTTCTGTTCTTAATGAGCAATTCCGACAACTTATAGCGAGATACAATGCCGATCCACTGCTTCCTGGGGCCTGAAGACACAAACTTGTTTAAGATACGGATGTCTCCTGGAAGACACTGATTCAAGTAGTATTGCCAACGATCTTGAGGAAACGATTGAAGCATCCTTTCGGCAATTGGTCCCGCTGTGAAGCTAACCCCGTAGGAGTTTCCCAGCTTTACCGCAAGAATGGCACTAGCGCAGGCCGCAAAAGCTGGCGTAGGAATAATCGATCCAAGGCGTTCCAGATTTTTGATTGGAGCTGTTTCGTTGTAAAAATTATTCATGCCTTCGTGTGCTTTAATAAGCGCGTCGGCCGCGTTCACGAAGGTGTCCGACCTCAGATTCTCGGGAACGAAGTCAAATCCCTTAACTTTAAGCAGTGCTTGCTTCAGTCCACTCATGGCAGTCCGCTGACCGGCTGCATAAACCGACGCATAAGTATGGCCCACCTGCCAACGTTCTGTATCTCGTAGCAATCGCCAAGTGGCAGGCAACACGACATTCACGTTTGCGAGGGCATTCTCAAGAATCGCACCACTTCCAGACTTGATAACTGATAGCAAAATGCTGACCGCCAGCTTTTGAAAAAAGTAAGGCGAGTGAACCAGCATTGTAAGGCGATCGTCATCTTCAGAAAGCACTTCGGAAATCAACGCTTCCCGAAACTCAATAAACTTGTTTGCGACTTCTACCTTTGGCTTGCCCAAGATATTCTTTACGCAGGTTTTTAGCGCGCGGACCGCCTCCAACTGATCCATCTCGGCGGATTCGCTCTCAGCTTGCGACGGGTCCAAGCCCGCGAAGTGAATCACCATTTCATGGGTCTGTCTGAGGCGCATGGCCTCTGTCTTCGTGACAATCCCAAGCTCCTCCGCCAGACGGACGCTCTCCTTATCGGTAAGCACTTCCATGACATCGTCATCTTCTGTGAGACCGGGTTTGTTGATCATCTCCCCGAGCAATTCCATCCCGAGCGTGCCCAATTCTCGTTTGAGAGCGGCCATTGCTTTGGTCCACACAAAATTCACGGCCATTTCAAAATGTTCGACCTCAAAAGCTTGAGTAATTTGTCGTTTCTCCTTGCTGGTCAACTGTTGCGCGTAAGTGGTAATTTCCCCGGGCGCGATAACATTGGCTGGAAGGATTTCCAGCTCTGGCGGTTGCCAAAGAGCGATACTTTGTTCGGACATAGAATTATTTCTTTCGGAATTCAGACCATCCATCTTGAGAACGGATGAATGCAGCATAGACACCGCGTCCCAATTTGGCGCACAGCGCCTCATACGCCCGACGGCGTGCCCCTCCGGAGCGGGGGCCGGAGTTGCTTTTAGGGGGTTGAATAAAGCAGTTATATGCGAGGAGGCGGGCACGGCGGTCGAATACGACGATACCGTCACAGCCTAGCATTCCCCTAATAAGCGATCCCTGGGAGAGAAGGGTTAGTCGCTCGACGAGCGACCCCTTCGATGCAGCCGCAACAAGGGCGGCAAAGTCAATTGGAGACTGAAGGATCGAGCCGTCGCGAAGTCCCTGCGGGACGGAGGCCGTCCGGCAAACCGCGATCAATGCGCCATGCGATGCTTCCAAGGCAGTGGTGAGAGTCCGGCGGATAAACGTTTGGGTTGGTTCTCGAAGTTCGGCGGCTATTTCTTCGCAGATTGTTTCGGCAAGCGTCTCGATAAAAGCCACCGGACTCGGCTCGGTCTCCGGTTTGTGTGACAGGAAGACGGTGTGCTTATCGCCTTTGTAATTAGCAAGTTCTACGCAGTTTGGAGCATTCTGATGCACCCTCACTACTTTCGTGGATTCGCTACCTGTTGAAAGCAAAGCCTCAGATATCGGAACCGCCAACGGATTGGGCTGATCGCGGAAGACCCCGTAAACAAGTCCCGTCACCGAGTTCTCGACATAGATGCACCAACCGTCGATCGCCAACGGAGCGCATTTCTTTAGAATCTCCGACACTGATGACTCGGAAACAGATGTTTTGCCTACTTGCAATACACAGTGTCCAGGCAAGAATCGCAGCGTAGCATCAACGTCCGAACAGAGATAGACCTCGGGTGAAAGATCGCGTCCTTCTTCACGATATTGTCCGAGTTTGACGACAAGCTCCACGAGAAACCGCACCCGAACGAGCGGGTCCATATCGCACGAAGCGGTGAAGTCGTCGATACTGCCAACTAGGTGCGTCCTGAAGCTGATATTTCGATCTATCGGCATAGTTCTCCTGTGAACGCTTTTGATAGGATGGACTGGCGGAGTCGGGAGGCTCGCTGGAGGTTGGCGGACACCACCGCTTCCACCTCCTCCACCACGCTCAACCGCCGCTCCACTTCCGCTACGATCCGCGTCTGCTCGGCGAGGGGTGGGATTGGAAGTGCCATCTTCGCAAAGTCGGTAATTGAGAGATGCTGAATCGCAACACCACGAGCCTTTGCCCAAATCGGCTTCTGCGTTAGTTCCGATTCGATGACAGTCAGCAGGAATTTTCGTTCCATCGGACAAGAACGTAACCAAACAACGGCGACGCTCTGGTTGATACAGAACTCGCGGTCTGTATCGACGACGGCGGCTCGGCCAATCGTTCCGTCTTTTGTAATCAACAGATCGCCCGGTCGTGGGCGGTCTTTCTCCGACAGCTTTTCGTAGGACTCCCGTGGCGTCAGGTGGGCTCCATCGAAATCAATCCGCCCCTTGTTTACACCCTTCGCGGTAACGATCGGAATCCCCGTCTCAACGTGTGGCATCGGCCTCGTGAAACCGTATGTGACCCAATTCGAGAGCTGATTCCATGTGCCCCAAGTCCAGCCATCAGGCAGCGATGAGAGGTTGGCGGTGTCTGGCTTGTCTGGCTCGATGTATTTCTTTTTCGTTTTCGCATTGGCCTGCTGCCGGTCGAACCAATGCTGGCGCTCGGTGAGGATGCGGGCCAGGAGGGCTTCGCCGGTTTCAAAGATCGCTTTCCGATTTCCGGTTTTGGCGATTTCGGCTTCGGTGGGGACGAGGCGGCCTTCGCAGGCGGCTTTGAGGACGGCGGCGCGGTAGCGTTTGAGGTTGGCCTGCACCCGCCGCAACGCCGTCACCCCCGCCTCTAGTCGCGTGAATTGCTTCTCAATCTCCGCCACAATCCGCCGCTGTTCGGGCAGGGGTGGAAACGGAATGGGCAATTGGATGAACGCCTCGCGAGTGAAGTGCTTGATCGTGCTGCCGGTAAATCGCCGCTCCAAGCCACCCGACTTGGCAAGCGACTCCAAGAGGTAGACGAGCAGCCGTGCCTCATACGGAACATTGAAGCGAACCCGGTGGATTGCTTTCTGAAACTTCATCTCGGCTACGTGTCCATTCCAAACTGCCGCCCGCCCCGGTTCGCCGCCCTCGCAGACAAGGACATCTCCAGCGCGGAGGCTAAATCGATCAACTTGATCGTCCTCAAAGTGCATCTCGAATACGTCGTCTGTCGCGACTGTGCCCCATCGCACGTTGACGTTGCGCAGATAGGGAAATTTACGCCCTGTCTGGTGCTTCGCTTTGTCGAGCATCTTGCCGAGTTTGACCTCGGCGATGTCGCCAAGTGCAATGACGGGCCAGGATACCGGAGATGTGCGAGCTGCCGGCTCGAGAATCATGCCGCGATCTACAACTCCGTTCATGATGGGCTTACCATGTTATCGGGAAGCATTTAACTTTTCGCGCAGCGCCGGTAGAAACTGCTGGTAAATTGATCGAGGTCCATGAGTGCGAACAAAGAATCTTCCATCGGGAAGATGATTCTCTTCGTAGAACGCAACCCCCGCGAAAGTCATTCCGTCGTAATATTCTGAGCCTTCGGGGTCATCCTTTTTTCGGCAGACGGGGATCCGCCACACCCCACCGCCGCTCACGCCTCCGAAGGAGTCTCCAATGTCGGCGACCTCATCCCTCGTGACACCAAGTTCAAAATAGTCCCATCCCTCTTGCTCCTCGTATTTGTCCTCTCCTGTCATGAATGCGAAGCCCTTGAGTTTGAAAACAGTTGTGAAGCCCTCGTAGGTTCCTCTTCCGAACGTTGACTCGCCGGAAAGCCACAAAATGCGATAAAGCCGTTTTCGATAAGTCCATTGCGAACCTTCGTCTCGCTGTTGCTTGCAAGCGGATAAAACGACCGGCGTGCCCTCATTCCGCTCAGTATTTCACTGGGAGGAAATACAATGAACGATAGGTCGGGACCGTATTCATCGTTTGCCCTTGAAGTGCTATGCACTCTTAGAACCGAAGACTCGAATTCCAAGCCGCCTGGAAAATCGGCTGGAGGGATAAGAAGTCGTGGTCCTTTCTGACTCGTGTTGTCTAACCGAAGCTCGGCTTTCGTCGGATGACACGCAACGTGTTCGGCGGTCAAGACGCCAAAGTGGCCATCGATCTCCATGAGAGTTCCTGAACCCATAGGGGTATCGTTAATTACTATTGGAACTGCGTAGTTTCTAGTCTCCGCGGTAATTGCATCTTTGATTTTATTCGAGAGATCTCCGAGGCGGATGAGAAACGTTTCTTGTGTCATTTTAGAATTCGTTATGCCGCCAACGCCTCGTTGAGTTCGTCGAGCAGCTTGGGCAGTTGTTCGCCGAAGAGTTGATGGGCTTTGCCCAGGCCACCGCGCTGGTTAAATGGGGAGAGTTCGAGATCCTCCGGCTCGATGCTGATGGCGGTGGCGATGTGCTCGCGGATCAAATGCAGCCAGGAGAGTTGTTCGGGCGTGAAGACCGCGCCGGCTTTTGCTTTGTCCATGAGCCATTCGTTGAACCGCTCGCTCACGGAGTCGGCGAAGGGCGCGAGCACGGGCTGTTGTTCCAGCGCGAAGCGGACGAGGGCCACGAGGTCGGCGAAGCGCCCGGCCTGCGAGCGACCTTTCACTTTTCCCGGAGCGGTGACGGCGAAGGCGTCCCAGAGGCGGTCCTCGGTCCACGCGGCGTGGTTGTCGCGGAGTTTCTTCTCCAGCTCCTTGAGCATTGGCTCGGTGAGGCGCTGCTGGTAGGGGCGGCTGTAAAGGATTTGCAGCGCGGTGATCTCGGCTTTGTGCTGCTCGATGTATTCGAGGAACGAGGTGGCGAGCTGGGCGCTGGTCTGCGTGCTCTTCTCCGCCGGGCCGGCGTAGATCAGGGTGTCGCGTGAAATGATGTCGATGGTCTGGTCGGCGGCCTTCTGGATTTTCTTGAGCAGGTTGCGGAGATCAGGATTGGCGGCGAGCGGCGCGAGGGCTTGCTGGATGCGCGTTTCGCGGACTTCGCGCAGTTCCTTCTCGGTCGGCTCGTGGAACTCGGGTTTGCCTACCTTGGCCTGCGCGAGGATTGCGTCCGTGTCGATCGCGGCAAGCATGGCTTTGGAAATCTGCGAGAGGGTCTGGCCCCTGGCGGCTTGCACGACTTCGGCCTCCACCTCGGCATCGAAGCGGCGCTCCAGGCGGATGAGGCGTCCGGCGAGCGATTCGACGGCGGCCACTTCGGTGGTGCCGAGCGCGGCGGCATCGAGGAGTTTTTCAAAGCTGACGGTGGGTTTCTTTTCCAGCGGGCGCGACTCGGTCAGCACCCGCTCGCAGACGCCCACGGCATCCACGATCAGGTAGCGCGTCTTGCGTTTGATGCCGGGATTGACCTGCTCCATTTCGGTGTCGGACACCACGCGTACGCCTCTCCCTTTCATCTGCTCGAAGAAGTTTTTCGACGCGACGCTGCGCATGAAGAAAACGATCTCCAGCGGTTTGATGTCGGTGCCGGTGGCGATCATGTCCACGGTGACGGCGATGCGCGGGTTGTAGCTGTTGCGAAAGGCGCTGAGGATTTCGTCGGGGGAGAGGCTGGAGGCGCGTTTCCAGGTGATCTCTTCGAGTTCGCTGCCGTCGGGCTGCGGCTTCTTTTCCACGAGGCGGACGAACCCGGTGCGGTAGGTGATCTTCTGGCAGAAGTCGTTGCCCTTGCCGAAGACCTCGCGGCAGATGCGGACGATGTCGTCGGCGTGGGTGTCGTCTTTGGCGAAGATGAGCGTCTTCGGCAGATCGGTGCGGCCCGGAAACATCTCGGTGAAGACCTTGTCGCGAAAGGTGCTGAGCACGGTGCGGATCTGGTCCGTGGCGACGACATCGCGATCGAGATCGGCGGCCTCGTAGGTGAGCACTTCATCGAGCTGCTCCCAGCGGACCTGGCGCGTTTGGCGGTCGCGTTTGTCCACGAAGAACCCAGCCTCCACTTTCGAGCCGCCCTGCGTGATCTGCGTTTTGATCCGGTAGATGTCGCAGCCCACGTTCACGCCGTCGGCCACGGCGTTCTCATGGTTGTATTCCATGACGAGGTTTTGTTGGAAGAAGCCGAAGGTTTGTTTGGACGGCGTGGCGGTGAGGCCGATGAGCGAGGCGTCGAAGTATTCGAGCACCTGGCGCCAGAGATTGTAGATGGAGCGGTGGCACTCGTCGGTGATGATGAAGTCGAATTCCTCGATGGGGAACGCGGGGTTGTATTCGACCGGGACGGGTTTTTTGAACAGGGATTCGGCGGCTTCGATGGGCAGGTCGTCGAGGTCGGGCGCGGGTGCCTGCTCGCCCTTGAGCATGGAATAGACGCGCTGGATCGTGCCGATGACGACGCGGGCGGAGGTGTCGAGCGAGTTGCCGGTGAGATGCTGGACGATGTATTCCTCGGTGAACTTGTAGTTGTTCGCGGGTGAGACGAACTGCTGGAACTCCTTGAGCGTCTGCCGGCCGAGATTGCCGCGGTCCACGAGGAAGAGGACGCGCTTCGCGCCGGCGTATTTCACGAGGCGATAGATGAAATTGACGGCGGTGTAAGTTTTGCCCGAGCCGGTGGCCATCTGGATGAGCGCGCGCGGGCGACCGGCGGCGAAGGACTTCTCCAGGTTGGTGATCGCTTCGATCTGCGCGGGCCAGAGAGTGCCGGCGGCCAGCGGCGGAAATTCGCGGAGCCGCTGGGCGACTGGCTTTTCCTGCTGCACCCAGGCGAGCAGGGTTTCCGGACGATGGAAGGAGAAGACGCGACGGCTGCGATGGTCGGGATCGAGCCGGCTGGTGAAAAAGGTCTCCGCGCCGGTGCTTTCGTAGCATAAGGGGAGAGGCGATTTCCACGCCGCGATCCCGAACGGAATGCCGGCGACATACTTGGCGGATTGCTCTTCCACTCCGGTGAGCGTGGCTCCCTCGGGCTTGGCTTCCACCGTGCCGATGGCCTTGCCGTCCACGAACAGCGTGTAGTCGGGCTCGCCCGTATTGAAGGAGAGTTCGCAAATGGCCACCCCGCGCCCGGCGGAGAGATTGATCTGACCCTTCGTCTGCACAACCCAGCCCGACGCCGTGAGCATGGCGTCGATCTTCTGGCGGGCTTTTTCTTCGGGGTTGCTCACACATCCACGCGTCGGGACGCGGGATATGTAGAGTGCGAGAAGCCCGGTCGCGTGGCAAGGCGGATGCCCTTCGTTGCCGCCATTTGCGGCTCTTCCCCTCGTGAAATCCAAAAATCCAAGCGCAGACTGGTTTTGCGCACATCGCTGCCGACATTGATCTTCGCCAAGTCATTCATCAAAGCCGCCGCTGAGAGCGAGCGACATTCGCGCCGATGATGTCGATCCGAATCAAACTCGATTTAAGGAAGGTCTGGCATTTCGCGCGATTGACGGTTCCCGGATTCCGAGGAGACGGCCGGCGCCGCTTCGGGTTCGACGAAGTAGACGTTCCGCGCTTCCTCAATCGCGTCTTCGATTTCGGCGGAGAGAACCTGCTCGGCATGCACGTCGTCGTGTGGATTTACCTTCACAGCCGCGCGTTTCGGGATCGAGCGGAGGCGGGTAAGCAAGGGCATCCACGCTTTGCGGATGAGCTGCTTGGCAAAGTCCATCTCGATCAGCACGCCTTGGCGCTCTTTCAATTTGTGAACCTTTTCCTCCGCGCTGAGTCGGCCATCGAGCGCCTTGCTGTATGCCGCGATGCGGATGGCGAGAATCTCGTCATTGCGCGCCGACATCGCCTCGACAACGAGGCGATGTGCTTCCTGTTCGACTTCGATCGCTGCGGCGAGAGAGTCTTCGATGGTCACGAGTTCTTTCGATCGCGCTGGTCCCGGCGCGTTTCCCCTGCCCCCTTTGGATTCTGCAGCCACCTGGTCACCCGTACCTTCCACGGTCGGCGTGACCGGCGCGCTGGCAGCGGTCTCAGCCTTGGGCTTTGAACCTTTGGATCGGAAGCCGATCCCGCGAACGGCGTGCTTCACTCGCCACGCTCGTGCGGCCTCCAGTGAGTCGGTCGGGCAGCCCTGCTTGATCTTCTTCGAGGCGTAGGCTCGTGTGCAGCCCCAGTCGCGAGCGATCTGTGCGGCCTTCACGGGCGGCTGGATCAGATCGATTTGCTTCGCGTGCTCGGGCGCGGATGATTCGTTTGAGTTTTCCATGTAACGTAGGTCGGGGTGTCAACTTAGTTTCCGGATACCTGCGCATAGAAGGGCATGACACCCCTGATCGGGTAACCTGTTAGTGCGTAACCAAAAGAGATTCCTTCCCCACGGTGGTGGAAATTCAACTTAAGGCGGTAACCTGGGGTGAACGGGTGGAGACCTATGACGCTGGCAAGAAACCAATGCGTAACGTGGGAGAACCCCGCTGGTTCGCAAGCCGTGGATTACCAACGAGATACACAGCTCCTTGATTCCATGCGAAATCCTCCCAGCAATTACAAAACGTCTCCACCCATCACCCAAATAGACAAAAAAGAGAAAAGGGTGATAATCGCGTCAAGAATGGGGAGCCGGGGAAGGATGCAAAAGAAAAGCGCTTTGGCTCCGAATGAAGCCAAAGCGCGTCTCGATTTTGGAAGTGGAATAGCGGTTAGCTCGTAAGCTTCGGCGGAGCCTTGATCTTCCACAACGTGTAGCCATGCAGCGTCCGCTGCGAGATTCGTTGCGAGTGTCTCGTAGCCAGACGCCCCAAGTATTGGCCGCAGGCCGAATTGTAGAGCAGGAGCTTGCGCGCCTCGTGCGCCACAGACGAGTTCGTCCCGCAGAGCTCGCTCTCGAGCTCAGACGCCTTGCCTTCCCATTCATCAGGATCGAGCGCGCCTTTCGGAAACAGCTTGGCGTCGATCAACTCCAGGAGCTTCGTCTCGGGCGCGAGCACGTTCATCATTTCGAGCAATTCGGGATGATGGAAGTGCGTGACGCCAAAACGTGAGCAACGCAGCTCCTCCGGAATTTGCCACGTGTGGAGGAGGAAATGCACGAACGCCGGCAATTCCGCTTCGAGCACCATCATGAAGGCCGCCCACTGATCGAGCGTCTCGGTTGGCATCGGCATAGCTCGCCGATAGGCGCGGAAGAGCAGCAGCTTGTCCTGCAAGCTTTCATCGAGAGGCGGCAGCACCATCAGATTTTCCGCCTCATCGTTGAGGGTGATGCTGACCCGCCAGATGGGGGAAAGGGTGAGTGCTGGGCGCGCCTTCGGATGGCAGCGCTGCGACTCATTGACGACAAAGCCTTTGATCCCTGAACCGAGCTCGCGTCTGGTCCGCAGGTCGAATGAGGCCGATTCGTCCTCAATCATGAGGTGCTCGGCGGTAAAGAGCTCGCTGTTGAATTGCGTGCCCGCGGACATGAACTGGTAAGGCTTCGCGCTTCGGCCGCCGAAGAGCTTAGTCAGAAGGTTTTGCACGAGCGATTTTCCGCAGGAGGGCGGGCCTGCCATCACGAGGGCCTGCCCTGGACGCCGCTTGCGAGCACGCAGAGAGATGAGTGTCACCTTGAGCCATGAGTAGAGAACCTTGAGCTGCAACTCGGCCCCCCATTCTACTTCGCCATCGGGCACGAGAAGCCCGCGCAGCAAAGCCTGCAAGGTCGGCCAAGGTCCCTCGACGGGTTCGATCAGCCGCGGCCCCTCAGTCACGAGCACGTTTTGATTTTGAATCTGCTGAAGTCCGGCCGGGTGGCCGGCCAGCGGCCCGGCATACTTCACGTTTTGCTCCTTCTGCACCCGGTTAAGAACATCATCGAGATCACTCAACATTTCGTCCTTTTCGATCTCATGGCTAAAACCCTCGCCCTTCAGCATCCGCTTCACGCTCCCTTCAGTGACCGGAATGAAATCACCCTGCTTGTCTCGCACGAAGTAGCATTTGCCAGACGTGAACGCGTCGTAATACACCTCCGGCAGCGGCAGAGCACGGCGGATACTCTTCGCCCGCTTTTTGGGTGCGATAGAAGCGGACATCGAATCAGCTCAGAAAGAGCAGCCGCGCCGCTTGCTGCGTCTTGTTGTGTTTCCAGCCGGGAAGCCGGAAGGGCTGGCTCGGCACGAAACTCGCGCGGTCGTAACCCATCCCGCAGAGGATGGTCTCTGCCTCGGCCATCGCCTCTCCGGGAGGGGCCTCGAACCAACCGTGCAGGCTCTTACTCCCAGTGAACAAGACGGCGCGCAGCTTGAGACCGCCCGCTTCACGCAGCCAGCGCAGCACCGCGCCCTGTTCCTCCAGTGGTAGCGCGTCATGCTCGACCACCAGAAAGCGCCGCGCACGGATCGAGGCATCGCTTCGAGCGAGCACGCCCGGCTTCATCGCGCATGGGCAAATCCGCGGTCCCGGCAGCTCAGCATGCTGCAACCATTCTTCTGCCGTTCGGAAGCAGGCTTGCACGTGCGCGATCCGCTCCGGACGGGTGCGCTTCACATCCTCGACGCCGATGCTATCCGTGAAGCGCCCGCACCACACGATGTCAGCGGGCTTGAACAAGCGGAGGAGAGCGCGCGCCTCCTCGAGAGGGGTGTCGGGGAGAGGCTCGGCCGCGTGGAACATATCGGCTTCGCTCCACTCCCACTGCTTCACGATCTGCTGCAACGCATGCGACGCGCGCACATGCAGTCCCCTCGCCTTGCGCGCCTTGATCTCCTCCTCGAATTCCCCGGAGGTGCGCCGTTGTCGATTCGGTTTCCATTCACCTGGTTTCTGGCTCGTTGGCAACTCCAGGCCGGCCTTGGCTGCGAGCCGCCGCGTCGCCTCGGGGAAACTGATGTTCTCGATCTGGCGCAAGAACCTCAACGCGTCGCCACCCGCGCCGCAGCCAAAGCACTTCCAGATGCGAGCTCTTCCTTCGCCTTTCTCGCGGACGCCAAAACTCGGGGTCTTCTCATCGTGAAACGGGCAAAGTCCCACCCACCGATCACCTTTGCGATCGAGCTTTACGTAGCCACGCACTAACGCAACCAAGTCGGTCGAGTCGAGGACGCGCAAAATGAAATCCTTGTCGAAAAACGGCATAGGAAGGGCAGAAGAAATCCTTACGTAAGGACGTGTTTGTCACGATCGTGGACGTTGTGGGCGAAAAGGCTGGAAGCGGGCACGGTCAGCGAGTGTGAACGCTAAACTGCCGGTCGAGGGCGCGGCGGACTTCGCCCGCATCGAAGAACGTGCGGCGGCCGATCTTCTTGAACGGCACCAAGCGCTTGCGTTGAAGCTCGCGAAAGTAGCGCAAGCAGGGACGAGTCGCCTCGTCTGGGAAAACCAGACGAAGACAAGTTTCAGCGCCGACGAGACCCGCCGGTGGAATGAGGGAGTTGGAGGTCGAAGAGGTCATTTGGTCTTCGCCCCGCCTGTCAACTCACCCCCATGCAGATCGCTGCTCCGTCGTGCAACCCGCATCCGTTTGCGCACAATAAAATCCTCGGCTTCGTCCCCAGTCGGCTAGCGCTACCGAGGCACTTGCATTTACGGATTTCCCTCGGATTATTTGTCGCATTACGGTTTTATGACGCATCCGCCCGAAATGTCTGTGACTGCCGCAGCCCGGACGCTGGGGATTAGCCGAAGAACAATTCAGCGATATCTCTCCAAGAAAGTGTTGAAGAAAGGGCCGAACGGCGGCGTTTTGGTCAAAGAAGTCGAAAGCGCAGCTTCAACCGTTCGATCTCGTGCGAAAAAACGCGGGCGCCCGCTCCGCACCCTCCCTCCAGCTCAGCGCAGCTTCAGATTACCCAAGCCGAGGGGCTATTTCCTAGGAAAAACTGACGCTCAACGGGTCGAAATCATCATCCGAGAAATCGGCGCCATTCGGGACGATCTCGCTATCCTAGCGCTCTCAAAATGGTTGGGCGCGACGCTCGTCCCCTCGCTTAAGGAATGGGTGGAACATGCCGAGGAAGCGATCACCAAAGCCGCGCAGTCGTTTCCCGACCACTGGGAACGATTCCTACGCATTACGACTCAACACCGACCCAAAGGATGATGAAGTCAACGACCTCCGGCAGAGCCGGAGGCTTGAAGGCAGGAGCCCCTCAAAGGGCCATGATGTTGTCCACATCAACTGTGTATCCGGACGTCTCTCGACGCTCGTCTTCATCGCCACACCCTTTTCCAGATCATCCGCTACACACGGGTTCGTGCCAAACACGCGCAAGACCCAAAGTGTTTCCGCATGCGCTCTTGCTTGCCGAGCCCAACCCACCCACCGAAGACTGCACGATAAGTCAAACTTTGAGAGCCTCCCCGGCAGAGCCGGGGGATCTCCTATTGGTTCATTAGGCCCTCATTCGCACGATCGTGCCGCCAGATTCCGCATCTGCGGGTGGCTGGATTTCCCAAAACTCGTTGGCTTCGGAACAAGTCGTGAGATTGAGGTAATGGCGCCGGAGAATGCCTTCGGTATTGCCGCCCTCAAGGGCAGCCCGCTCGACGCTGCCTTCCGCACCAACGAGATAGGAGAAAAACGAATGACGCAAAACGTCGTGCGCGAGACTGAAACGCGAACGGATGTGCTTAAGCATTCGATCGGCATTTGTGGGCCAGATCTCGGCGTCAAACCTGGTGAGCCATTGGTGCAAAGCCGGTCGGATATTCGTCTGCCGATATTGGTTTGTTTTGCTGATCTCGGGTTGGACGTGAATCACCCCCCTGGCGACATCGATGAGCTTTGCGCGTTCAGGGTGTCGTGCGAGCTTCAGGAGCTCCCCATCCGGACCGCTGCGCAGGCCGGCGAAGAGGGCTAGAGCGAAATACTTCGCCATCGCGCCTGCTTCGTAAGTGGCGACGTAGAGCATCAGCTCCCGAACCTGCGCGACCGTGAGTACATGAGGGACGCCGCGGCCGATTTTGAATTTCGGTACCGCTGAGACAGGATTTTCCGCGCACCACCGGCGCTGCTTATCCGCACACCACCCGAGAAATGTGTGCACGTCCGCACGCGCATTATTCCACGTCTTGCGCGTCGCTGCAGCCTTGCCGTCTTTCGTGCGCAGGCTGCGCAGGAAAGCTTCTACGTCGGCGGTGCCCACCTCGTGGACGGCGGGCCGCTTCGCTCCCGGAACCCCGGCCAGCACGGCGTCTGCGATCTCGCGTTCTGAAAGGCGGCGTCCGGCCTCAATGCTATCACGTGTCTTTGCCACCGCATCGCGCAGGTTTGGATCGATCCTCCGTTGCAGAAACGCGGTAATGTCTTCTGCATCTTCAGCGAGTTTGCGCGCAGCCCGCCGCAGATCTGGATCGAGACGGCGAATGATTTCGGTCAAAGTCGCAGCGTGCCTGGCTCCGAGTTCCGCGCGAATGCGTTCTATCTCGGGCCGCAATTCAGTCGGCAGGAGCCGCAAGGTGGCAAAGGCCACGAACTGCCCCAAGCTGGAACGGAGCTGCACGAGCGAACGAGAGCGCACGCCTTCTCGTCCCCGCGCCTCGAGGAACGCGTCTCTGGCCACATCCAGCGGCACTGGGCTTTCAGGCTGTGCGAAGTGCCGAAGGAAATAGTCGACTGCTTCGCCGAGACTGTGGCGGCTGGCGAGACGCGTGAACGCGGCTTCGGCTTCTTCCACCTGCGCTTTGGAGAGCCGGGTCACAACATTGTTGAGCGCCGTGTCGGCATTCGTGAGTTCCACATTCTTGGTCGCAACGAAGGCCTCGGCATCCGCCCGCGTCTTAAACTTTTTTCGTGCGTGTCGACCCGACTCATCGCGCCAACCCTGAACGATGAATTCGGTCCAGGCGTATCCACCTTCACGCCGCAGAGACTCTCGGATGCGCAACTTGCCGATGCGTTCGGAGGCAGGTCGGCGTTTGCGACTAGAGCGAGCTTTTCGGGTCGGTGATTCCGGTTTCATCTCGGCTCGAATGTTGGTTCCGTCTGCGCTCAAAAACAAGGAATATTTGCACCGGTAGTTGCACCGGTAACCGCGAACCCCTGTGTTTATCATGGTGCTGTTCAGTCTCATAACCTGAAGGTCGTAGGTTCAAATCCTACCCCCGCAACCACTTTACTACTCGGTAAAGTGCTGATTTACAAGTAGTTGCTCCACTACTCCACCAGTCCCTCAATTTCTTTGGCACTGGTTCGCACGGTTCTGGATCGATCAAAATTTGGCCGCTTTTTGTCCGCTCTTTCGCCTTTTCCAAGGGCGAGTCGGCGCGCTTATGGAGGAATTGCGGCACCGAGCGCTGTGGCGAATCAGATTTATTTCGTCGGTTCCGGGCGGCGACATGGGAGCGTACCCTTTCAGAAGCGTGTTGTTTCGAGTTGCGCCATAAAGTCAGAGAGGCGCTTGTCGGTGGCGCGCGGCGGGAAAAGTTCCTGCACGGGGGCTTTGAGCACCTCGGCGAGGAACATGATGGATTTGTCGTCCACGTAGCGCAGGCGCGCTTCGATCTTCGAGACACCGCTGCGGCTGATGTCGAGGCCGGCGACCTGGAGCTTGGCGGCGAAAGTAGATTGCGACCAGCCGAGCGCGTAACGCTTTCGGCGCACTTGGGGGCCGATGTTGTTCTTGTAGAGCATCGTCATGTCCTCCGGCTTTAGGCGATGACGGCGGTGCGCTCGGTGGTCTCGAAGCTCACGCGGGGCGCGCTTTCGGTTTGGCAGAGTTTGATGAGCTTGTTCGCTTCCGCTTTCGCCAGGAGCGCCTTGGCTTCGTCGCGAAAGTTTTCGACCGGCTTGAAGCTGATCGTCGGGATGAAGAGGCGGCTGAAAACGGCGCCGGCGAGCTGCTTGATCTTCTCGATCGCTTTGCCTTCGCCCTCGATCTTCGATTTCAGCGATGGCGCGGGGAAATTAACGCGGGCGATGCAGCCGTCCTTGCCTTCGGCGGTCCAGCGGAAGCCGCCGCCATCGGTCGGCGTCAGTTCGTCCTCACGTTCGCGGGCCGCCTCGACGAGTTGCGCTTTGATTTCTTTAAGGCGCTCGGTCTGATCGGCGATTTCACGATCGAGGCTGACGGCTTCGGTGACGAGGTTTTGGAGTTTCGTGGTCATTGGAGTGGAGATTTTGAGGTTCAGGTTTTTGGTTTTGCGCTGTCCTCGGGGCAGGTGCTCCGGTGCTTGCGCTGCGATGGCTCTACACCCCGTTTTCTGCCGAAACGGTTGACACTCAGCCGTTTGTTCCTCAACCGTCGGCAGGCGTTCTCCGACGTTCTCCAGCGACCTGCGGAAGTTTTTGACAGCTTTCAGAAAGAGCCCGTTGAACGCCGATTCGTGTGGCGGATGGACACTTCCCCGCGGGCGAACATCAGCTTTTGATGCGTTCTCTCTGGCGAAGTGGCCATTGGCGCGCCGTTGCCCGTGTGTTCGCGCGAACACATATTGGAGCCATTGAAAGGACCCGCTCGAATGACCAAGACCGCTCCAACTCCAGACCTCGACAGCGCCGACAGCGAGGCGATCTGCTCCACCACGGCGATTGCCGCCCTGCTCCTGCTGGGAGCGCAGTTTCCTCACCGCCAACTGAACAGCGCCGAGCTTTGCGTTCTCTCCGGCATCGGCCGCACGGCCATGTCGCAGATCAAAAACGCTTCCGACACGCCCTTCTCGCTCGGCAAATGCACCCTCCAGCGTTTGGACAAATGGCTTGCCGACCATCCGGGCCAGAAGCAGGAATGATCACTGCTTCCTTCCGTCATTCCCGTATGCCCAGAGGAGTTCGCAAAAACATCACCATTCCCGGACTGCTCGCTCCGACGATCAAGCAGCGGTGCGGCGAATTTGGCGACGGCGGATTCGCTCCCTACGCCGTTGAGTTAGTCTGCTACGATCTCCGAGCAGCCGCGAAACACAGCGTCACGCTCGAGGTCGCGCGCGACACGCAAGCGGCGCAGGACGCCGTGGATCGTGAACTCGTAACCCGATACCGGCCCGGCCAGCCGCGCGTCGGCTTGCTCGTGCAAATCGCCCAACGCATTCATCAACTCCAGGACATCGCTGAGCGCAATCGGCATGACCTCCCGCTGTCGGCCATGAGCGCAGTCCCGGAGCGGATCACATTTCCCGCAGACATCTGGCCACTCGCCGATGAACGATGGAAGGAACTCGGCTACCCAACGCTCTCGGGCTACATCACGGGGCTCATTCGCTACGACCTGCTCGTGGGCGGACCGCACACTTACTCGACTGGTGAAGTCCGCTCGAAAGTCCAGCGCGCCATTACTCGCAAAACGGTCGCGGCCCGGCGCAAAGGCGGGCAGCGGAAAATCCTGCTCGACCATCTTATCGAACGAGCACAAGGGCGCCGCGTGCCGAAAGACGAGTTGGAAACGGTGAAAGTGCAAATCGCACGGACCCTTCGTGACTCTCTCACGAAAAAGCCCTGAGCTTCCCCTTTGCCGACGGCAACTACTCTTCGACGTGAACCGATAGAGACCCTCCGCATGCGAGCGAGCACGGTCATAGGGTGGAGATCGGCGGGCGAAGGCGGGCGATACGACCTTGACGGCGCGCAGCGAGCAGTAAAATCGAGGGTCGAGTTCACGTCCTGGTTGACCTTTTCTGCGCGCGATTGCGTCACAATTTACGACGGCGTTGGCTTCGCCGAACTGATGTGGCCGCGCAGCAACGCGAAGCGGTGACATCATTCAGGCGGGATGGGCGCGAAGTCTTCGTGGCGGAAAAGGCGCAGCGGCAGCGAAGACGCACGGGGGCGAAGTCTTCGCGGAGGTGTGGTGGTCTGGCAAAGTCGCTCGCTGGCGGCTTCAAAGCTTGGAAAGCGGCCGGCTTGCCGATTGAGCAAGGCGCAGACGCGCCCGACGCCTGACGGAGATTGATACAAGCGCCTGCGTTCCGCCGTGGCTGCTTCCGAGCAGCGACGGCTATTTCGGCGGCGGGGCGCGAAGTCTCCGACGTTGGCGGCACGGGGCACTCCTTGCCACCGTCCGCCAACTCGGAGTCTTCGCGCGTGGGAAGCGGTCGGAGAGTTAAACCTTCTGCGCAGGACGCGCCGCCGCCTGTTCCTGACCGCGCGTGACCGTTCGCTGCGTCCGCATCGCGATGTTCGCCATCATCTTCTCCTGCTGATCCTCGGGCAGATTCTTCACGAGCGTCTGATACGCCTTCTTCAGCTCGGGATTTTCATCGAGCTTCTTCAAGACCCCGCTACGGATGCGCTCGGTGCGCTCCTGCTTTTGCACGTCTTGCAGGACGATCGTGCGCGCCATGCGCTCGGGGGACATCGCCTGGATGTATTCCCACCGCTTCGGGTTCGCTTTGATGTAGTCGTCGATCTTACCGTTGATTTCCGGGTTCTCGCGGAACTGCGGAGCGCCGTTGTTATTTTCAGCCGGTGGCTGGGTCTGTGGTTTTCCTTTGATCATAGTCATGGTGTGGTTAAGCGCGGTTTTCTCGGAGGCTCTGAACGATGGTCGCGCAAAAGACATCGATCAGATTCATGGGATCTTCTCGCTCGACGGCGAGGGACATCAGGAACTCAGGCCCCGGCGATTTGCCGAGACGGCGTTGAAGTTCCTGGTCGGCTTCGACATACCGCTCAAGGGTGGCGGGCGGCAGTTCGACAAGTGCTGGCTGTGGGTGTGGCATAGGTTTCGTTAAGTGGGAGCTACCACTTCTCCTCCGTTGCCGCGGGCGTCTTGCTGGCAGCGTTTGAAGGAGTCGCGGCGCGCTCTGTTTCGACGGCATTCAAGCGGCTTTTCAGCGCGGCGATGTCCCGCTGTTGGAGCAACTGTTGCTCGGCCATCCGCTTCGTTTGCACGACGGCCTCGGTTAGTCCGGAAAGGCGCTGATTCAGCGTCGCCGCCTGCTCGGTGAACGCCTTCGTCGCCGCCTTTTGCTGGTTGATCTCGGCGACTACGGCGTCGTCTGGTGAAGCCGAAGCCAGAGCCGGGTTGGCGAGCACTCGCGCTGGAGGTGTTGCTCCGTCCGGGCGAAGGTTCCATCCAGCCCCTCTTTCGATGCGATAAACCGGATGCGCCTCGTGCATCACGAGCCGGCTGCCCGGATCAACGTAGCGACCGAAGCGATACTGGCGGACCTGTTCCGCTCGGCGAACGCTCTCCAGTTCATCCACCGAACGGCTGGGCACGGCCGCAGGAACGATGACGATTTTCTTGGGCGCCCTGCTCGCGCAGGCCGCGAACAGGATGATGGGTAGTGTGAGGAGCAGGTGTTTCATGGGTGAATGGATTTTGGGATGCGAGGTGATGGAGAAGTCGGCGAACCGCGGAACTGGACCGAAGACGGCGCTGTTATGGTCTCAGAGCTGTTCGGTGCAGCGGTTGTCGTCACGAGATCGCCGCCGATCTTGGCGTCTGCGCGATCCATCGTTTGCGTGACGTAGAGGTAAAACTGCTTCCCCGCCGGCACTCGGACATAGAATCCATCCCGCTCGATACTCTGTTGGATCTGGTTGGCGTAGCGGTCGAGAACGCTCTGCGCGCCTTGCAATGGCGCGGTGGTGAGTGACGGGATCGCGAATGAACCGAAAGACGTGGCGCGCTTTTCGGTGAACGCTTCCGCGGCACCGCTGAGGAGCGTCGCGGCGAACATTTTGATCTCCGCGAGGTCGTCTCGCTTGATCAAACGTCCCCGCAATCCCGCGCTGCCATCGGTGATTCCCCAGCCCTCGTCTTCCACGTCCTTCTCTCGATCGAGGGCGAGTCCGCTCACACGCAACTCTTCGCCAGTCTGCCAGACGAGCGTCCAGCGCCCATCACTGGAAATTCGCTCCCGTACCCGATCCACTTGGGCAGAGCCGTGAACCTCAGTCCCGACTGGAACGATAAGGTGGCCGTGATGATAGACGTTTTCAGTCACGAGCCCGATCACGGGCGTGTTGATCGAGGACGAGTCCACTGTGACGATCAATTCGCATTGAATCAACCGGCCGAAGGGTGCGAAGTCCTCGCTCAGTTCCTTGGGCGTTCGCTCATTGGATGGCGTCTCAGCGAAAATGGAAATCGGCGGAAGGCTCGGTACCTCGACCTCCGATCTCTTCGCTGTAGTCGCCGCAACCTTGGGCGTCTTGTCTTCCGAAGCAGGAGGCCGGAACGGTACCATGTCGCGCGTGATGCGTTCGATGAGCTGAGGCTTTTTGGAGTCGGCATCCGCAGACCCCAGCTTGCCACTCACGGGACTGGCGTCCTTGCCGAAGTTCTTCCGGCTGTTCGCCAGAATCAGCACGACGCACGTCGCGAGCAGAAACAGGATCAGCAATCCCGTCTTGGACCGTAGGAAATTGAGAAACTTGCGAGGGCTCATTTCTCGTAACCCTCCTCGTTCTTTGCAGGCAGTTCGTCGGCCAGTGCGGGTGCGCGTTCGAGGACAAAGGTGAACTCGTTCTTGAGCGATAGGTCGTTGCGCTCGCCATCAGCGGTCCCGGTGAAGGCCACGTAGCCGTCGCTGGTGCCATTCGCTGGGATTAGCCCGCCAAGCTGAGTGACCGACGGAAACAGCGTGTGAGATCCGACCTTCAGCCGAACTCGCTCGGGTGCAAACTGGATCGCTTCCAAGGTCTTGTTTTGCAGGGTCAGCCGAAAGACGAGCGTGTCTTCAAGATCGAAGCGAAACGCCTCGTTCATTCGCACCTCGTAATCGCCGCAATCCGTCACGCCGGGCTGCTTGCTTCCGTCGCGAAAGTCCACGCCCGCCATCGCCTCCGGGTGATATTCGCTGAGCAACGGAAACGCCTTGGCCTTGTCGAGGAGCCCGAGCAAACGCGATGGCGTCACAGGTCGCTGCCGCGTCCCTTTTCCCTCATCTTGCGGCTGAAAAATCACCGAGAGCCAGGGCGCCGCGCTTTCCTTCAATTCCAAGACATAGGTGCGGCCACTCCATCGAATGTTGAGATTCGTCGCCGCACCCTTCGCCAGCGCTCGCGCCGACAAGTAGGAGGTGCCTTTGGTGTGCGCGATCTGGAAGAGACCCGCCGTCTTCGCGTCCGTCGTCACGAGAGCGGCGTCGATGGCAGAAATGGCGCTCGGAAAACTGATCGTCGTGACCCGAGTTCCGGAAACGGGAACCGCGAAAACGGTGTGGTCGTCGAGGACGAGGTCTTGAATCGCCTTTGGAGCGTCCGCTGCGAAAGCGGTTCGCGCGGCAAAGCACGCGAAGAGAATGGAGTTAGCGAGTGGTTTCATATTTGAAGTCTTTGATGGCGGTCGGAAATCGGCCGTTTTCGACCATGTTGGGATTGCGCTGGAGTTTGAGTTTCAGCGTGAACGGCAAGGATTCGGTGAACGCTTTGTCCTGGAAGATGCCGCTCCGAATGAGCTGCCCGTTGACCTGGGTCAGCACGGCGTCCGACCGCGTTTCGAGAACGTCGATGCGGGCGATTTCCGGCTTCTGATGCACTTGCTTGGCCTTGAATTCCGCGTCCTCGGACGAACGAAGCGCTTGCGCCTTCTCGTGCGCAGATTTCAGAAACATCTGCTTCAGCATCTCGCCTTGGTCGAAGTCCTTCGGGTTGCGTTGCAGCAACGCGATGGCGGCAAGCGTGCTCTGCTGCGCGTGGAGTTCATTGGCCTCCTCGAACTGCAACAGGGGCGAGACGTAGAACGTCCCAGCCGGATCAATGATCACGACTCGCTCGCGCTGCTTGAAGGCGTTGACGAGGTGGTAGCGGTCGAGTGCAGCGGCAACAAGCACGGTGCCGGCGCAGATGAACCACCACCATGCGAGCCGATCTCGATCCACGAAAAGACGTATCGGATTGGGGCGGCGTTTGTTCAGGCCACCCGGTGGCCGTTCAGGGGCAGTGGTGCGGAGATGATGTTGGATTGTTTCCATGGTCAGTTTCTTGAAGAGGCAAGGAGTTCACGAACGGCTTTGTCACCGGAGAGGTCATCCTTGGCTGGCTGCTTGGATCGGCGTTGGCTGGCGAGTGACGACAGCATTCCGCCGCCGGGCGAATAAGGACTGCCGCTCATCGACGAACCGGCGAGAGCCGCGCCACCCGCGACTGCGCCTCCGGCG
>JBAVML010000299.1:0-3854 GCA_049690035.1 Chthoniobacteraceae bacterium
CACCATTCTCGATAACGTCAACATCCACATCCCCGCGTCGCGCTTTGTGGGGATCATCGGGCCCAGCGGCGCGGGAAAATCCTCGCTCCTGCGCGTGATCAGCGGCATGGCCGCGCCCAACGAGGGCGCGGTGCTCGTCGATGGCGAAGACATCTACGCCGACAACGAACCGCGCTCCTTCGGCTTCGTGCCGCAGGACGACATCGTCCACGCCGAGCTCACCGTCTCCGACGCACTGCGCTTCAGCGCCCGGCTCCGCCTGCCCGCCGACACGCCGCCGCTCGAACTGCAAAAGCTCATCCTGCAAACCATGGATCAGCTCGGCCTGCGCGAGCACGCCGGCAAGCCGATCACGCGCCTCTCCGGCGGGCAGCGCAAGCGCGTCAGCGTCGGCGCCGAGCTGCTCGCCAAGCCCTCGATTCTCTTCCTCGACGAACCCAGCTCCGGCCTCGATCCGGCCACCGAGTTCAAGCTCATGGAAGTGCTGCGCGATCTCGCCGACACCGGCTGCACGATCATTTGCACGACGCACGTGATGGAGAACGCGTTCCTCATGGATCAGCTCATCATCATGGTCGGCGGCTGCCTCGCGTTCCAGGGATCGGCCGCCGAAGCACGCACTTACTTCGGCGTAAACAAGCTCACGGCGCTCTACGATCAGCTCCTCGCGCAGGCGCCGAAGCATTGGCAGGACATCTTCCACGAACGCACCCAGGGCGCTCTGCCGGGGGAAGAAATCGCCGCGCCGAAACAACGCGCGGTTCCCCAACGGCGCGCTTTTTCGCTCCCCATTCTGCTCGAACGCCAGTGGGCCATCCTCCGCTCCGACTGGCGGAATTTCCTCATCCTCCTCGGCCAGCCGCTGATCATCGCCGCGCTCGTCTGCTGGGTCACCGACGAACGCGACCGCGTCATGTTCTTCGCTTACATCGCGACGCTCTGGTTCGGCTGTAGCAACGCCGCGCAGCGCATCGTGGAGGAGCTCGCGATCTACAAGCGCGAGCGGCTCGTCGGCGTCGGCGCGCACTCCTATCTCGCGAGCAAGTTCATCTTCCTCACCGCGATCACCGCGGTGCAGGCGATGATCCTCTATGCCTTCGCCATCGCCTTTGAAGGCAGTTTCGATGGCGCCGTTTCCTGGCAAATCGCCGCGCTGCTCGGCACCGCGGTCGCGGCGGTGGGGATGGGCTGCGCCATCTCTTCGCTCGCCCGCACCGTCATGCAGGCGGTGATGATCGTGCCGCTGCTGCTCATCCCGATGATCATTTTCTCGGGCTATACCGTCGCACCCACCGCGATGTCCAAGTCCGTGCTCTTCGTCAGCCGGCTCACCCCCACCTTCTCCGCGCAGGTCGTCTTCGACACCAGCTTCCTCTGGCAACGCGAGATCAAGGGCGAATTGATGAGCGACCACGGCCAGTCACTGCGCAACCTCGATCCCGAGCGGGAGATCGAGACCGGCAGCGTCTTCGAGAAGAGCCGCCCCGCCTGGCTCGCACTTTTCGGCCACCTCCTCTGGCTCGTCTGCACCTACGTCATCTCCTGGGTCGCGCTCAAATCCCGCGAGCGGAAGTAACGCGAAGGGAATCTACTCGCCGAGCGCGAAGACCCGCACCGTCTGGCTTTTCCCTTTCAGCGTCCGCTCGCCGAAATCCTCCAGCGGCGGCCGCTCCGTGAGTTGCTCGGCGAAGGCACTCGACAGCACCACCGGCCGATCCAGCTCCTTCGACACCGCTTCCAGCCGGAAGACCGTGTTCACCGCATCACCGATGATCGTCGCATCGCGCCCCGCCGAGAGCCCCATGTCGCTGAACGTCGCCGGCCCGTAGTGCATCGCGATCGCGATCTTGAACGGCTCCCCGGTCGGCCATTCGCGCTCGGTCGCGAGCCGCAGGAGTTGCCGCGCCACGGCAAAGACCGCATCACAGCCCGCCTCGCCCGCCCAGTAGGCGAGCAGCGCGTCACCGATGAATTTGTCGATCGTCCCCTGCCCCTTCTGCACAAAATTGCTCGCCTCCCGAAACCACAGTCCGAGCAGTTGCGCCAGGTCCGCGCTCGGGATGCGCTCCGACATCGTGCTGAAGCCGCGGATGTCGCACACCAGCATCGCCACCGGCCGCGACATTCCCTCCGCGCCACCCACACTCGTGGCGGCCACGGTGATGTCCATGTCGTCATCCGGCTCCTCCTCTTCGAGGAAGGTCAGCGTGTTATCCGCGATCCGAATGCGCGCCCCCGGCTCGAGGATCACCGGCATGACGACCCGCTGATCGTTCACATAGGTGCCATTGCGGCTGCCGAGATCGATCACCTGATACTGAAAAGCGCTGTGGCAGCGGATGAGCGCATGCTGGCGCGAAACGAGCGGGCTGAAATTCAGGCACACCGTATTCTCCCGCGTCCGGCCGATGGACGCTGTGTTGCCGATGCGGACTTCGAAAGGCGCGGCGTCCTTCGGCTGAATGTGCAATTTGGCTCCCACGAGAAGAAATGGCTAAGGGCTAAAGCAGAGACCTTGCCGTCTCATCGCGCCCTCGGCAATCCTCGCGACCGAAGTTCGTGCTCCGCAGGTAACAATTCCGTTACGGTCCTCCGCTTTCAGAGCTCCGAGAGCTGCGCGATCAAGAGTGGAAACCAAATCACGTTATGCGCACTCCCAAACTCCTCCTGCAGTTCTCCTGCGCCGTTCTTCTCCCCGCCAGTCTCCTGGCGAGCGACGGCTCATCCATCAAAGCTCCGCTCCACGGCACTGGTGACCCTGATGCAGTCGGCGTCGTCGTCGCCAATCTCAAGCCGAAGAAATCGGAGCTGATCATCAAGGCCGCGAACCTCGACGCCTCCCACACCTACGACATCGAAGTGGCCGGCATCGTCGAAGGTTCGACGACCACGGACAAGAAGGGCAAGGCGACCGCGAAATTCACGAACCCGGTGAAGAACAATACCTCCCTGCTCGATTTTGATCCCCGCGGTCAGGCGCTGCGCCTGCTCGACGGCGCCACGTCGGTGCTCGAAGGAATGATCTCCGGAGTCGGCGAGGACAACGGATCGGTCGTGGATGAAAAAGCCGATCTTTCACCCGAGAACGCACCGGCAAAATCGAAAGCCTCCGCTCGTTACACGGTGACGATTAAGGGCCGGCGCATCTTCCGCGTCGAAGCCTCCGGGCTGACCGGCGGGCCTTTCAAAGTCCTTGTCGCCGGCATCGAACGCGGGGAACTGGCGCTGAAAGGCACGAAGGGTCAGCTGACCTTTGATTCCGCACCGACGAAGCCCGGAGTGCCGCTCCTCGACTTCGACCCGCGCGGCGCGATGGTGGACATCGTGAGCGGTGCGACCGTGATCTTCACCGGCAAGCTGGAAGCCAAAGCGAGCGGAGTGAACTCCGCGTCGCCGAGCGAGACCCGGGGCTCGATCCCCTCCACCGGCGCGGATGCAGACGGCACGGCCACCGCCAAGCTGCGGATCGACAGCCGCGCCCGGAAGCATTTCTCCGTCGAAATCGAGGACGTGCCCGCGGGCGCTTATGATCTCCTCGTGGATGGCGCCAAGGTCGGCTCGATCCAGGTCGCGGCGGTGACTGGCGGCACGAAGGGCGAGATCGAATTCACCAATGGCGATGACGACCCGTCGGAGATTCCGCTGACGTTTGACCCCGTGGGCAAGACGCTCGCGGTGGTGCAAGGTGCCACGAAGTTCTTCGAGGGAATCTTCGATCCCAACGTCACGGGCGCCGGCACTCCGGGAGCCGAGCCGCCCTCGCTGCTCGATGAGCAACTCGCCTCCACCGGATTGGACGGCGACGCGAGTGCGAACGCCAAATACGAAGTGGATGCTCAAGGACGCCATAAATT
>JBAVML010000300.1:0-7681 GCA_049690035.1 Chthoniobacteraceae bacterium
GGATCGCGAAATTTACCGACGACAGCAGCTACTTCAGCCTGCGCGACATCGTGGATCAGACGATCGCCACGACGCGGCAGCAGTTTTACAATGTTCTGCTGACACGCGCGCTGATCAAAGTGCAGGAGGAGTCGGTGCGGCTCCTTCAGGATCAGCTCAAGGATCAGCAAAATCGGTTCGAGGCCGGCACGGTGCCGCGCTTTAATGTGCTCCAGGCCGAGGTGGCACTCGCCAATCAGCAACCGCAATTGATCAGCGCGAAAAACAACTACCTTATCGCGCAATACCAACTCGCGAAGACGCTCGGCCTCGACCCTGGCCCGCAGGGAACGACCACGTTCAATGCGGTGGGCGAGTTGACGGTTCACGAGCGAGCCCTCGGTCTGAAGAACGCCATCCAACTTGGAATTGAGCGGCGTCCTTTCCTCAAAGTGCAGCGACTCACGATCTTGATTCAAAAGGAGCAAATCAAGGTGGCGCTCGCGGGCTATAAACCACAGCTCAACGGGAATGGCGGCTACGAGGTCCGCAGTTCGTCGCTCTCCGACAACCTCGACGACACGGTCGATGGCTGGTTTTTCGGCATCACCGGGCAATGGAATATTTTCGATGGCTTGGAAACCTACGGGAAAGTGAAGTCCGCCCGCGCGAGCCTCGAATCGGCGAAGATCAATTACGACGACTCCGTGCATCAGGTGGAACTCGAAGTGCAACAGGCCTACGCAAATTTGCAGACCGCGAGGGAAACCATCCGCAGCCAGCAAAAGACTGTCGAACAGGCGCTCGAAGCCGTCCGGCTCGCGACCGAACGATTGGCCGCGGGCGCGGGCACACAGCTCGATGTGCTGAATGCGCAGGTGCAACTGACGACCGCGCGCAGCACAGAGTTGCAGGCGCGTTCCAACTACAACACAGCGCTCGCGGAGTTCGATCGCGTGACGGCGACCGACACGGTCTATGCGGAGACGTTTGACGATCCCGTCGTGCGCGGCCGGGCTCCAAAGGCGGTGGCCGCGGAGAAACCTGCCGCCAAACCAGCGACCACAAAAAAACGCTGAGTATGGGTGCCGCGGAACCGGCGATCTACGAACACTTCCCCGCGCTCACGGCCATCCCCGGCATTCGCCACGCCTTCTGCCGCCGGGTGCCGGGCATCGATGTGCGAGTGGATCGCGCGCTTGCGCTCGAGCGCCTTGCCGAAGAGCACGAGCTTGTGCGCACCGAACTCGGACTGGCCGACCAGAATTTCATCATCGGCGAGCAAGTCCATGGTCGCGAGGTCGCGGTCGTTGACGCGCATTCCTCGGCGCCGGTCGGCAAGGTGGATGGACTGATCACTGCAGACCCTCGCGTCTCGCTCGGCGTGTACGTCGCGGATTGCTGCGCTGTCTATCTCGTGGAACCGGAGAAGCGGGTCATCGCGCTCCTGCATTCGGGCCGCAAAGGCAGCGAGCTCGGAATCACGGCTGCGGCGATCGAGCGCATGCGCGCGGAGTTCGGATGCAATCCGGCGAAGATGGTCGTGCAACTCAGCCCGTGCATTCGTCCGCCGCATTTCGAGATCGATTTCGCCGCGCTCATCCGACGCGACTGCGAGGCGGCCGGGGTGCGCCAGGGCTTTGACTGCGGCACCTGCACGGGCTCGAATGTGGATCGCTACTATTCGTACCGAATCGAGAAGGGGAAGACCGGGCGGATGCTGGCGTTGCTGGCCTTGCGGCAAAGGTAAGGGACGATTGGGATCGTACTTCTGCAAGATGCTGTCCTCGCTCCAGTGCAGCGAACGCTTGCCAGCCAGTTTTTTTCTCACTAGCAACGTACTTCATGAAAACCAGCAAGACATCCACGTTTACCATGATCCTCGGACTCGGCCTATTTTTCGCCGGACTTCCTTCCGCGGATGCCGCAGCGCTCATCTACAAAGTTTCGATCTCCGCTAAAGCGACCTACTTCGCGGCCAATTCGTTTTCGGACGTTGGCTATTTGATAATCGATCTCGCCAATGTGGGCACGGCGCAGACTGTTCAAGTCTTCAGCAAGACTAAGACCTATCAGATCAACGGAGGGATGGCGCAGGTGATCGCGCCTACCGCGCTCGGATTTTTCACGCTCAATCGTTCTACGAGCGATCCTTTCTTCGAGACCCAAGGCGCCAGTGCGGCTTTCCAAAATGGTAATATCGTACAGGCGATGAGTTACATCGGCGTGATCCCGAAGAATGGCTTCCGCCTCGGCAACACGTTATTTACAGGCACGGCGCGTTCATTAAAGGGGAAGGGTTCAGTCAATGTGGTCGGGACTGATTTCTTTACCCGGGCCGATACATTTACGGTCGATCCGCTATCGGGAGCGAGCCCGGTGGATACTAATGCAGGAGTGGTATTGGTGACCGGAAAGTTGGCGGGCAAGGGCTTCGTGCAGGTCCCATAGCCCGAGGGCGGGGGGAGACTGCCGCGGGCAACGGTGGTGATGAGGGTGGCCCTGTGTGCGTCGCGAATTGCCCTTTTGCTTCGAAGCCCGAAGAAGTAGTAAATCTCCCAAAACTCCGCCGCCCCCCCGATGCGTTCCCTCGTGCTTCTTTTAGCCGCCTGCCTGCCGATCACGGTCTTCCCGCTGGTGGCTGCCGACGAAGGTGACGTCTTCATCGAGCCAGCCGAGGCGGGGCCGGACTTCGCGGTGCAGGGCGAATACGTCGGCGAAAACTCCGCGGCGCAAGTGATCGCGCTGGGTGGTGGAAAATTTCATATCGTCGGCTGGAGCCACGGACTGCCCGGCGTGGCGCATGACGCGGAACGGAAGACGGAAGTGGATGCGCAGCGCGAGGGCGATCGGGTGACATTCCAAGGTGAAGGTTGGAAAGGCGCGATCGATGGTGGAACGCTCACGGGGACGAGCGATGACGGGAAGACGTGGACACTGCAAAAAACGGAGCGCAAATCGCCAACACTCGGCGCGAAGCCACCGGCGGGTGCGGTGGTGCTTTTCGACGATACGAATGCCGACGCGTGGCAGGGCGGGAAGGTGGACACGCGCGGTTTTCTGCAATGCGGGACAAGATCGAAGCGCTCCTTTCGCGACTGCACGCTGCACGTGGAATTCCGCACGCCCTTTCGCCCCGGTGCGCGGGGACAGGGTAGGGGAAACAGCGGCGTTTATTTGCAGGATCGCTACGAGGTGCAGGTGCTTGATTCCTTCGGGCTCACTGGCGAGAGCAACGAGTGCGGTGGCATCTATACGATCGCGAAACCGCGGGTGAACCTGTGCCTGCCGCCGCTGGCGTGGCAGACTTACGACATCGATTTCGAGAGCGCGAAATTCGACAACGACGGACGCAAGACGAAGCCGGCGGTGATGACCGTGCGGCACAATGGCGTGCTCATTCACGATCACGTGGAAGTGCCGAAGGCGACGGCCTCCGCGGGCCGCCCGGAGGGGCCGGAGGCTGGCCCGATCCAGCTCCAGAATCACGGCAACCCGGTGTTCTTCAAAAACATCTGGCTGATCGAAAAGGAGTAGCGGACAACTCGGCTCCTAAGCTCGTCGGTCGTCTTCGGTCTTCCCAAAGCGCAGCCACCGCTGCAGATTTCGATACCCCCAACCCATGAATCCAAACTCGTTTCGCACCTCCCGCCGTTCCTTTATCAAAGGCCTCGCCGTCACTAGCGCCGGCGGCATCATTTTTCCCAACCTCCTGCTCCGCGCCGATGACACGCCGGCGGGGCGCAAACTCGGCGTCGCGGCGATCGGTTGCGGCGGCAAGGGCGCTTCGGATCTCGAAGGCTCATCGAAGGAAAACGAAGTGGTCGCGCTCTGCGATGTGGATGCGAACAATCTCGCGAAGGCCGCGGCGAAATTCCCGAACGCGAAGACTTACACCGATTTTCGCAAGATGCTCGACGAGGTGAAGTCGATCGAAGCGGTGACGGTCTCGACACCGGATCACGCGCACTTTCCTGCCGCCATGCACGCCATCGCGCTCGGCAAACATGTGTGCGTGCAGAAGCCGCTGGTCAACACGCTTTGGGAAGCGCGTGAGTTGCATCTCGCGGCGAAGAAAAAGGGCGTGATCACGCAGATGGGAAATCAAGGGCACACCTACGACGACAACCGTGTGGTGAAGGAATGGATCGCCGCGGGCGTGATCGGCAAAGTGAAGGAAGTTCACGTGTGGACGAACCGGCCGATCTGGCCGCAGGGCAATTCGGTGTCGTTCAAGTCGGGCGAAATTCCGGCAAATCTCGACTGGCAGCAGTGGCTCGCGGCGACGCCGGATCACGCGTATTCGCCGGACATTCATCCGTTCAAATGGCGTGGCTTTCTCGAGTGGGGCGCGGGCGCGTTTGGCGACATGGGCTGCCATCTCATCGATGCGCCGTCGTGGTCGCTCGATCTCGGCGTGCCGAAGTTCATCACGGCGACGAAGGTCGATGACATCACGGACATCGCGTGGCCGACGGGCGCGATCGTGAAGATGGAATTTCCGAACGTGAAGGGACACGGCGATGTGACGCTCACATGGTACGAAGGCAAGAAGCCGGACGGCACGCAGTACATGCCGGAATTGCCGGCGGCGATCGATCAGGTGGAAGCCTTCGCAAACAAGGACCCAAAAAAGGACGGCAAGATGCCGATCGGCGGGTGGTTCATCGTCGGAAGCGAAGGCGTGATTTTCAATCCGGGCGATCAAGCGAAGAACCCGCAAATCTGGCCAAAGGCGCGGCGCGAGGCCGTGATGGCGAACCCGCCCGCGAAGACGCTGGAGCGCAGCCCGAAAGCCGGCGCGCCGCAGGAGGAATGGACGCTGGCGATCAAGAACGGGAAGCCGTTTCCATTCATGTCGCAGTTCGACTACTCGGTGCCGCTCACGGAGCTGACGCTCGTCGGCGGGCTCGCCATGCGGATGGCGGGCAAGCGCCTGGAATGGAACTCCGGCAAACTCGAAGTCGTCGGCATGCCCGAGGCCGCGAAGTTCATCAAGCGCGCCGCCTACCGCAAGGGCTGGGAATATTCGAGCGCGAAGGTCTAGCCGCGCCTGATACAGTCGCGCGTTTATGTCGCGCCTCGCACTCCGCCAGCAACTCGAAGACCTTGATCTCGCCAACTCTGACGAGCTCCTGCATCGAGAACGCATGCTCGCGCTGCTCGATGGCGCGCCGGATTGTTTCGAGCGTGGGTGTTTTCCCGGCCACTTCACCGGTAGCGCGCTGGTGGTGAGTGCGGACGGCTCGCGCGCCTTGCTGCATCATCACCGATTTCTAGATCGCTGGCTGCAATTCGGCGGCCACTGCGACGGTGACGAAGATGTGCTGCGGGTCGCGCTGCGCGAAGCGGCGGAGGAATCGGGCATCGACGGCTTGATCGTCACGTCGCGCCGGCCGTTCGATCTCGATATTCACGCCATCCCGGAAAACCCAAAGCGCGGTGAACCGCCGCACGAACACTACGACGTCCGCTTCGTCCTCATCGCGCCGGAAGACGCGGTGCCGAAACTAAGCGACGAAAGCCACGAGCTGCGCTGGTTTTCGCCCGTGGAGATGCTCGCGCTCCCGCTCGACGCTGGTCTTCGCCGTCTCGTCGGCAAATGGCAGGCGTTGCTCGAGCGCCGCCGACAGCACCATTGATTGCGCGATCTCGCCGTCGCGCTCTCGATCAAATGGAGCGCGCGCTTTAAGGGTTCATCACCTTCAGCCGCACAAAGAGGCGCGGATTCGTTCCGATGGGAACGCTGAAAATGTGCTGCGGCGCGAGACCGGTGTCCGGGATCGCATGCCAGTCGAGTGGCTGCATCGTCGCGCTCCATTCCGCGCTGTAGGTGACGCCGCTGACCCCGCCAGGCTGGGTGAAGCTGGTGACGTAGTTATTCCCGACTCTCTGGGCGGGTGGGAGTTGATTGGAACTGCGCAGCGTCGGGTCGAGACCGAAGGCATACTCCACTAGGTTGGCGAGACCATCGTGGTCAAAGTCGAACGCATCCGCCGCGTTGCCTGTATCCGTGGTGATTCCAAAATAAGTCTGCCGCCACGCTTGCAGTGCGGTCAATACTGTCACCGTGAAGCTCGCAACGGCGGTATTTCCCGCCGCGTCCTGGGCGGTGAAAGTCACCGTCGTCAGGCCCACCGGAAAAAGATCCCCGCTCGCCTTGGAGGTGGTGAAGGAAGTCACGCCCACGTTATCGGCAGCATTCGGCGGCGTGTAGTTGACCACGGCGCCGCTGGCGCTCGTCGCCACCACCGTCAGGTTAGCAGGCACGTTCGTGATCTGCGGCGGAATGGTGTCGGACGCTGGGGTGGTGAAGGTCGCGATGGCCCCGAGTTGAGGCACCGGGTTGCCTGCGTTCCCCGCCTGCGCGCAGTAGTAGTAGGTCGTTGTCGGGGACAGGCCGACGACGGCGGCTGATACCGGCGCGGCAGTGCTTCCGTTTGCCACCACGCCAGCGCTCACGAGGGTCGCCCCAGCCAAGGCGGGGTCGGTGCCGAGGAGGAAGCTGCACGTGGCCGCACCGTCGCCGTTCGGGTTGACCGACGCGTTGAGGGTCGCTGCGGTGTCGGTGAGTGCGCTCGCAGGCAGGGTGACCGGTTTGGGCAGCCGCACGCGGAACACCGTGCCACCTCCACCCAGACCACCGTTCACGCTGGTTCCATAGACGTTGCCATCACCGGCTTTCACGAGGGAGCCGTAGGCGAGATTCGAGCCGCTATTCGCTTGCGAGCCCGTCCCGGAAAGCTCGACGAGCGTGGTGACGACGCCGGTGCTGGCATTGACCTTGAACACCGTTCCGAAATTTCCAGCCCCACCTTGGAAGGTAGTTCCGAGGAAGGAGCCCGGGCCATTGCCGACCAAGCCCGCCTCGGGGTAGGCCCCCTTGTTGTTGGCGCCGTTGCCCGAGAACTCGGCCAAGGTCGTGAGCGCTCCCGTATCTGCACTGACCTTGAAGACTGTCCCAAGGTCATTCGCGCCTCCATAAGAAGTCGTTCCGTAGAAAGTACCCGCACCGTCGCTCACCAACCCGGAGTACGGGTAGCTGCCTTTGTTGCTGGCGCCGTTGCCGGTGAACTCGACCAACGTCGTCAGCGCGCCGGTGGCCGCGTCGATCTTGAAAATCGTGCCGTAGCTCGGCGGCAGAGCGCCGCCGGAACCATAGGTCGTTCCCCAAAAATAGCCGGCCCCGTCACCTGCGAGCCCGCCAAACGGGTAGAAGCCCTTGTCGCCGACTCCGTTGCCGGCGAACTCCACCAGCGTGGTGAGATCCCCGGTGCCGATGTTGACTTTGAAGATTGTCCCCTTGTCGTTCGCTCCGCCGTTTGGGGTGGTTCCCCAGACGGAGCCGTTACCGTCGTTCGCGAGCGAGGCAAAAGGGGAGTCGCCCTTGGAGATCCCGGCCGTGCCGGTGAACTGAACCTGCGTCATGAACTCCAAAGTACTCGCGTTGATTTTGAAGATGGTGCCGTGGTTGGACGCGCCGCCCTGCCGGGTAGTGCCCCACAACCACCCCGAGCCATCGCTAACCAGCGCGGCGAAGGGAAAGGCTCCGGTCTTGCTCCCTCCGACGCCGGTAAATGACACCACTGTGGTGAGTGCCTCCGTGCTAGCGTCGATTTTGAAGATCGTCCCGTAGTTGTTCGCGCCGCCTCCGGTGGTGGTCCCCCAGAAAAACCCAGCGCCGTCGTCCACCAAGCCGGCC
>JBAVML010000301.1:0-1967 GCA_049690035.1 Chthoniobacteraceae bacterium
ACCTCGAGGGCATCCCGCCGTCCGCGCGGGGCACGCCGCAGATCGAGGTGAAGTTCGACATCGACGCCAACGGCATCCTGAACGTCAGCGCCAAGGACCTCGGGTCCAACAAGGAGCAGACGGTCAAGATCGAGCAGTCGAGCGGGCTGAACGAGGCCGAGATCGAGCGGATGCGGAGGGACGCCGAGGCGCACGCCGACGAGGACAAGCGGAAGTTCCGCGTGGCGGAGGCCCGCAACAAGGCCGAGACGCTCTGCTTCCAGACGGAGAAGCTCGTCAAGGAGAACGACGCCAAGCTGTCCGGCGCCGACAAGGCACCGCTCGAGGCGGCGATCGCGAAGGCCCGTGAGACGGCCAAGGGCGAGGACGTCGACGCCATCAACTCGGCGCACGGGGCCCTCGAACAGGCGGCCCACGCCCTCTCGAAGGTGCTCTACGAGGCGACCGCCCAGCGGGGCGGTGCCGGGCCCGAGACCACCGCCTCGGCCGGCGCGGGCGCAGGCAAGGGGCCCGACGACGCGATCGACGCCGAGTTCGAAGTGAAGGGGTAATACGGATCCGCGGGTGATCGCGCGGGCGTCTGCGTGGCGAGGGAGTGACCCATGGCGTTCCGATTCGACAAGTTCACGATCAAGGCGCAGGAGGCGGTGCAGGCCGCCGTCGAACTGGCGGCGACCCGCGGCAATCCGCAGGTGACGCCGGTGCACCTGCTCCAGGCGCTCTTCGGTGAGCGCGAGGGCATCGTCCGGCCGCTCCTCGAGAAGATCGGGACCGACCGCGGCCACCTCGAGCGGATCGTGGAGGCCGAACTCTCGCACCTGCCCAAGGTGAGCGGCGGCGCGCAGCCGCAGCCCGACCAGGAGCTGACGAAGGTCTTCGAGACCGCGACCACCGAGTCGCACCAGATGAAGGACGAGTTCGTCTCGACGGACCACCTGCTGCTGGCGCTCGTGAAGGTGCCCTCCAAGGCGAGGAACCTGCTCCAGCTGGCGGCGATCGGCGAGAAGGAGCTGCTCGCGGGGCTGCAGGCCGTGCGCGGCCAGTCGCGGGTCACCGACCAGAATCCGGAGGAGAAGTTCCAGGCGCTCGAAAAATACGGCATCGATCTCACGAAGCGGGCGAGCCAGGGCAAGCTCGACCCGGTGATCGGCCGCGACGCCGAGATCCGCCGCGTGATCCAGGTCCTCTCACGCCGCACGAAGAACAACCCGGTGCTCATCGGTGAGCCGGGCGTGGGCAAGACGGCGATCGCCGAGGGGCTCGCCCTGCGCATCGTGCAGGCCGACGTGCCCGAGACGCTCAAGGGGCGCAGCGTCGTGGCGCTCGACCTCGGAGCCCTCATCGCCGGCACCAAATACCGCGGCGAGTTCGAGGACCGCCTCAAGGCCATCCTCCGCGAGGTCGAGGCCGCGGCGGGGAACGTCGTGCTCTTCATCGACGAGCTCCACACCGTGATCGGCGCCGGAGCGGCCGAGGGGGGCTCCGACGCGGCGAACCTGCTCAAGCCGGCGCTCGCCCGCGGCGAGCTGCGCTGCATCGGGGCGACCACGCTCGACGAATATCGCAAGCACATCGAGAAGGACGCGGCGCTCGAGCGGCGGTTCCAGCCCGTGTTCGTCGGCGAGCCGAGCGTGGAGGACACGATCGCGATCCTCCGCGGCCTCAAGCCGCGGTACGAGGCGCATCACAAGGGGGTGAAGATCAAGGACTCCGCCCTCGTGGCGGCGGCCGAGCTTTCCCACCGCTACATCGCCGACCGCTTCCTGCCCGACAAGGCCATCGACCTCATGGACGAGGCTACGAGCCGGATCGCGATGGAACTGCAGAGCGTCCCCAGCGAGATCGACGAGGTGCAGCGACGGCTCGTGCAGCTCGAGCTCGCGGCCCGGCAGCTGGCCGAGGAAACCGAGGAGCACGCCAAGGAGCGGCTCAAGGAGATCGAGGCCGAGGCCACGGAACTGCGACGA